>JAYEJW010000486.1:0-7978 GCA_034716535.1 Pseudomonadota bacterium
CCGCCACTATCGACAAGCTCGCCCGTAATGTTCGGCGTGTCTTCGACTATCTGCGCATGACCGGCAATTCCGTTCCGCGATCACCTCTCCCGCGCGGTGAGGGGGGTTAGAACAGATTTGCCCTGCTTGTTTTGGTGCGGCCGGTAGGGGTGCGCGACGCAAAAGCGCAAACTACACCAGGGGCAGGGGCCAAGCAAATGCTGAAGATCTGCCGAAAGAACGCCAGGCACAAGAAAAAGGCACCCCCGCCGAAGCGGGGGTGCCTTTGTGCACCGGTCAGGTCCGTGTGTCGCCTAGTTTTGGGCGGCAACGGGGGCCGGGGCAGCGGCGGCCTGAGCAGGCGCAGCCGGAGCCGCCTCGGCGGCCGGCGCAGGTGCGGCCTCGGCGGGAGCGGCTTCAACCGCGGGCGCGGCCGCAGCCGGGGCGGGCTGCTCCGCCTGCGTGGCCGGAGCCATCGGAGGGACCGGCATCTCAGGCGCCTTCGCCATCAGGGCATAGGGGGACGCGAAGGGGCGGGCGTAGCGGTGCGGACGCATGGTACGAGCGGCCGCGACCTTCTTCCTGCGCTCGGCCATCTCCTGCATCGCCTTGTCGCGGCGGGCCTTGGACTCCTCCATGATCTTTGCGCGGTAGGCCTCCATGGCCTCGTAGCGGTCCGTCATGAAAGCCGGCACGGGCGGCTGGGGCATACCCATGGCATAAGGCGCCGGCATCTCCGGCATATGGCCGAACTCGGGCATCTCAGGCATGGCCGGAGGCTCGGGCATGCTCATGTCGTAGGGTGCAGGCATTTCCGGCATATCCATGCCGAAGGGCGCAGGCATTTCAGGCATGGCCGGCATCTCGGGCATCTTCGGCTCGTAGGCGAAGGGGTCCTGGCCCCACGGATCGGCGGAGAAGGGGTCCATGCTCATGGGATCGGTACCGAAAGGGCCCTCGCCCCAGGGGGAGGCGAAGAAAGGGTCGGCGGTCATGGGGTTGCCCCCTTGCTCCTGCATGCGCTTGATCATCTCGGCCTGTTGGGCGGCCATCTGCTCCGCCATCTGGCGCTGGGCGGCCATCATCTGCTCCATGGCCTTGGTTTGCTGCTCTACCATGGCCTTTTGCTGATCTTCGCTCGGCCCGTAAGCACCGTAAGGTCCATAGGGAGCGGCCCACCAAGCGCTGGCAGACAGGGAAACGGCTGCGAGCGCAGCGGCGGAGGCGAAAGTCGCGATCGTCTTCATAGTACACACCTTAGGTTATCGAGGATTGATGAAAGAATTGCTTTCGTTCAAGGGCACAGCCTATGCGCGTATCCTTGCGCCGAGGCGCTACCGGCGTTCGCCCGTGATGGGTTTCTGGGCAGTGACGAGGGGCGATCCGAACGGAAAGGCATAGGGGTAGCGCCAGCCGTAGTAGGTCTGGGCGGAGGGGGCGTCCGCGGCGTCCTGGTTTGCGGACGACAACCGCGGTTCCAACCCGTCTGGAACCATTTCTTGCGCACCGCCGCCCAGGGCGGGTCCCTGCCGAGCCGCTTCTTGCTGTGCGGAATGCCAGCCTTCCCACCCGCTCGCCGCACCTGCGACTGCGAGAAGCGTCGCTGCGATAGCCGTGGTAGCGACCTGGTTCATCGTTGCCCTTCGTGTTGGTTGTTCGGCGTCCCTCGGCGATACCACTAGCCGATATGGGCAATTAGTATATAAGAAAATTCTGAATAAGCAATTGGTACTAACTAATGGTTTTGATGCGCGGATAGGCGAAACCGAAATGCAGCCCTCCGCCCTGGCCGCTCGTTCGGACGCAAGCGGTTGCCGCGGATCCGCCGCAAGCTTCAGTTGGGGGAGCCCTTCTAGAACAGCCTGTTGAGTCCGTTCAGCGCGGCGACCCGGTAGGCCTCGGCCATCGTAGGGTAGTTGAAGGTGGTATCGGCGAAATACTGGAGGCTATTGGCGGGTCCCTGCTGGGACATCACGGCCTGTCCGATGTGGATGATCTCGGAGGCATGCTCGCCGAAACAGTGGATGTCCAGGATCTCCAGCGTCTCGCGGTGGAACAGGAGCTTGAGAATCCCCACCCTGTGGCCGGTGATCTGGGCGCGTGCGATGGTCTTTGCGCGGAAAGCGGCTGCGTCTGGACCCCGAGACACCATTCGGTGGGCGGGTGCGCAATCTGGTGCTGGAAGGGTTTGTCGGACCGCGGGGCAAGCGGGTCGGTAGACTGGCCTCACCGGCCGATTCCGGAGGGGCGCGAAGCGGGATACCAGCGCCCGAAAGCTGCGCCGCAACCCTACAGAATGGACTACCCGTCGGGGCGGTTCGGTGGCAAGCGCGGAGCGCGCCAAGTCAATCGCCCGTCCATGGACGCCCGACAACGGTCTATTCGTCTCCGTGGATCTGGGCGCTGAGCTGCTGGCGTATGACGAAGAATTCCGCCAGCCGCTTCTGGATCTGGCCGTTGACGCTCTCCGCGGGGTAGTTTCCTGAATTGTCCGGGACCCCGGCGGGCTGTCCGGTCAGGAGTTCCATGGCCTGGTCCACATGGTGGACGGCGTAGACGTGGAACTCGCCCGCTTCAGTCGCCGCGATCACCTCGGGGCGCAGCATCAGGTGCTTGCGGTTGGTATCCGGGATGATGACCCCCTCGGTCCCGGTCAGGCCGCGGGCGGCGCAGATGTCGAAGAACCCTTCGATCTTCTCGTTGACTCCGCCGATCGCCTGGACCTCCCCGTGCTGGTTCACGGATCCCGTGACGGCCAGCGACTGCCTTAGTGGGATGTCGCCGACGGCCGAAAGCAGGGCGCACAGCTCCGCCACCGAGGCACTGTCTCCCTCCACGAGGCCGTAGGTCTGCTCGAACACCAGGCTGGCGGCGAGACACAGGGGCTGGAACCTCGCGTAGCGCCGGCCCAGGTACGCGGAGAGGATGAAAACCCCTTTGGCGTGGATGGGGCCGCCTTGTTCCACTTCGCGCTGGATGTCCACGACCTCACCGGTTCCCAGGCGTGCGGTGGCGCTGATGCGCGTCGGAGTGCCGAAGGCGTAGTCGCCGAGCTGGATCACCGACAGGCCATTGATCTGCCCCAACTGCGCACCTTTGGTGTCGATGAGGATGGTCCCGCGGAGAATCTCCTGCTGGAGGCGCTCTCGCAGTTGATCCAGGCGATGCCTTTGTGCACCAATGGCCCCTGTGACGTGGTCGCGTCGAATCGTTTCTTCCAGTGCCTTACGGGCCCGGTCGTCGGCTTCCCGCAGGAGGTCTGACAGGCTGCCGAGGTGGAGGGACACCCGCTCTCCGTCGGCGGCGCGGCGCGCCGCCTGCTCGATGACCAACTCCACCGCATCCCGGGTCAACGGCAGAAGCTTCTTGTTCTCCTGTACGGTGGCCACCAGGCGGGCGTAAAGGGCGTCATTGGCCGGCAGGCGCGGCATGTCCTCCGCGAAGTCTGCGGCGACCTTGAACAGCTGGCCAAAGTCCGGGTCGTAGGCCTTGAGCAGGTAGTAGAGCAGCCGTTCACCCACCAGCACGACCTTGACGTCCGTGGGGATGGCCTGGGGCTCCAGGGATGTGGTGCTGGCCAGGCTCAGCAGCCGCTCCAGAGATTCGATGCGGATCTCGCGCGAGCGCAGGACCCGCTTAAGGGCGTCCCAGGCGAACGGGTTGGCCAGCAGGCGCAAGGCATCGAGAATTAGGAAGCCACCGTTCGCGCGGTGCAGGGCGCCCGACTTGATGAGCGTGAAGTCGGTCATCAGCGTACCCATGCGCGCGATGTGCTCGATGCGGCCGATCAGATTGAGATAGCTCGGGTTGTCCTCGTGAACAACCGGGGCGCCGTCCAAATCTGCGTTGTCCACCAGCAGGTTGACGCGGTAGCGAGTGAACTGGGGGTCGTCCGGGGTCGGCGCCTTGCCTTCTTCACCGTCGCCGTGCCGGAAGACCTCGCCGTTGTCTACGACGTCGCGTTTGACCGCCGCAAGGTAGTCCAGCACCGCCGGCAGGTCGGCATAGTTGGCCTCCAGCTCGGCGATGAGCGCGGTGACCGTTGCCTCGGTAACCTCCCGATTCAGCTCTTTGAAGCGGCGGCGCATCTCCTTCTGCCACAGGGGCACCTGGCTCAGGGTTTTCTGTAGGTCCTCCTGTAACTCCCCGATAAGTCCTCCGATGCGTTCCTTCTCGTCCTCGGGGAGCTTGCCGAACTCCTCAGAGTTCAGGATGTGTCCGTCTTTGACAGGCGCCAGCGTGTACCCGTGTGGAGTATGGATCAGCGCGATTCCGCGTTCCTTCGCCTTCTGGCCGATGGCGCTCGCCGCGGCGTCTTCCCGTTCCTTGAATTCCTGCTGGATCGCCTCGGCCCGGCGGTTGTAGTCCTCGCTTTGGTAGGCCGCCGGGACGGCGTTGAGCAGGTCCTCCACCAGCTGCTTCATGTCGTCGCGCAGGTGGCGGCCCCGGCCGGGAGGCAGGCGCAGGGCCGAAGGGCGGTGGGGGTTGTCGAAGTCGGCCACGTAGCACCAGTCGTTCGGCGCCGGATCATCGTGGCGGCGCTGTTCCAGCATGTGCTCGATCAGGGCGTGTTTTCCGAGTCCGGTGGAGCCCATGACGTAGACGTTGTAGCCATCCTGGCGGATGCCGACGCCGAAATCGACGGCCTCCACGGCCCGCTCTTGCCCGATGCTGGCGCTCATGGGCTCGAGCTGTTTGGTGGTTGTGAAATCGACCTCGGAGAGATCACAGGCGTGGTAGAGGTCGCTCGCGGGGAGCGGCGTGAGGGGAGTCATCGCGGCTTGTGCCTTATCGTCCATTTCTCGAATGCCATCACCGGTTGCGCGCGCGAAAATGTAGCAACTTGGGAACGGCGATTTCGCGCTGCGCCCCGAAGAATTGCCCGGCCGGCAATCTCTTCGGGTCCACGTTGGCGTTCAGAGAAAATCAGGGAGATGCTTGCGTATAAATGCGCTGTCTCGCGTGGCGAGGTTCTTATCCAGCTCCCCTTCGACCATCTGTTTGAGCGCTGAGGATTGATGCTTGCGCAGCAGGCCGAGAAAGGTGGGGGCAGCCACCACATAGAGCTTCTGGAACTCCCCGCCTGTGCGGGCGGACTCCAGCTCGCTGCACACCTGCAGGGCGAAGCGTTCCGCGCCGTCCTGTTTGTGCGCAGATTCGGTGCCGAATCCGTGCGCCGCCCCCGTACCCGGATTGCGGTCGCGTCCGTTCTTGTCCGTCACCAAGTCTCCTTCGTGAAGCCGGGCCTCAGGGTAGGTCAGATCCCGGACCTCGATCAACGGACTCGCGGCCTTCTCCGCAGCGAAGAACCTTGCACGACTGTTATCGGCGACTAGGACCCAAGTTGTCATCGCGTTTTCCTTCTTCGGTTTCTCCACCTTTAACAATAGGTGGATTCGAGGCGGTTTGCCTTGAGCGTCATCGGCTAAAGCCGACGCTCCGACCCGTCAAGGCTCCGGTTGGAGTGTAACAGGACCCGAATCGGCCGGCGAAGGGAAGGGCAGAGGGCGGCCCCCGGGGGATGACCCGGGGGGGCACGCTTTGGTGGGGCGACTCAATCTTTGTCGCGGAAGCGGCGGGCGATCCAATAGTCGGCGCTCGCGTAGCGGCCGGAGCCGATGAAAAAGAGTACGAGGAGCATGATGAAATAGGTGGCGGCCCACTCGATGCCGTTGTTGGAGATCACGAAGCTCCCACTGCCCGTGAGCCAATCGTAGTTGCCGTGTTCTTCCAGGATGGAGCGCGCCCGATCCAGCCGCTCCATGGCGAGGTCGATGTCGGCGGGCGGAAACGGAGACACTCTGTCGGCGACGGCTTGCCAGCCGTTCTGCCAATGGACGCTCACCGCGGCAACGACCATGGTCACCATCAGGGGGACGGATATCCAGCGTACGGCGAAGCCCGCCACCAGAAAGACCGCACCCAATACTTCGGTGCCCGTGGCCAGGCCGGCCATCAGGTGCGGTACCGGCAATCCGAGCCCCCAGTCCGGGTTGCCGAACCAGGCGGCGGTGTCTTCGAAGTGGGAGAGCTTGTTGGTCCCGGCCATCCAGAACACGGGCGCCAGATAGAGGCGTAGCGCCAGCGGACCCAGGAAGTCGATGGTGCGAAAGGCATCGAGGATGTCCTGTAGTTTGTTGAGTAGCCGAATCATGCCGTCCTCCGAAACGAGTTTGTCGTGAAGATGAGCGGATAGTGTGCGCGCCTGGGGCGCGCGGCGGACGCCGGCGCCTTCAGGACGCCTGCCGACGGGTGCCGAGGACGATGTTGCGGGCGTGAAGGTCGTTGAGCAGCTGGTGTCCCGCTTCCATGACCTGTGCCGGTCGCGGATGCTTCAGCTCCTGGGCGATCCGTTTCACCGTTTCATGACCCGTCCAATCGGGGTTTTCTTGCAGCAGCTGCAGCAGGCGCTGGGTGACCGCGTTGATCACAAGAAATTCCACTTCGTCCTGGCGGGACCGGTAGACAACCAGGTGCGTCGGCTCCTCGCCCGGCTGATCGGGCAGAAAGTCCGGTCCGATGCGGTGGACCGGGAAACGATAGCTCAGGTTCCAGGCCAGCGGGGAGAGCACCGGCACATCCGCCATGAGGTCGCCGTTCGGATCGGCGCCGTCCGGATCCGCGGATTCGTTGCTGACGGAGAGCGCCAGCTCCACCCACTCGTAATGAGCGAGCTCGATCAGAAACGGTGGGTCTCGGGGCTCGGATTCGTGCTCGTTCTGCAGGTAATCGAGAAACTCCTGTCCGATCTCCAGAAACAGCGGCGTCTCACAGCGGTGCTTGACGAAGAAGTCACGCACCATGCCGTGCCAGTGCTCGTCGGCGAGAAGCTTGCGTAGAACAGGGAAGTTGGCGGCGAGCAGCGACTCCAGGTTGTTGTAGAAGAGCTCGCGGTAAATCGCCATACGCCGATCCTCCACATCTGCCGGCCGTTGGCGGTGTGCCGGGTCGCGGATGTGGGCGGCGAATTCGTACTGCCGACGGATGAATGCAGGCTGCTCAGACATGTGAGGCGCGCCCCCGGCCGGTCCCTTGGTGACCGTGTTGCAGGGCAGAGATGGTGCTGACCTCGGTCACCAGTTCGTCCAGCGGCGGGATGTTGAAGTCGCGCTCCAGCAGGGTGGGGAAGACGCCGAAGCGCTCGTAAGCCTTCTCCAGCAGGCTCCAGACCGGATCGATGACATCTGCGCCGTGGGTATCCACCCGCAGGTCCTCAGCCTCCTCGTAATGTCCGGCTATGTGCGCGTAGACGATGCGCTCACCGGGAAGGCGGGTGAGGAAGTCCAGGGGATCGTACCGGTGATTGATGCTGTTGACGTAGATGTTGTTGACGTCGAGCAGCAGACCGCAGTCGGCTTCGGCGAGCACGGCGTTGACGAAGTCGATCTCGGACATCTCCTGCCCCGGGGCGCCGTAGTAGGAGACATTCTCCAGGGCGATACGCCGTTCCAGGATGTCCTGAACCTGGCGCACGCGCCCCGCCACGTGGTGCACCGCCTCCTCGGTGAAGGGGATGGGCATCAGGTCGTAGAGGTGGCCGTCGTCGGAGCAATAGCTCAGATGCTCCGTGTAGGTGCGGATCTGGTGCTCGTCCAGAAACGCCTTGATGCGCTTGACGAATGTGACGTCGAGGGGGGCCGGCGAGCCGATGGACAGGGACAGACCATGACAGACAAAAGGGAAGCGCTCCGTCATGGTCCGAAACCGGCGCCCGTAGCGCCCGCCTATTCCGATCCAGTTCTCGGGGGCGACTTCCCAGAAGTCGACCTGGTCGGGGGGCTGCTCGGCCGCGGCGTCGATGAAAGAGCGCCGCAGACCGAGACCGGCGCCATGAACGGGGAATCTCATTGTGCTCATGGCTGGTCAGAGAGGACTACTTGCTGCCGCCGCACTTACCCTCGCCGCACTTTCCTTCTTTGGCGCCCTTGTCGCCGCCGCACTTACCCTCGCCGCACTTGCCCTCTTTGGCGGCCTTGTCGCCGCCGCATTTGCCCTCGCC
>JAYEJW010000487.1:0-1568 GCA_034716535.1 Pseudomonadota bacterium
TGGGGTGGCTCCTGGTGGGTTTGGTCGCTTTCCAGGAACCACAAAACCCCATGCATGTTCAACTCTACGTTAAAAGTGCGCCGCAACCTACTATATTAGAGAGCAATAATCTGGGGATACCTCAGGGACGGACCACGATTTCCAGGTGGCGAAGACGCCTGTCGCTGTAAAATCCTGGTCTGTCCCCTATTGTCCCCCTATCGGGATGCGGACCGCGAGCGCGTGACCAAGGGCATCGCCTGGATCAAGGACATGGTGCAGGGTGCGGCCCTCGCTACCCAGACGGAAGGACTGGCGATCGACTACTTCGGCATGCATGATACACTGCCGAACAGCCCACTTGCCGACCGGATGCAGGCGCATTTCAAGACCGTGGGCCTGCCGAAGTACACGGCGGAGGAACAGAGCTTTGCCACCAAGCTCCAGGAGGCGGCGGGACTGGAGCTGACGGGGATGACCACGCAGATCGAGGCCATCCCGGACGAGCCCACAAGGGGCGGATTCAGCGACGTAGGCGACGTGAGCTACATCACCCCGGCCATGGGCATCACGGCCCCGACCATGCCGCAGGGGATCGCCCTTCACACCTGGATGGCCACCGCCAGCCACGGGACCAGCGTCGGATTCAAGGGGGCCGTCACCGCGTCGAAGGTCCTCGCTCTCACCGGCATCGATCTACTCACGGACCCGGAGTTTCGAAAGCAGGTGAAGGCGGACTTCGACAAACGAACCGACGGTTTTACCTACAAATCACCGATTCCCGACATGATCAAGGAGCCCGCTGTCCTGCCTGACGAAATGCGGAGTTACGGCACCCGCTCCCAGTTGAAGGCGACCATCCTTAAAAGCGGCGGCGACGACAGCTTTGCTCCGGATCCGCACGGCCATTCAGACGAGCATTGAGCGCCTATGGATCCAGCATGCCACGCAAGCCATTAATTGGGTTCTTGGTTCGAAAATGGCGCCAGCTCACAGACGGCTGGGCGCCCTACGTTGAGGAAGCAACCCCCGCCCCCGAGTTGTCTCGGGAAATGCACCAAGCCTCTATCCCTTCCTTTGGGTTCTTCTTCATGTTGGCGCTCGCCGCCACTATCGCCACGTTCGGTCTTATCGCGAACAGCGCCCCGACGATTATCGGCGCCATGATCGTTGCACCGCTGATGTCACCCATCATTAGCCTCTCCTATGGCCTGGTGTCATTCGAACCCGGATTGATCAGGCGGTCGGTCATCACCGTCATCTCGGGGGTGATCTTGGCGATGGGACTTGCCTACGTCACCACGCTGCTCTTTGGGTTGAGAATCGCCGGCGCCGAGATCCTGAGCCGCACATCGCCAACGCTCATCGATCTCGGCGTTGCGATGGCGGCCGGTGGCGCGGCTGCCTTTTCCCATACACGCCGCAGCATCCTAAGTTCAGATGACCTGATCTCGGCCTCCGCCGTTGTTGTTGGGCAGGGTTGGAAAACGCTTGAGAATTCAATAGCAAGCAGGCTGAGGGAAGCGATTGTGCCAAGCTGCCTTGGACCGGCGCTCGGATTTTGGGAGGATACCGATTTCCGGCGCGGG
>JAYEJW010000488.1:0-1561 GCA_034716535.1 Pseudomonadota bacterium
TCATCACGGTCTTGATCCCCGCAGCCCAGCATTGCTCCACGGCAGTGATGGCCTCCGGACGCGGTGGATCGATGATGCCGTGGATGGCGAGCAGCACCAGATCGTTTTCGTGTTGTTCCTGTGGATGATCCAGTTCGGAGGGCTCGAGAGGCACAAAGGCAATGGCCAGGGTGCGCAGGGCGCGGGCACCGAAGACATCCACGGCTTCATGAACCTTTGCCTGGTGGGCTTCGTCCAACGGGATGTCATCACCGTTCCAGTGGATCTTTTCCGAGCGCCGCAGGAGAACATCGGGGGCCCCCTTGGCGACCAGATAATGTCGGCCCTTGGGTCCGCGCACGATGACGCTGGCCATCTTACGTGTCGAATCGAAGGGATAGCTCTTGATGAGTTCATAGCCTTCTTTGAGAAGCCCTTCCTTGGTAATACCGACCTTGGCAGCTGCGACCACCAGCGCACCTTCGGTGGGATTGCCCAGGACTGAGTAGCGACCGCCCTCCTCCTTCAGTTGGGCTTCGTTGCACAGCGCCGAGATGACGAGCGCGTACTTGAGGTCCAGGGATTTTTCCGGGTCCGTGGCTTTTCCGTCCTCATCGAGAAACTCACCCTTGGGATCGAAGCCCTGGCCGGTCACCTGCCAGAGCTTGCCGCCGCTCCAGGCAGAAACCACCTGCATCTGGTTCTGGGTCAGGGTACCGGTTTTATCCGAGCATATGACCGATGTCGATCCCAGCGTCTCCACTGAGGCCAACTGGCGCACCAGGGCCTGGTTCTTCGCCATGCGTTTTCCGCCCATGGTCATCACGATGGCCAATACCGTGGGCAGGCCGGATGGTATGGCCGCCACCGACAGGGAGACGCCGATCTGTATCATCTCCATCAGGTCGGCGCCGTGGTTGATACCGAGTCCGACGACGGCAGCAACCGCGACGAGTGCCGCAGCAACCAGGATTTGCGAGAGAGCACCAAGACGGCGCTGCATGGGCGTCTTCACGACCTCCGCAGTGCTCATCAGCTCGGCGATGTGGCCGACCTCCGTCGCCATACCGGTGGCAGAAACGACGCCGACGCCATTGCCGTTGCTGACGATGGTGCTCATGAACGCCATGTTCAGACGATCACCTATACCGACATTCTCCCCGGCAATGACTTCTGTCTGCTTCTCGACCGGCTCCGACTCGCCGGTCAGCGCTGACTCGTCGAGACGAAGCTGATTGGTCTCTACAAGGCGCACGTCCGCCGGGACGATATCGCCGGTGTTAAGCCGGAGGATATCGCCCGGCACGATGTCCTTCGCCGGCACGCTTGTCCATTCCCCGTCGTGCAAGACAAGCGCGTTGGGCGCCCCCATTTCTTTGAGTGCCTGGAGGGATTGTTGCGCCTTCTGCTCCTGCACAAAGCTGATGATTGCATTAAACAAGACCAGAAAAGTGATGGCGACGGCATCCGCCACAAGCCCGGTATACGCAGAAAGCGCCGCGGCGATCAGTAAAATGATCAACAGTGAATTCTTGAACTGTTGCAGGAAGAGCATCAGCGGTGATACCTGTTTCGCCTCTGC
>JAYEJW010000489.1:0-7899 GCA_034716535.1 Pseudomonadota bacterium
CATAGCATATTCTCCAAATTCGTGGATTAACAAAGAACATCAGGAAGAAACCACGATAAGCTTCCTAACGTCATGGCTAGCCCGACCAATACCGCGCCAGCCATGGACCTTCAATTAACTCATGAGCTCGGTGCGCGGTATTAGGTCGGCGCTGAGCCACTTGTTAGCGACTTCTGCTTCCGGAAGATCAATGACGCCTCCGATTGCCTTCAAAGAGACCCCCTGTTTCAGCGAGGTCTAGTGCATCGTAGTCCTTGGGCGGAAAGGACTCTCTTCGAATACGGCTCTTACAGGAAGCACAGAGCACCACAGGCCCGACATTAGACTCAGCATATCTCGTCGGGTTGTCGACGTTCGCACCACAACTGCAGCAAGAATACTTCCCCTGGAGCTTTGTACCCCTTTGCGAGATTAGCTTTACAGCAACCCCCTGAAGCCGTGCAGGCCCATGACGCTGCTTCTTCCGCGCCTTTCTTTTTGGAATAGAAACCGTTTTCGGCTTTTTCGTGGGCTTGGCTTTTCGGATTTGAACCTTCCGCTTTTTCGGGATTGATGATTTTTCAGCGTTCTTGGATTGCGAGCTTCTGGTAAATCCACAGTGTTTACACGCATTGAGCTGATGTTTTTCTTTACCACACATAGGGCACGGTTCGTAAGCCATTGAGCCTTGCTCCCTACCTTCGGACGTGATTGCGGAATTCCTAATTCGGCATATCGATGCTCAGTGTAGCAGCACACTCTTGAGGCGACAGACCGGGAAAGTAGTAGTATCCCGCCTTAGCATATGTACCTTCGCCTTCATCTTTCGCGATCTCCAAAACGACAAGCGTGTATGGCGAATAGCGGCTTCGTTTTTTGTCAGGGTTGACGGCAGGTGGGTCTACGAAGTGCTTGCTGGCATGGTCGCCGAAGTGTTTCAAAAATTCCGATAGCGTGACCTGGATGCCTTGGGTAGTCCGGTCGAGGTCCGATCCCTCACGAGCAAAGAATAAGGTTGCCATTTTTGATGTACTCGTTTGGTTTGGCGCTAACATTGTTCTTCAACAGAATCTGTGTGTTCGGTACTAGAAAGATTCTACGCTAACTGTGCTAAACAGAATCTTCGTTTGTCAAGATAGGCAGAAACGCTGAAACGTCCGACACAACAGCGAGCAGGATTCCGTGGTGTTTTCGAAGGAAGCTCCCAGTGCCCCGAGTAAACAGCATAGCGCATCGGGGATTCCTGGGAATCCTAGAGTTGGTCGCCACGAGCTTTCCGTCTGCTTTTGGCGGAAGCCGGACATAGCGGAGGGTACTACTTTAGGGCCGGTGAGACCCTGAGTTGGCCTCTAACCAACCTGTGCAACCACCCCGCCCGCGTTGGCTCGACAACGCCCACAAGGCCCTAGACGCTGCCGTAGGCGGCCGCCTACGGCTGGGACGACTACACCCCCGAGATGCCCGAGAACGAAATCCTGTCCCGTCTGTTGGCCCTCAACCTCGAACGTTCGGGGCAAGCGTGAAGTTGAAGGGAGAGCGGTCGATCGATTCCCGGAAATCAACGAAAAGAACGCGCGGAATAAGGAAGAAGTATGGGAAGCGTGCGGGCTCAAGACGGATTTCTCTTTCGATGGCCCTTCCTCGCCGCCGCCCGAGGTTTTCGTAAGGTGTCGTTGGCTGTATACGAAACCTACTGAGGTTCGGTTTTGTCGTCAGCCGCATTTGAGGGACGTGAGTTCTGAGAACGTCCCTTGATGAACGCTGCCACCAAACCGCCGATTGTGGCGCCCCCAACGATAGTGGAGGCTGCCGGATGCCCCAAGTAGCCGAGAACCCCGGCGGTAGCGAACGCGGCAAGGGCAACGAGAAACCCAAAAACCTGCCCTAGAACGGTCTCAAGCCGGTCGACTCCCAGCGCTTTCATGTTCAACTCGCGACGGTGCGCTGCTTCGCCTTCCGTAAGACGGAGAATCCGCTCTGGAAAGTCGGGCTCTATCTCTTTGTAGTGCTGAAGAATCTCGGGCGGCGGCAGAGGCCCGGAAAACCTAGCATGTACGAGTGCGCGCCGCTCTTCCTTATGTCCGCCTTTGCCAGCGTATTCTCCTTCGAGAGTCGCCGCTTCAACGGATTTTTCTTGCTCCGCGGTCGATTCAGCCGGCGTTGTGGGCTCGTGTTCGTCCATTGGGTCCCCCCGTGGTCCTGCTGACTTTTCCCGGCGAGGTATTCTCAACGGACTGGAAAGCCCTGCCTTCAGTGGCTTTTTTGACGACTACACGCACATCATCGGCGACCCGAACAAAATCACCCTGCAGGCGTTCCAGGTCGCCATCTTTGTAAGTGTGTCGATAGACGCGCGGTTCTGGCGCAATGTCCAGAATGCTGCCAATGCCCTTAATGAAAAAGCGCAGCCGTTTGGTCATGATTCACTCTCCCTTTGGAGGCCCCATTGGCGTCCATCCTGTTACATTGGACACGCGAAAAGCGGCGGAACGTCCCCGCCGGCTTTGATAAATGGTAGCACGGTGCTACACCTTCAATCATCCTGTGCAAGGGATTTCGGCCAGAGTTCGTCACCATTCCCCAACAGCCCTTGGTTCGAGGCTGAGTCCTGGCCCCGCGGGACATAAGTGGTTAGATAAACGTGGAGTGTTCGCGCAAGATTGGGATGTTGCCAGATTGGATTTTCCCAAAGAAAAAGGGCTTGCCGACAACCCGGCGGAAGACTGATACCGCACGTTGCGACGGCGCGGTACTACGAGGTACCAAATCAGGTACCACTGCGGGACGCGAAACTGGTGCCTGGACGCGAAAAGACGCGCATAGGAGCGCGTCTAAGTCCTTGTTTTATTGGTGCCCAGGGACAGAATTGAACTGCCGACACGAGGATTTTCAGTCCTCTGCTCTACCAACTGAGCTACCTGGGCGGTATCTGCATTGTACGTTAGCGCTCTCTCCGTCCCTGGCGCTATGCCCAGCTCGCCATCCCTGACTCGCGTTCGTCGGACTTCCTTGGCCCACTGGACCAAGGGTTCCTCCTCACCCAACTGAGCTACCTGGGCGCATATCCCGCGAGCGGGAGCCGGATTCATCGTCCTGCAGACGAGAGTCGGATATTAAAGCGGCATGGCGGTTCTACGTCAAGTTCGAGCCCGCTTTGTCCCTAACCCTGCGGCTTGTAGTCGGGCGGCAGGTCGGAGCCTTCGCCGAAGAAGAACTTCTCCATCTGTTCTTCCAAGAACGCGCGCGCCTTGGGATCCATGGGGGTGAGGCGATTCTCGTTGATGAGCATGGTCTGATGGCGCAGCCAATCTTGCCAGGCTTGCTTGGAAGCGTTCTCGAAGATGCGTTTGCCAAGATCACCCGGGTAGGGCTGACGATCCAGACCTTCCGCTTCGCGGTTGAGCTTGACACATTGGACCATTCGGCTCATATCGATTCTCTCTGCTCGGTAAGTTTCAGCTCGGCGATTTCGTTAAGGATTCTGGTCACCGGCGCCGCCATCCCAACGGGCGTCGGGCGTTGCGGGTCGTACCAGCTCAACCGGTCGCCGTCGGCGACGACATCGGTCGTCGGTTCCAGCTCGACCTGTACGGGCGTGATGTCCAGGTGGAAGTGGGAGAAGGTATGACGTCGGGCGGAGAGCTTTTCAACCCGACGCGGTGCGGCCCCGAGGCGGTCGCGGCACCAGTGGGAAATCTCTATCTCAGGCGCGCACTCAGGCAGGCTCCACAGCCCGCCCCAGACCCCGGCTGGGGGGCGGCGCTCAAGGAGGATCTCCCCGTCTTTTCGGCACACCACCAGCATCCGGGTCTCACGCGTGGGTAGAGACTTGCGGGGCTTGGGGTACGGGAATGTCGTGGGTGTCCCGCGTGCCAGGCCCTGGCAACCATCGGCCATCGGACAGCGGCCGCAATCGGGATTCCCGCGGGTGCAGAGGGTGGCGCCCAAGTCCATCATGGCTTGGTTGTATGCGGCGACCCGCTGGTGCGGGGTGCAGGCCTCGGCGAGCTCCCACAGCTTGTTCAGCGCCGCGCTGCGACCCGGCCAGCCGGTGACGGCGAAGCAGCGGGACAGCACGCGCTTCACGTTGCCGTCCAGGATCGGGTGACGCTGTCCCGATGCCAGGGAAAGGATCGCGCCGGCGGTGGAGCGGCCGATCCCGGGCAGGGCCTGGACCTGTTCGAGCCTCCTCGGAAACTCACCGCCATGCTCCCCCGCGATGAGACGCGCGGCCTTGTACAGGTTACGGGCCCGGGCGTAGTAGCCGAGTCCGGACCAAAGGTGCAGGACCTCGTCCTCGGCCGCTGCGGCCAGGTCTATTGCGGCGGGAAAGCGGGCCATGAACCGATCGAAATAGGGGGCGACCACCGAGACCCGGGTCTGCTGGAGCATGACCTCCGAGACCCAGACCCGATAAGGCGTGGGGTCGAGCTGCCAGGGTAGGTCCTTGCGGCCGTGCTCGTCGAACCAAGCGAGCACGGGTTCGGAGAAACGCCTCGGTTCCATGAAGAAGCAATCGGACCGCTTAGCGTCCGAACAGGCCCCTGAGCCCTTGCTCCAGCCCCTTGATCCCGGTCCGCTCCTCCAGCTTCTTGAGGGCGTCCCCTCCGCTCTCTTCCAGGTGGCGCCGGCCGATCTCTCTCAGTGCGCTGGCGACGTCCACGTTCCATAGCGGCTTGTCGAAGGACCCGGTCAGTCGAATCGGAACCGGGATGTCTTCCAGCTCCTTGATCCCGCGCCCCTCGGGTGGCTTCACGAACATGGGCTCGAAGCGGTAATCGAAGCGCTCGCTGCCGATGTCGACCCTGCCCTTGCCGGTGACGCGCAGGTGGTTGTTGGTCGCGAGCAGGTCCTCGTTGCTCAGCACGCCGCTGCTCAGGCTGGCACTTGCGTGCAGATCGGTGAAGTCCGTCTGCAGCGGCTCCTCTGCGGGCAACTGCTCCCCTTTCAGTCGGGCCCTGGCCTCGAGGATCATGCGCTCCAGGTTAAATCCCTTCACGACGCCCTCGGTGAAATCGATTTTCAGCCTGCCCGACAGGCTGCGCTTGAGTGCGCCCTCCGTATGGCCGATCGCGGTGAGATCCGTGTCGATATCGCCTCTGCCAGTGAGCTTGTCATCCCCCGTCAGGTCCTTGAGCAGAGGACCGATCTGGATTCCGGTGGCCTGCTGGACGAAGACGATCCTGGGCTCGACCGTGCGCACGTCAAGTCCGAGACGTCCCTCGACTCGGCCCTCGTAGAAGCGTTGGACACGGTTGTTGATTTTGAGGCTTCCGTCCTTGCTGTGGATCTGCAGCGAGGTGTCCCCAAGAGCAAGCCCGGCGGCCTTGAGCTCACCGACATCCAGCCCGCCCTCCAGGTCCAGCCGGTCGAGCAGCTCCACGGGGAACAGGGAGCCTCCCGCGGGAGGCACGGGCGCCGGTCCCTCTGTTCGGCCGGGCCGTTGTCCGGCAACGGCTTCCTCGTCGACCAATCCCTCCGCTTCGCGCCCTTCGGCGCGATGTTCCGGTGAAGGTTCCAAAGCCGCAGGGCCCGCCACATGCTCTTCCGCCTGGCTCTTCGTCCCCGGCTTCTCCTCCGTCGGCAAATAACGGTCGAGATCGAGCTTGTCGGCATCAAGGTCGAAACGGTAGCCGAGCGGGCTGGTCAGAATCACCTCCGCAACGCCGGTGACATGGGTTGCGTCGAGATCCAGGGCGGCGTCCTGCAAGAGGAATTGGTCGTCCGTGAGGCGCCAATTGCCCGTGACGGCGACGCGCTGGAACGTCGTCGGATCTGCTGTCTGCGGCACCCCCAGACCTTGCTGAGTCAGCCAGGCGCGCAGATCAAGCTTGTCGAGGACCAGCCGTCCGCTGAGAACGGGTTCGGAAAGGAGCCCCTTGCCCGACGCCTCGCCGGTCACGCTTAGCGCGCCTGACCGGACCGCAAGCCCGTCGAGCTTGAGCGTCTCGGATGCGAGGTCCAGCTCGGCTCGGACGTTCACCGCCGCCTCCAGCCGCCCGCCGGAGAGGGGACCGCCCGCCGCGTCGATCCGCATCTCCAAGCCGTCCATCAGGTATCGCTTTGAATCCAGATCCAGGACTAGGTTGCCTTGAAGGTCCGCGTCTGCCGAGAGACCGTTCGCCATCCGGAACTCATTCAGGCGCAGGTTCAGGGGGGCTACCGAAAGGTTACGGAGGTCGCCGTCGGCGGTGAGCTCCCCCTCCGCGACCAGCTGTGCGCGCAGATCGGACGCCTCGAGCGCGCCTCTCAGGGAGAACAGGATCGGCTTATCGGCGACGATTTTAGCGGTCGTCAGCTTCAGGTCATCCAAGACCAGGTGCCTCTCGGCTTGACGATCGTCCCAGGTTATCCGCTCGCCCGTCACCTCGAGACCACCGATCTCGAAGTGAGCGAGGCCGACGGACTCGGCGGCCGGCGGGGCGTTGGGGTTCAGCGCGACGGAAACAAACTGTGGGGCCGTACCCGATACTTCCGGCACCGCGGTCCGCGCGGCGATCAGGTCTGCCCAGTTGGCTCGGCCTTGGGCGTCGCGGATCAGGTTGAGCCGCAGTCCTTGTACGCGCACTCGCTCCACCACGAGGCGACTGCGGAGTAGGGGTATCAGCCTGACACGCACTTGTGCCTGCTCGATCTGCGCGAAAGGTTCCTCCCCGAACCCCGGCGCGTCGGCCAGGGAGGCACCATTCAACTCCACGCCCAGCCAGGGGAAGACGGACAATCGCAGGTCGCCCTCGATCGTGAGCTCCCGCCCCGTTGCCGCCATGACCCGCGCCTTGATGTCGTCCTTGAAGTCGTTGATGTCGACGACGCGCGGGATCAGGATTGCGGCCGCCATCAGGAGCAGTAGCAGGGCGGCTAGGATCTTCAACAGCTTGATCATTGTGGAGCTTCCTTGGGGCGCCTGGATCGGCTCGGTGGCGTCGCGGCAACTATTCGCGGGACCGACCGCAATTCCAGCACAGGTCGAAAGCGGCTTCCACCTGTTCTCCGCAGCCAGGGCAAATCCAGGCGGATCCTGGGTCCGCCGCGCTCTGGGCGAGGAACTCTGACAACAATTCCCTGGCGCGGGGCAGGTCCGTGTCTTCCATCACCCAGACAGTGGGGTAGATGTTCAGGGGCAGCTCGCCCGCGGCACCGGCCAGATAGTCGCCGAGGACGGTGGCGGTGATCAGGTGGCGATCCAGGAAGTCGCGGAGAAACTGCGCCTCAATACGGTCGCGGGCTTGGTAGAGGCGGCGCATGGCGGGTTTCGGTCAGAGGGGCTGCTTGAGATCGAGCCTGCGTCATCGACCCCGGACGCGATACTCTTGGGTGGTCACGGCGAGCTGTGCTTGGTCTATCAATGATTTTCTGTGCGATGGTCGGTTGAGCGTACGGGTCGATCCGGCTCACGAGCGCATCCATTATCGCCCGCGCGACAACGCCAAGAAAAGCGGATGCTGGTGCGCGGCGGAATCGGTGAGCGAAAGCAAGGTTGGTCGGGCCGTGAAACGGTGAACAGGATGGCCAAGGTTTCGCGTCGGCGGTTGATCCCATCACCTGGGTAGCTTATAAGCAGGTCAGGTAACCAACTGGAGCTCGGTGTGCGATTCATCAAACCATGTAATGTCCACATACTGGTGGTCGCAAACGAAAAGGGCGGAACGGGCAAGTCGACGACCGCTATGCACGTGGCCGTCAGCATCCAGAAGCGCGGCTTCAAGGTTGCAGTGATCGATCTGGATACCCGGCAAAGATCCGTGAGCCGGTACCTGAAGAACCGGGAGCTTTACACGGAGCGCCACGGGGTCGGGTGGGACGTGCCGGAGCATGCGGTGGTGACGCCCTCGGAGCTGCCCGACGTACGCGAAGGCGAGCAGGAAGAGGCCGAGCGTCTGGACACGCTGATCGAGCGCCTTGCGAAGAGCAATGACTTCC
>JAYEJW010000490.1:0-1540 GCA_034716535.1 Pseudomonadota bacterium
ACCGTTTTTCCATTGAATCCACAGAGCCTTCCAGCGAATAAATAAAGGGAGCGAGTCCCCTCCGTCTCCCAAGACAAATTCTTCTTTCAACAATTCGAGTATCATTTGACTTCTCCTGTTAGGAGTGGTTGTCACACTAAAGGTATTACATCTTACATACCCTTGGACGGGTCGACGCCTACTTGCACAGCCGGCGGGGCTGCGAAGGGTTCGGTGCCGACACCGATGGCCAGGCCGCGCCAGGGCAGCAGGGTGCGGATGGCCAACAACTCTGACTGGTAGACTGCCGCATGGCGCACCAACCACTCTCATCATGGTGACCGCGATGAGTCTCGAAAGGCACCGTTTTCGGCATGATTAGAGCAGCTCCCGCAAGGCCTGGACGACGCGCATGTTACCGTTGGGCAGCGCGGTGGTGACCCGCATGAAACCGGAACCGAGGATTGGATCACCTAACGGCTTGATGAAGATCCCCTGTTCCTGGAGACGGGTGGCCAGCTCGACTGCGTCGTGAGGAGCGAAATCGGCGAGGAAGAAATAGGTCTCTGTCGGGTAAATGCGCACACCGAGTCCTCGTAGTTCCCTCGCCAGCTGTCCCGTCCAGGCGCGAAGCCTGGCTACCCGCTCGCGGATCTTGTCTTCGTGCTGGAGGGTGGCCAGCGCCGCTGCCTGGCTGGGGCGGGCCAACGGATAAGCATCGTTACGGGTGTTAAGGTCATCGGCCAGGGCTTCAGGGAGGATTGCATAACCCACGCGAAAGCCCGCCAGGCTGTGGGCCTTGGATAGCGTGCGGGTGACGAGAAGGTTTGGGTACTCCGGCACTAAATGGGCGACGGATTGACCCGCGAGCCCGATGAACGCTTCGTCCATCAGGAATCGTGTGTTGGGGTAGCGCTCCAGGAGACCCGGCAACGGTGTCATATCAAAGATGCCGCCATTGGGGTTGTTAGGATTGACGATTACGGCGAGCGTGGTGCCATCCGGTATTTCCAGATCCGCCAGGTCAAAGGCAAAGTCCTTCTCCGGGGCCAGCCGGGTCTCGGTATACCGCTCGGCGATCTCAGGGAAAAGGGGATAGGTCGGCGTGAGCAAATGCACGCGTTGGCCGAGCCGGTCGAAGATCTGCCGCAGGATTAATTCCGAGCCGGCATTGATGTGCACCAGCCGCTTCGCGACGTCGATGCTATCGGCGATAAACCGGCGCAAGGGCTCTGAGAAAGGCTCGGTGTAGTAGTTGCTTCGCGGCACCTCGGCCTGCGCGGCAGCAATCGCCTCTTCGATAGGCGGTAAGGGGTTCTCGCATAGAAGCAATTTAATGCCTTCGAACATACCGCCACCCTTTTCAAGTATCGACGTCATATTGCATCTCCTGTGGTGTCTCTCTGGATTCGGTCTTGCAGTACGGTCTATTCGGACCGGGGACTGTTCAGACTACGTCACTTTATTGCGCTGGTCCAAGTCTGAATGTCATATCGGATGGCAACGAGCACCGGTCACTTACCACGGCACTTCGATAAAGGTGCCCAAACCCCCCTCAATG
>JAYEJW010000491.1:0-1538 GCA_034716535.1 Pseudomonadota bacterium
CAGCCCGGAAGCCGCGCGAGCGAAGTTCGAGCGCATGGCAATGTTCTTCGACGCGCTAGAACAGGGCCTCAGTGCCGGACTGTCCCGCAACGAGATGATGGAGTTGCGCCCGCCTGGCTGGACCGAGCAGGAGGAAGAGAACCTCCAGTCCGCGCTCAACGGCGACTTCCTGACCTACGACCCAGTAACAGGAAAATTCTCCGATGAAGAATAAGATCCAGTACGACGGCAAGACCTACGACCTCTCCACGCCCGAAGCGCGAGAGGCGTTCAAGGCACTCATGGAAGACGAGAAGCGGAAGGAGCAGGACGTCATCGCGAAGTTGGAGTCGAAGCCCCAGGCCCCGCTGCGTGGCAGCATTATGAACCCCCTCGCCGAGGGTGCAGGCCTGGGCTACTCTGACGAGTTCGCCGGTGGCGTGGGTGCTGTGGCGTCCAGGTTCGACCCTGCCCTGAAGGACAAGCCGATGGGCGAGGTCTACACGGGGATCCGCGACCAGGTACGTGGCGACCAGGCTGCGTTCCAGCAGCGCAACCCGAAGACCGCCATGGCCGCAGAGACGGCCGGTGCGATCCTCCCGAGCATACTCACCATGGGCGCTGCCAAGCTGCCGTCGCAGATCGCGGCTGGCGGCGCGATGGAGGGACAGGCGTACGGGATCGGCAAGAACGAGTCCGGCCAGACCCCTGACGTCCTGAGAGACCAGCTACAGGGTGGCACTGCCGGTCTGCTTGGCGGGGCTGTACCCGCCGCTGTTGTCGGCGGAGCCAAAGCTGGCGCCCGCGGCGTCCTGGGCGGTACCACTGACGAGCTGTTCCGCAAGCACGTGAACGTCCTGGACAACATCGGCGTCAACCTGACTGTCGGTCAGCGATCCGGGTCCGAGCACATCAAGGGGTACGAGACGACCGTCGCCGGCTTGAGTGGCGGCAAGCCCCTGGGCGACGCCATCGGCAAGCAGCGTGGCAAGGTGCAGGAGTGGCTGATGAAGCACTCCGGGTTCAACAAGACCGACGCGGAGAAGGGCGTGATTACGAGGGAGACCATCGAAGCCGCGAAGGACAACCTGGGCGACAAGTACGCCGCTGCCCTCGAAGGGCGGAAGGTGAACCTGGGTACGAAGGCGTTCCGCCGCCGGCTCGATATGATCGAGAGTGAGGCCGGCCGCATGGCGACCAGCGCCGACAAGGCGAAGGTGAAGGAGATCCTGCAGATGGTACGCTCCGCCAACGGGAAGCTGAAGGGCGAGGACTGGCACAGTCTGCGCAAGCTCGCGCGGCGCAAGGCCGGTGAGAACGAACAGAACGATCCCGGCATGGCCAGGGTGTTCACCCAGATCCGCAAGGCGCTCGACGAGGCGTACAACGCCGCGCTGCCCGACGACCAGAAGGGTGCGTGGGGCAGGCTTCAGCGCGAGTACGCCGGCCTGAAGGCGATCAATGATGCGTGGAAGGGGCTGGGAGGCGTCGAGGTGGCGCGCGGCAACTTGCCGATGGCCACCGTCCTGAAGAAGGCGAAGAACAGCGGTGTCACGAAG
>JAYEJW010000492.1:0-7807 GCA_034716535.1 Pseudomonadota bacterium
CCCCTACACCCCTACGCCTGCTCCTATCCCTCGCTCGTTGACAGCGAGAGCGACAGAAATCCCCTTGATACAAAGCGTTACGGCGTTCGATCGCACGCAATCTCACACACCATTTTTCGCTTGACACCCGAAACCATACCCGATTTAGCTTATTTCAAGGCCGGCGTATTCCGGCGAATTGATCGAGGCGACAGACATGCTTCGCACTGACGATCTGGCGCAAGCCATCGGCGTCAAGCCCGGCTCCATTCGGACTCGACTGTGTCGAACGGGATCGTACTTCGGCTTGCGCCCGAAGAAGCTCCCGAACGGGAGACTGCTCTGGCCCGGGGACTCGGTTGAACAACTTACTGCACAAACGACGACAAAGCCCCGCTCCGATACCCAGTCTGCCGGCAACGCCCGGACCGCGGTGAAATGACCAGTGGGGGTGCCGATGTCCAAACACGCCCGCAATTCATACAACAGCGACGGCATTGGATGTCCCGAGTGCGGCGAACAATGCGTATGTCGGCGATGCACCCGCGACCTGCTTGTCTGGTGCGAAACGCTCTCACCGTGGCGGCGATTACTGGCAGCCATGGGGCGCGACGCGACACTCGCGGTCGAAATTCGCCGAGACGGCCGCCGCCGCGTGGTTGCGATCGTTCGTCCGTCGGGGTGGAGGTTCGCATCGTGAGCGCCTACCTGATGGGCCGCGTCCTGTGGGCGGGCCTACCCGGCCACCTGAAGCTAACCGCCGTCATCATCGCCGATGCAGCCAACGACGAAGGTTACGCCTATCCAGGTCAAGAACGCATTGCCCGCCAGCTCGGGAAGACCGTCCGGACGGTTCGGAACAACGTAGACGAGTTGATTCGAGTTGGTGTTCTGACCAAGGAAGCCCGCGGGAAAACGGGTGGCGGCCGGAACTCGAACGGCTATCAATTCAACCTCGATGCGCTCCCGCATCCACCCTATAGAGCAAACCGGAAATTGGTTTCCGGCATGACCGGGCAAAGCGGAAACCCAGAACAGGCAAACCGGCAATCTGACGCAGGCAAAGCGGAAGTAGCTGTTTCCGCGGAACCATCAGAGAACCGCCAGGGAGAACCATCTTCTATGTCGAAACGCCTCTCGCGCGCTCCGACATGCCCGCACATGGAAATCGTCGGCTTGTACCATGAAGCCCTGCCCGACCTACCGCTCATCATTGCGAGCCGATGGCCTGGTTCACAGGGCGCAAAGGATCTTGATTCGCGCTGGCATGAAGACGCTCGGCACCAGACACTCGCGTTCTGGGAGTGGTTCTTCGAGATCGTGCTGACCAATCCGCACTGGCGCGGGGAGAACGACCGAGGCTGGAAAGCAGACCTACGCTGGCTGGTGAAACGATCCAACTTCGACAAGGTACTGGAGCGCGGCGTGAACCAAGGTATCGAGCGGAGGCCGCAGCATGAACGCCAGAACTGATGCCGAGCTCCGAGTCCCACCGCATTCAGTCCCCGCGGAACAAGCCTTGCTGGGCGGAATCCTGCTTGACGCGGAGGCGTGGGACAGCGTCTCAGATAAGATCGCCGCTGCCGACTTCTACCGCCGGGAGCACCGAGCCCTATACACCGCCATGGAGGCGCTGACGGCGTCTCGGAGTCCTTTGGACGCGGTGTCCCTCTCAGAGCACCTGGAACGGGCTGGAACGCTGATAGAGGCGGGAGGACTCCCCTACGTGGGACAACTGGTCGAAGGTGTATCCAGTTCCGCGAACGTCGAGCACTACGCGAAACTCGTCCGCGACCATGCCATCTGCCGACAGCTGATCGTCATTGGCGGCGAGATCCAACGCGATGCCTACCAGCCGAACGGCAGGGACGCCGCGGCACTGTTGCAGGACACGGAACGGCGTATCTTCGAGATCGCCGAGGAGCAGTCTCGGGGCTGTGGCGGTTCGCGGCCGATTCGCACGGTAATGCGAGGAGTCGTCAACCAGATCGACGCCGCATTCCAAAATGGCGGGGAGATCATCGGGTTATCCACCGGTTTCGTGGGCCTGGACTCGAAAACGAGCGGTTTGCAACCCGGTGACCTCGTCGTCCTCGCCGGTCGCCCATCGTCCGGCAAGACTTCGCTCGCGATGAACATTGCCGAGAACGTAGCCATCGAGCAAGGATCGCCGGTCCAGGTATTCAGCCTGGAGATGAGCGCCGACGCCATCGCTCTGCGCAGTTTAGCATCCGTTGGCCGCCTGGACTTTCAGCGACTACGGTCCGGGAGGCTGAAGCAGGACGAATGGTCCGTCCTTCCCTCGGCTACTTCCAAACTCTCGGGGGCGCCGCTGCACATCGACGACACGCCCGCCCTGAGCCCTACGGAGCTGCGCTCCAGGGCTCGACGAGCATACCGCGAGCACGGCTCCCTCGCACTGATCGTTGTGGACTACCTGGGACTCCTGCGCGTACCGGGCATCCGCGCCGACAACCGAGTCGCGGAAGTTGCCGAGATCAGCCGCAGTCTGAAGGCACTCGCCAAGGAGTTGAACGTCCCCGTTCTCGCCTGTGCGCAATTAAACCGCAGCCTGGAGAGCCGCGCCAACAAGCGCCCGATCATGAGCGACCTGCGGGACTCAGGCTCCATCGAGCAGGACGCGGA
Organism: Pseudomonadota bacterium; assembly: GCA_034716535.1. GTDB lineage: Bacteria > Pseudomonadota > Gammaproteobacteria > Chromatiales > Chromatiaceae > JAYEJW01. The sequence goes on from JAYEJW010000492.1 coordinate 2,626, forward strand.
CCTGATCCTGTTTGTCTACAGGGAGGAGGTTTACGACGAGAACACGCCCCAGAAGGGCATTGCCGAGATCATCATCGGCAAGCAGCGGAACGGACCAACGGGGACGGTGTATCTGACTGCCGCACTTGAGCGGATGCGGTTCGAGAGCTTCGGTGGACAGCTTCCGCGGCCGAAGCCCACGGGCCGCCGCAGAAGCCCCTCCGAAGCGGGAAGCCATGAGTATTGAAACCAGGGGTGCCAGGACCGGGCCTTCCACGGGGTTTTGAGTGGATCTCACGGAGCCATCGAGGCATCGATCTTCGCTAACCGGAGATCGGGCAATCCGAGAGGAGTGCCCCGCAAAAATGCGCACGCGGCGAAGCTGTGCAAGGCTGTCCCGGACGACCTCGCGCGTATGATCAAGGCCGTGGTCCAGCGGCCAACGGCACCTATCATCCGGCTCCGTTTTCTTCGTGAGGACGGGAACGCGGGCGTCGCTTCGGTCCGAACCGCGTGTGGTCGGTGAGCTGAAGCAGGGCCTCGATCCGGCCGGCGGCACGAAGAACCGCGTCGATGTCCACCGATCCCAGGGTTGTGTGACGCTCGACGTAACCGGCGAGATAGCTCTCCCCTTCGGAGGACACGCCGTTGCGGCAGCAGACCAGGTAGGAGACTGCCTCGGCCTCCAGCTCCTGTTGGGCCGGGGGCACAGGGTCCCGCCTCGGGATCTTGAGATACGCATCTGCTCCGAGATGCCCCACGAACAGGTGAGCCAGCTCATGCGCGAGCGTGGCGAACTGAACGTTGGGGTCGTGCGCCTTGTTCACCCTGACCCGGTAGTCGGGGGTTTCCTTAGCCGACTTGGAGCGCTTGCGGACTTCCGGCCGCTGCTCGGACGCCGTCCGCTTGATGTAACCCGCGTGCGCATCGCCATATTCGATGAACTTGAGGTTGATGCCCTTCCGTTCCATCAGGATGGCGAATCGGGCGAACCGTTCCCTGGTGATGCGGCCCGTTGCGCGAAAACTGTGCATGACCACGGGCGGCAGGGGCTCTCCCTCCGTGTCCGCAATGTCGTAGACCAGGGCGACGGGACCGAACGGAATGAGGATGATGAGCGGGCGCGCACCCTCGGCGATCGTTCGGTTGTAGCGCGTGCGCCAGTCATATTCCGAGGCGGCGAAGCGCAGGCCAGGCTTCTGCAGGTGGAGGAGGAAGGCGTTGAAGGGGGCGAAGTTGCGCAGCCCGATGGTGAAATCGAGCAACTGCTTGAACTCCGCGGACTGATGGTAAACCTTGCTGCGGGCGATCAGCTCGGCCAGCAGGGAACGGTCGGCGTCGTGGTCGTTCATGGTCGAGGACCCTCTCCGCGGATGTTCTATGGACGCAGATCGATGACCTGGGTGCTCTCCTCGCCGAACTGACTGACGACCCGCACGGCCGCGCGGTGCGGGCGGTCGGTACGGATGGGGATGGGATGGGAGCGGAAGCCGTAGAGCCGCGTCCACGCCTCGTCGTCCAGCTCGATGCGCAGGGTCTTCTCCGCTCGCTTCTTGGTGGACTGGCTCGCGAGGTTGGACAGTCCCGTGCGCCACTTGGCGAACGCGTTCTTCTCGCCACCGCAGAAGAAGATCTGGCGCGTGATGAAGTTGGAGCCGTCGTAGTCGTCGTCCACCATCCAGTAGGCGATGTCGGCCACCTCGCGCGGCTTGACCTGATCATGGATCGGGTCATAGAGGTCCAACCCGCGGACTTCCAGCGTCGCTTGCCCATCTACAACGTGGAGCCCGATATCGGGCTCCCCGATGGTGACGAAGGACGCGGCCTTCTTGTCCTTCTTGAGCAGCCCTTCCTGAAGCAGGTCGTCGTGCATGCGGACCTTGGTCAGCTCGAAGCTGCCGAGCCTCTGGCTGACGGTCTCGTTGGCGATGTCGGACTCGAAGGCGAAACCGAGCACGATCAGCCAGTCGGCATCGGCGCGACCGCGGCACTCCTTGAGGGCCTCGTTCACCGCCTGCTTGCTCACGGCGCCGAACTGGGGGCCGATGTGGATGTATGCCTTGCGCTCTCCGTCCTCCGCCTGCCAGTAGCCTCCGGCGTGGAGGTACGGGTTCGCCAAGCGGTCGATCCGGTGAAAGACCGCGGTCTCGCCCCTGAGGCCGTTCTTCACGCCTGCGGATTGCAGGTGGTCGAACACCCGCCCCTCGAAGCGCTGGGCGTCATCCACACGGGAGCCGGCGCGCTCGATCTCGTCGGGGGCGAGCGGCTCGAAGGATTGCAGGGTTTCGACGGTGAACGGACCGGTTACGCGAAGCCGTTTGCGGTCTTCTTCCGGATCATCGTATAGCGTGACTTCCTCAGGGGGCTCGCCGTTCGCGATGGATTTCAAGGTTACGCGGGGCACGATCTTGTACACCAGCCCCTGTCGGATGTCGCTGCCCTGTTCGTCATGGAGCCGATACCAGGGAAACGTCGCTGTCATCAAGCGCTGCTTGGCGATGTTGAGAGCGATACGCGACGTGTCGGTGGTGATCCAGCGACGTCCCCATTGTTCGGCAACTTGGGCCGAAGTACCTGAACCGCAGGTAGGATCCAAGATCAGATCGCCCGGATTGGTGGCAATGAGCAAGCAGCGTTGTATCGCCTTATAGGTGGTCTGCACAACGTAGAGAGGCTTGGGTTCGCCGTGGAGGTCCTCCCAAAGATTCGATATCCCGGAGTATGGCCAGTCATCCCAATAAACCACACCGCCGAGAGACTTTCCGCCCCCATCGAAAAGGCGGCCTTGGTTTCCCAAACGAACCATGTCAGAGTCTGGATCGTACGTCCAATGCCGGTTTTTCCCACAGAAGAAAGATCTTCCGTTCCACTCGAAATCCTTACTCCGTTCATTCTCGTCCTGACTGACAAGCGGATAGTTGACTCGCGCCCAACGCCACCCATTCTTCAACAGTTCTTCGATCTGGCCTTCTTCAAGCTTGGCGGTTCGCCGCATCTCGCCATCACTGGAGATCAATGTGTTGAATTTCGGATCATCGACCGGCTTGCGGCGCTTGAGGTACAGCGGGTTGTTTCTTACAACCTCGCGATCCTTCGCATACCATAGAATGAAGTCGTTCACCGGCTCAGTCGGTACCGTAGCACTTTTTTATTCTTGAGCACTATGGTGACGACATGGTCTCCGCTGCCAAGTACTTCGTCTAAAACGCTCCGGATGTAATCGACATTTTGGTCGCCTATTTGGACAAAGCATGATCCGGACTCGGTCAGCAATTCACGAGCCACTAACAGGCGGTTCCTCATGTTCGCGAGGTAGGAGTGAACGCCCTGCTCCCAGGTATCCCGAAACACCTTGATGACTTCCGGCTCCCCGGATAGCGCCTTGTCGCCCCCGTCCTTTACGGTCAAATCGCCGAGCTTCGTTTGCCAGTTGGAGCCGTACTTGATCCCATAAGGCGGATCGATGTAGATCATCTGCACCTTGCCGGTCATGCCTTCCCGTTCGAGCAGACTGGTCATCACCAGAAGCGAATCCCCCTGGATCAGGCGGTTGGTCCAACCGTCGGCGTGGGTGTAATAGCTGGCGGGCTTGTCCCGTTCCTCGTAGTCCAGGGCATTGCCGAACGAATAAGGTTAGATCGTGTGAGCGGAGCGAGCCACGATCTAACCTTATTCGTTAGAGCGACTAATTTTGATGTAGCCATAGCGCCGTTCTCCTGTTGGCCGGTTGCCACCCATCCGAAACTTTCGAAGCCCCACGCCGCGAAATTGTAGCCTAGGATGCTGGACCCTGCTTGCGGGATGTCTCTTTTTGCCCGGTTGCTCTCCTTCGCCTACGACGACGAGGTGGGTGTCAGAAAACTTGACAGTGACCTGCCACGGATGGCTACTCGAAGGTCCGCTTATGGCCGACTTCGACCTTGCCGTGTCCGCTGGAGCAGTTGCGGTAAAGATTCTGAGGCTAAGACGGGGCGGGTCGAGTTCAGCCGCCAGCGCGCCGTCCCGGTCTCGTCAGATCTCTGTATGCTCCGCGATCTCCAGGGCGTCGTCCACCTCCACCCCGAGGTAGCGCAGCGTAGATTCGAGCTTTGTGTGCCCGAGCAAGAGCTGAACCGCTCGCAGGTTCTTCGTTTGTCGATAGATCAGAGTCGCCTTTGAGCGGCGGAGGGAGTGGGTGCCGTACTCGCTCGGGTCCGCCCCGATCATGGCGGCCCACTCATGCACAATGCGTGCATACTGCCGTGTCGTGAGGTGGCGGTCCCGGTCGATACGACTAAAGAACAGGAAATCGCCAGAGGATAGACCCGCTGCCGCGATCCACCCCTGCAGCGCACTGCGTGTCTCCGAGGTCAGTTCAAAGCTGACTGGTCGGGCAGTCTTCGTCTGGATCACCTTGGCACGGGAGAGGATCTGATCGCCGTGAGCGACATCACCAACGCGCAATCGGACCAAGTCGCAGCCGCGCAGCTTACTGTCGATCCCGAGGTTGAACAGGGCGGTCGGTCCGCCCTGCTGTCTCAACTTCTTTGTACATGGTCTATCTCCTCCGCTGTGTTGAGGAGATAGAAGTGTGCCTTGCCGTGCCCCCGAGGACGCTGTACGACCCATTCCGGTCTTTCACAGATTGCTCATATAGGGAGTCAGAAATTGTTATGCCATTTGATGAGTTTTAGAACCCCCCAAGGGATACAATTCAAGAGACTGCTGTGACCTGTGCATGACAGTGACGGGATGCAGGATTCACGGCCGCTCCTCCCCAGGCAACAACCGGAACATGTCCAAACTGCTAATCAAACTGCGCCATGCGCCAGACGACGAGATCCAGGAGATCCACAGTCTGCTGCAGGAGCACCAGATCGATTTCTACGAGACCCAGTTCGGACCCTGGGGCATCTCCGCACCGGGCATCTGGGTGAATGACGACCACCAGTTCGAGCGCGCTAAGGCGCTGTTGCACGACTACCAGGAAAATCGCTTCCGCGAGAAACACGCGGAGTACGAGAGACTGCGCCGCGCCGGACAGCACCGGACCTTCCTGCAGAACATGCTGGAAAATCCGGTACAGGTAATCCTATATAGTGCCTGAATCGAAAGTCACTTTTCCACGTCAAAACAACCTGTTACAATATGTCCCCATGATTAAAGATTTCATGGAAACTCGTTCAATAGGGACAGGATATCTCGCAACTTGTTGATTTTTTGC
>JAYEJW010000493.1:0-1532 GCA_034716535.1 Pseudomonadota bacterium
GGCAGTTCCACTTGAAGGCCCAGGGGGCGATGGCGGGGAGTGAGAGACCCTCGGCCAGGTTCTGTACTTCATCGGCATGAAGGTCGCTGTACCGGGCCATCCGCTTGAACAGCTTGGCGATCTCGGGATTGTTATGCACCTTCATGCTGTCCGACAGCTCCCGGTAGCGTTCTCTCGACTCATACTCCAACTCCAGGGCGTGGGCGAGAAACTCCGCGACTGAGGTGATCGGCTGTTGTGCGGATTCGCTCATATCCAGAACTCCCGTTCGATCTCCGACAAGGATGCGCTCGGAGCAATCGTGGGCCGCCACACGGGCAGGCGCTCGGCATAGATCAGGCCCAGGGACATCCCGTCGTCGGCTTGGATCAGGCGGGCCGCCTCCGCCGCATCCCCGGTGGGTGCCTCTGCAAACGGGTGGACCTGCTCTTTCCAGTCCTTTTGCTCGGGGCGGAAGGTCTGACAGGGGCTCATCACGTGAAGGAAGGCGAAACCGGGGTGACGAATGGCCTGCACCAGCAGTTGGGTCAGGCTCGCCGGGTCGCCGGAGAAGCCTCGCGCGATGAAGCTCGCGCCCGCCGCCAACGCGATTGCGGCAGGTTGGAATCGGCGCATCCCGTGGCCGTGTGGTGTCATCTTGCTGCGGCTCCACTCGGGGGCCGTGGTTGGTGAGGCCTGCCCCTTGGTCATTCCGTACACCTCGTTATCCATCACGATGTAGGTCATGTCCATGTTGCGGCGGCAGGCGTGCAGGAAATGGTTGCCCCCGATGGAGAATCCGTCACCGTCGCCGCCGGCGACCAGCACCGTGAGATCAGGGCGGGCCGCCTTGAGACCCGAGGCCACCGCGAGTGCTCGGCCGTGCACGCCGTGGAACCCATAGCTGTCCACGTACGCGGGGATCCGCGAGGAGCAGCCGATGCCTGATACCAGGGCCACTTCGTCCTTTGGCAGCCGCAGATAGGCGAGCGCCCTGGTGATGGCCGAGAGCACCGCGAAGTGGCCGCAGCCGGGGCACCACACGGGCTTGGTCTGGGACTTGTAATCCTTCGCCTTGAGGGCGGGAATCGCGGTTGCGGCGTCCATAAGGACTTTACTCCGAGAGGGTGTTGGCAATCTCTCCGGGGCGCAGGGGAAGCGGACCGGGACGGGCGAAGGACCTGGCATTCGGCGGCAGTGCCCGCTTCGCGTTCAGGTAGCCGAAGAACTGGGCGCCCTGGTTCTGCTCCACCACCCAGACCTGCTCGGCGCCATCCAGCGCCTGTGCCAGGGCCTGGCTCCGCAGCGGCGCCAGCAGGCGGACCGCGATGACCCGGACCGTCCGTCCCTGTGTCTCGAGCCGCGAGGCCGCCTCGAAAACCGCCCCCGAGGCGGAGCCCCAGGTCACGATAGCGAGTCCGCCCGCGCCCCGGATCTCGGCCCAGGCATCGCCATAATCGAAGGCTTCGAGCTTGCCGCGCCGCTTGCCGAGCTGCGCCAGGTGGTGTGCCGCCACGGTTGAAGGCGCGCCCTGCTCATTGTGCTCCAGCCCG
>JAYEJW010000494.1:0-1531 GCA_034716535.1 Pseudomonadota bacterium
TTGCCACGATGTCCTCGACGAAGCGATCGATGCAGTGGGGTCCATCGAACAATGGGTGTCGAGTCATCACGATGCACTCGTACTCGATTGACTTGGGGAGACTGATTCGTGGGGATACCTCAGGGTCTGTCCCCGATTACGCCCACGGGCGGAGCTATCAACCCGGTGGTAGCCGCGAGCCGTATCGAATCCTTGTTACCAAGTCAGAGACGTGGCCGGGAGACACTCCTTTCTCCCGGCAACCGCGCGAAGTTCATCTTGACGCCGCTGAATCTCGTCTAATCGCGCCTTCGCCTCCTTATCGTGCTCGACAGCCAGCGCTGGAAGAATGAGCAACGCGCCGAAATACCCGGCAACCTGGTTATGCTGCCGGTGGCTCTTGATCAGAGACTCCAGGTCGCGTTTCTCGGATTCCAACACATCCAGTTCGTAGAGAATGTCTGGGCAATTGTCCTGGGCGAAACGTGAGGAAGTCGCCATCTCACGCATCTCGCCAGCCGCCGGCAGGTCCGGAGCATGACGGGCGCACCCCAGAGACAGAGCGGCCGTAGCGACGAGACTACTGAACAAACCGAACGGCGCGACCTTTGCCATTCAGGGACCCCCAACTCATCGGGGACACACCCACCGTCCCATAGCGGACTAGGACGACCGCATCGGCTCCGACCTCGCCCGCCTTCTCTCTCAGCTTTTCGTCAACGAGGGCCGGCGTCGGATCGGGATGGAAGATCGTCGTCTTGTTGACAGTTACATCGATCTCACCAAGTGCCTGATACGGGCGCTCGGTGATATCGTTTTCCGTGACGATGATTTCGCCGGGGGGGGGCGGTAACTGCTGGTCTTGATCGCGGCGGCCGACGGGGCGTCCGATGGCGCAATCGTCGCCGTCGACCAAGTGGCGCAGCCGCTCAATAGTGAAAACGCGGATACTGCGAGGAAAGTACTGCTGGGTCGATAGCGCATTAAAAAGCTTCTTGGTGTGTGGAGTTCGATCGCGATGCGGAAACAAGAAAGGCATTTCCCCGATGTTACTTCCTCTTACAGTTCGCATCGTTCGTTGGCGCGATCGAAGATATACCGCTCACGACAACGCAAACGCCTTCTGGAATGTGGGTGTTATCGGGGCCTGAGTTCCTAACCGTTACTGTGGCGTATAAGAAACATAAACGCCCTTTCTCCAGGGTCCTTCGAGTATCCATCGGTCGTCAGGCGGCCGTCAACCCGCTTTCGAGGCGATATCGGCCGGAATCCGAGCCTCCCGAGCCTCCCGAGCCGGCGCGGAAAACCGGGACGGACCAGGAAATCAGCTAAACAAATAGCAGAAAATGTGGTCCGTCCTTGAGGTATCACTCACACCCCATCCCCTGTATCTGGCCCTTGGCACTGACGATGAATCGCGGAAGGCGGGGTCACCATTTAGCTGACCCCGATCAATAGCACGCTCTTTCCTGTTCGTGGCGAAGCCACGATCCTTTTCTCGGCCGCAAAGCCCGGTGTTCAGACCAGATACGCGTCTTCGGTTTTCGTTGCG
>JAYEJW010000495.1:0-7756 GCA_034716535.1 Pseudomonadota bacterium
CGTCAGGCATCCGAGCAACAGGTAGAGCACTTCGTCCTGTCGGACGGCCTGGCATCGGTGTCCGTCTATGTCGAGAACGGCTCCCAGGAAGGGCTCAAGGGTGGTAGCCGCATCGGTGCCGTCCATGCTGCCGGCGGCCGAGCCTACGGGCATCAGGTCACGGTCGTGGGCGAGGTCCCGTCCGGGACCGTGGAGGCGGTCCTCGCAGGAATTCGTTACGATGGCGGAGACGGACCGTGATCGAAGAGAGCGGCGTCGTCATTGCCGTGCGGGACGATCTTGCGGACGTTGAGAGCAGGCGGCGCAGCGTCTGCGGGGGCTGTTCTGCCAACAGCGCCTGCGGCACCTCTCTGCTGGAGCGGTTCTTCGGACGCAAGCAGCTCCTGCTCACCGTACGCAACCCGATCGGGGCCGAGCCCGGAGACGAGGTGATCGTCGGAGTACCGGAGGCTGCGCTGCTACAGGCATCGGTCGCGGCCTACGTGGTGCCGTTGCTGGCGATGATTGGGGGGGGGATCGGCGGTGATTTCCTCGCGGCGCTGCTTGCGCCTGCATACGCGCAAGGTCTGAGCGTCCTCGGCGGGATCGGGGGGCTGGCGGCTGGATTGTTGTGGTTGCGCCGGTTCAACAGCACAAGGGAAGCCGATGAGCGCTTCCGGCCGGTCATCCTGCGCCGTAGCGGCGCTGGCGCATTTCCGATCCGGACTTCGCACTAGAAATTCGGCGTAGCCCCGGCGACGCTGACTCGATTCTGTAATGGAGCATTCATGAGAGTAAAACGTTATTTACTGGCGGTCCTGAGCGCCGGCTTGATCGCCTTTGTGCTGCCCGCCACCCTTGTGGCGCGGTCCCTGCCCGAGTTCACCGTCCTCGTCGAGACGCAAGGACCGGCTGTGGTCAACATCAGCACCAAGCAGTCGCAGACTGTCTCCCCCCACTCACGCGGCTTTTCGATCCCCGATCTGCCGGAGGACAACCCCCTGCATGACTTTTTCCGTCGCTTCTTCGGCGAAGAAGGACAAGTCCCGGACGAAGACATACAGTCGCGGTCGCTGGGCTCCGGCTTCATCGTCTCGCCGGACGGTTACGTGCTGACGAACTCCCATGTCGTCGAGGGCGCCGAGGAGATCATCGTGCGCACGAGCGACCGTCGCGAGTTCGTGGCGATCCTGGTCGGGACCGACAAGCGCAGCGATATCGCGCTGCTCAAGGTGGAGGCAACAGGGCTTCCGTCCGTAAAGATGGGCACAGGTGCCGACCTGAAGGTCGGTGAGTGGGTTCTCGCCATCGGCTCTCCCTTCGGTTTCGAGCATTCCGCCACGGCCGGTATCGTCAGCGCCAAGGGGCGCAGCCTGCCGAGCGAGAACTACATTCCCTTCATCCAGACCGATGTCGCCATCAACCCCGGAAATTCCGGTGGTCCTCTGTTCAATCTCGACGGCGAGGTGGTGGGTGTGAACTCCCAGATCTACAGCCGCACCGGCGGCTTTATGGGTCTGTCCTTCGCCATCCCCATCGAGGTCGCCATGGACGTGGTGGACCAGCTCAAGACGACAGGCCGTGTCAGCCGCGGCTGGCTCGGCGTCCTCATCCAGAACGTTACGCGGGAGCTTGCCGAGACCTTCGGCATGGAGCAGCCCCGGGGAGCCCTGGTTGCCCAGGTGCTGCCGGACAGCCCGGCGGAGAAGGCGGGGCTCATGGTGGGAGACGTCATCCTCACCTTCAACGGCAAGGCGGTGTCCACCTCGGGCTCCCTGCCACCGCTGGTGGGCGCGAGCCCGGTGAATGAGGCGGCTCGCGTCGAGGTGCTGCGTCAAGGTAAGCCCGAGGAGCTCGAGGTGATCATCGGCGAGCTGCCGGAAGAGGGTGAGCTCGTCACCGCCTCCGGAGGCTCGGCTCGGGCAACAGCGAATCGTATCGGCCTGATCGTGGATGACCTCACTGTGGAGCAGCGCGACCAGTCGGGAGTCGACGCCGGCGGCGCGCTCGTCGAGGGTATCGCAGAGGACGGGCCGGGCGAGCGGGCCGGGATTCACGCAGGCGACATCATTTTGATGCTCGACAATCAGAGCGTCGAGGATGCGGACCAGTTCAGGCGCCAGCTCGACGAGATCGAGCCGGGACGTTCGGTGGCGGCCCTGATTCAGCGCGGCGACGGCCGTATGTTTCTCGCCATCCGCATCCCGATGGAGTGAGCAAGGGCGGGAGGCGGCGTCTCGCCGCCTCCCTCGTCCAGGTCGTAGCATCACCCGATTGCGGCTCAGACGGTCTATTGGCCGCAGCCGGGTTCTGCTATGATTACGCGTCGACTTCCTCTCGCTGCTAACTCGCGACGGATCCGCGTCCAAGCCGCGTTCTCCAGGCGTTCAGCGCCGCAGCGAAGCGAGCACGCCCTGGGGGCATCGGCATCCCGCCCGTGTGTCCCTTAGCCCCAACTCCACAGCGCCTGAACGGGTTCCGATGGCCGATCTCAGTCATATCCGCAACTTCTCCATCATCGCGCACATCGACCATGGGAAGTCCACGATCGCGGACCGTTTCATCCAGCTCAGCGGTGCCCTGAGCGACCGGGAGATGGAGGCGCAGGTGCTCGATTCGATGGACCTGGAGCGCGAGCGCGGCATCACCATCAAGGCCCAGAGTGTGACCCTGGACTACAAGGCGCGCGACGGCGAGACCTATCGGCTCAACTTTATCGACACCCCCGGCCACGTGGATTTTTCCTACGAGGTCTCCCGCTCTCTGGCCGCCTGCGAGGGGGCGCTCCTTGTAGTCGATGCCGCCCAGGGCGTGGAGGCCCAGAGCGTGGCCAACTGCTACACGGCCATCGAACAGGGGCTCGAGGTCCTGCCGGTGCTCAACAAGATCGACCTGCCGTCCGCCGAGCCGGAGCGGGTGATTATGCAGATCGAGGAGATCATCGGACTCGAGGCGCAGGATGCGCTGCGGGTGAGCGCCAAGACCGGAGAGGGCATTCCGGATCTGCTGGAGGCCCTGGTGGCGAGCGTTCCGCCCCCCAAGGGCGATCCGGATGGCCCACTGCAGGCCCTGATCATCGACTCCTGGTTCGATCCATACGTGGGTGTCGTCTCCCTGGTGCGTGTCGTCAACGGCGCGATCAACCGGCGCGACAAGCTACTCATGAGGTCCACCGGCCGTAGCCATCAGGCCGACAGCATCGGTGTCTTCACACCCAAGAAGCAGGAGCGCCAGACGCTCGGCACCGGCGAGGTGGGTTTTCTCGTGGCCGGTATCAAGGAGATCGACGGCGCGCCCGTAGGCGACACCATCACCCGCACCGACCGGCCGGCGGATGGGTCCCTGCCGGGATTCAAGGAGATGCAGCCGCGGGTTTTCGCCGGGCTCTACCCCGTCATCTCCGACGACTACGAGGACCTGCGCGATGCCCTGCGCAAGCTCAGGCTCAACGATGCGGCGCTCTTCTACGAGCCCGAGGTCTCCCAGGCCCTGGGGTTCGGGTTCCGCTGCGGCTTCCTCGGCATGCTGCACATGGAAATCGTCCAGGAGCGCCTGGAGCGGGAGTACGACCTGGACCTGATCACCACTGCGCCCACCGTCATCTATGAGGTGCAGCGCTCGGACGGCGAGGTGACCAAGGTCGACAATCCGGCCAATCTGCCGGAAACGGGCAAGATCGGCGAGATCCGCGAGCCCATCATCGAGGCCCACATCCTGGTGCCCCAGGACCTGCTCGGCGGCGTGATCAATCTGTGCATCGAGAAGCGCGGGGTGCAGAGGAATATCCAGTACCTGGGCGGTCAGGTGCAGGCAACCTACGATCTGCCCCTGAGCGAGGTGGTGCTCGATTTCTTCGATCGCCTCAAGTCCGTGAGCCGCGGCTACGCCTCCTTCGAGTACGAGTTCAAACGGTTCCAGGCGGCGGACCTCGTCAAACTGGACATTATGATCAACGGGGAAAACGTGGATGCGCTATCCCTGATCGTCCACCGCGATAACGCCCAGCATCGTGGGCGCGAGCTTACGGAGCGCATGAAGGAGATCATCCCGCGGCAGATGTTCGAGGTGGCCATTCAGGCCGCCATCGGCAGCAAGATCATTGCGCGCACGACGGTCAAGGCCCTGCGCAAGAACGTGACGGCCAAGTGCTACGGCGGCGATGTCACCCGCAAACGCAAGCTATTGGAGAAGCAGAAAGCGGGCAAGCGGCGCATGAAACAGGTGGGAAAGGTAGAGATCCCGCAGGAGGCGTTTCTTGCGGTGCTGCAGGTCGGTAAGGATAATTAGCACTTTTGTGCTTCGCGCGAACCTGCGGGTGTGCCGCCTGGTCGCCCGCGAACGACTGACTTAGGGAAACCATCGGGACAATGAACTTCGATTTTCCGACCTTTCTGGTGCTCGCCTGCTTCGTGACGGGTGGGATCTGGCTCGCGGATGCGGTGCTGTTCGCACCCCGCCGCCGGCGCGTGACCGAAGAGGGGGCGTCGACCGTAGCGGGGGGGCTGGAAGCAGGACAGGTCGTGCAGGGATACAAGGAACCGGTCCTCGTCGAGTACGCGCGCTCCTTCTTCCCCGTCATTCTGATCGTGCTGCTGCTGCGTTCCTTTCTCGTCGAACCCTTTCGCATCCCGTCCGGCTCCATGATGCCCACCCTGTTGGTGGGAGACTTTATTCTCGTGAACAAGTTCGCCTACGGTCTGCGCTGGCCGGTGCTGAACAGCAAGTTCGTGGAGGTGGACGAGCCCCAGCGCGGCGACGTGGTCGTGTTCCGTTTCCCCCAGGAGCCGACCATCGACTACATCAAGCGCGTGGTCGGCGTGCCGGGGGATGAGGTCTTCTATCAAAACAAGACATTGTTCGTGAATGGGGAGCCCGTTGCCCAGACACCGCTTGGTACCTACACGGGCATCGGGGCCGGCGCCGGGCAGACCGGCGCGCTCATGGCGCTTGAAGACCTGAACAACGTCGAGCACGAGATCCTGGTCCATCCGATGGCGCCGGATCTGGCGCCGGGCTGCCGGCAACTGGCTTACGGACCGGTGAAGGTTCCCGAGGGCAGCTATTTCGTGATGGGTGACAACCGGGACAACAGCAATGACAGCCGTTGCTGGGGCCTGGTGCCGGAGGAGAACCTCGTCGGCAAGGCCTTTGCCATCTGGATGAACTGGGACGGGAAGCGCGACGGATTCCCCGTCGATTGGAGCCGTCTCGGGGACGTCATCGAGTAACGTCGGAGGAATGTGCAATGCGGCGAACCTCGTATCAGCAGCGTGGCATGAGCATAATCGGCATGCTTCTGGTCCTCGCGGTTGCAGCGTTCTTCGTGACGGTCTTTCTGAAGCTGAGTCCTTACTACTTCGAGTATTACACCGTCAGATCGGTCATGGACAATCTCGCAGAAGACCCGGCGGCGCAGAACATGAGCAGGCGGACGGTTCTGACTACGGTCGACAAACGTCTGTACACAAATTATGTCGAGAGGGTGACCAAAGACCACTTCTCCTTCAAGCCCTTGTCCCGCGGGTACGAGCTTCGGCTCAACTACGAGGTGCGAGAGCACCTCTTTGCCAACGTAGAGGTTGTCTTGAGCTTTGCGCATCAAGTGGCCTTTGCCGGCGAGTGAACGCGCACCCTCGACGCCTCGCCCGCGCCCTCGGCCGCGAGATCGGGCAGGAGCGTTTGTTGGAGCAGGCGCTAACGCACCGCAGCAGCGGCGCGGAGAACAATGAACGGCTCGAATTCTTGGGTGATGCGCTGATCGGATTTGTCATCGCCGAGGCCCTGTTTGAGCGCTTCCCCGAGGCCGATGAGGGTAGCCTGAGCAGGCTGCGTGCGTCCCTGGTCAAGAAGGAGTCCCTGGCCCGGCTCGCCCGCGGTTTGAATCTCGGGGATTATCTGCGCCTGGGCGCCGGTGAGCTGCGTACCGGGGGTCACGCCCGTGACTCGATCCTCGCCGACGCCCTGGAGGCGGTCTTTGCCGCGTTCTATCTGGACCAGGGGTTTTCCGGGGTGCGGGGGGTGATCCTGTCCGTGTTTCGCGAGCCCCTGGAGCGCATCGGCGTCGCGGGGATGTCCAAGGATCCCAAGACCCGTCTGCAGGAGCTTCTCCAGGCCGCCGGACAGCCCTTGCCTGAATACGAGGTACTGGCGGTCACCGGCAGCCAGCACGCCCAGACGTTCCGGGTGCGGTGCACCCTCGCCGACAGCCCCCAGGCGACCGAAGGGGAGGGCACCAGCCGCAGGCGGGCGGAGCAGCAGGCGGCGCAGACGATGCTGGAGCTGTTCGAAGATGACGCGTGAAAACAAGGGTCATGGTCCCGACACCACCGCAGATCAGGACGGCGCTCGCAGGACGGCTGATACCCTCAACCCCGCTCCTCTTCCGGAGGGGGCGGGGGACAAAGAGGGCCCTAGGGCGCATGCCTCGGGTAGACGGTGCGGCTACGTCGCCATCGTCGGTCGCCCCAACGTGGGCAAGTCCACGCTGTTGAACCGCATTCTCGGGCAGAAGCTGGCCATTACCTCCCACAAGGCGCAGACGACACGCCATTCGATCCTGGGTATCAAGACGGTCGAGGCGGGTCAGGCCGTGTTCGTGGACACGCCGGGCATCCACCGGCGGGGCGGCAGCGCGCTCAACCGCTACCTCAATCGGACGGCCCGATCGGTCATCGGTGACGTCGACCTGGTCCTGTTCGTGGTGGAGGCCCTGCGTTTCACCGCAGAGGACGAGAAGGCCCTGCGCGCAGTTGCCGAGGCCGGAACGCCCACGATCGCGGTCGTCAACAAGATCGATGGGGTAAAAGACAAGCAACGCCTGCTCCCCTATCTGCAGGATCTTGCGGCACGCCACGGATTCCGGGAGCTGATCCCGCTTTCTGCGGCAACCGGCGACCAGGTCGAGGACCTGGAGCGGCTGGTCATCGAGGCCCTGCCGAAAGGCGATAACATCTTCCCCGAGGACCAGCTCACCGATCGTTCGGAGCGATTTTTCGCGGCGGAGCTCTTGCGAGAGCAGCTCATGCAACGTTATGGCGAAGAGCTGCCGTACCGGACCACCGTGGAGGTCGAACGCTTCGAGGACGAAGGCGGACGCTACCGTATCAACGCCCTGGTGTGGGTGGAGCGTCCAGGGCAGAAGGCGATCATCATCGGCAAACAGGGCGAGGCACTGAAGGCCGCGGCGAGTCGGGCGCGGATGGAGATGCAGAAGCTGTTCGGCTGCCCGGTGCACCTGGATGTGTGGGTGAAGGTCAAGAAGAGCTGGTCCAGCGACGAGGCCGCCCTGGCAAGCTTGGGATACGGCGACCGCTAGCGTCCGGCGTACCCTCCCGCCCGTGGACAAGAGCGCACGTGATCACCTTCAGCGTTGTTTCATCCTGCATCGACGCGACTTCGGCAACAGCAGCCTGATCGTCGAGGTGTTCTCCGGTGTCCACGGGCGTCTCGCGGCCGTTGCCAAGGGCGCCAAGCGCGGCCGCGGGGTAACCGCCCGGATACTACAGGCATTCCGGCCCCTTTGGTTGAGCTGGAGCGGAAACGGCGAGGTCAAGACGCTGGTGCGCAGCGAGCCGGCGGGGCGCGAGATCCAGCTTCGCGAAAAGGCGCTGTTCTGTGGATTCTACCTCAACGAGCTGCTGGTCCGGTTGCTGGGGCGCGGCGATCCCCACGAGGATCTTTTCGCCTTCTACCACGCGGCGCTGACGGAGCTCGGGGAGGGGGTGGATCCCGCCTCGGTGCTGCGCCGGTTCGAGCTGCGGTTGCTTCAGGAGATCGG
>JAYEJW010000496.1:0-1524 GCA_034716535.1 Pseudomonadota bacterium
GATAGCCCTCAGGGCTATCGGGATCTGGACCGGTTGGCTGCGATGTTGACGGAGCAAGTTCCCAACGCGCATGTTGTCGATCGATAGACCTGATCGGAGCTCAAGTGCTACGAACGCCCCCGGCCGGCGCCATCGCGCGAAAAGCGGCGGTGCTCGCCATGTTCGCCAAGTAGAGACCAAGCTGTAACAATACGGTAATATTTAAACCTTGCGTTTGACCCAAGCTCAACACTCGCTGGCCCCCTGTCCTCTAGAACGCGGGATCAGCGGTGCGAACTGCGGAGAAACCAATGCCGACACGTAACGGAAGGAAAGCCCCTGTACGTCTCAAGGCGGCGGACTTGGACGATCAGTCACGGGACGACCTGCTGTTGGAGCAGGAGGCCATGGACGTGGATACCGACGATACCGAGGGAAAATCGGCGGGTGACGATGTCGGGACCCGTCCCGGCGATGCGGCGATCGATCAAATTCGGGCGATCAAGCCCAGCGGCAAGGACGCGGAATCCTTCAAGCTCAAGAAGGCGAAACGGGAGAGTGATCGGGAGGGGCCGGCGAACGATCTCGACGGACCACTCGAAAAACTCAAGGCTGCTGACTACCTCGACCTCATCATGCCTTTACACGTGGAACTGCTGAAGATGCAGAACTGGGTCAAGGAACAGGGGCTGCGGGTACTGGTCATCAACGAGGGCCGCGACGCTGCCGGAAAAGGAGGGACCATCAAGCGCTTCGTCGAGCACATGAACCCCCGTGGTGCCCGGGTGGTGGCCCTGGACAAACCCAGCGATCGGGAGCGCACCCAGTGGTACTTCCAACGCTACGTATCCCATCTTCCCTCGGCGGGCGAAATCGTTTTCTTCGACCGCAGTTGGTACAACCGGGCGATGGTGGAACGGGTGATGGGGTTTTGTAGCGGCTCGGATGTCAAAGAGTTTCTGCGCGCCGTACCTGAGCTGGAACGCATGCTGATCCGTTCCGGCATCACCCTCGCCAAGTTCTACTACTCCGTGAGCAAGAAGGAGCAGGCGCGTCGTTTCGGCAAACGCACCCACGACCCCCTCAAGCAGTGGAAACTCAGCCCCGTGGACCAGGAATCCCAAGACAAGTGGGATGCCTACACCCGGGGAAAAGAGGACATGTTCTTCTTCACGTCCACGGCGGACAGTCCCTGGACCATCATCAAGTCCGACGACAAGAAGCGCGCCCGCATTAACGCCATTCGCTTTCTGCTCAGTGCGATCGACTACCCCGAAAAGCGGGATGATCTGTTGGGAATCGACCGCCGTATTGTGCGCACGGTGCAGGAAGAGACCGGCGTGGAGGACTGAGACAATCGGATGCGGCGAACCTGGAGAGGCGCCTGGGCCGGAGGCGCTGCCCGATCTGTTCAATCACAGGCGCTTGGCGTGGCCTGGAACGGCAGTGGGGCCTGCGTTGCAGTATTTCCGGAGCGATTCAATGTCTTCCCGACAAGGTGTCGCCTCGGCTTGACGGGCTGAGCAGGCCGAGAGCGAGAAAGCA
>JAYEJW010000497.1:0-7717 GCA_034716535.1 Pseudomonadota bacterium
TCTGCGAGGTCTCGGCGCCAGGTTCGGGGCAGCTTGCTCCAATCGGTAAGGGACGGCCACGCACAATGGAGAAGCAACGCCTGTCGAGCATCTGGCCGCGTCTTCCGCAGGAGCGGCGGGACGCAGGCCATCTGGAAATCTTGAAGCAGGTAGACCGGGTTGAGCGCCGAGAACGACGCCGAGCTCAGGCGGTCGACGACGTCGCGGGTGAACTGGCGAAAAGCCACCCAGCTGCGAGCGTCCTCGGGACCGAAGGCTGGCTCTTCGATGTCGTCCCACACGGCGTGCAGCGCGCGCCACAAGATGTTGCTAAACAGTCGGTCCTGCGCGGCGCGGATGACATCGGATTGGTGGTCGACCAGACTGAGTCGAAAGGGTGGGAGGCCATCAGGATCGACTTCGACGCCCTTCGGCCAGCGAGCCAGCGCATCCCGTTCAATCTGGTTCTCCGCACTTGCCACCCAGTGGGCATCGACCGCGGATGCCAGCTCGGAAACGACGTGGGCAACTCCTCCAGGCAAAGGCGGAGCCGACGCGTTCTGGCCCACTCGGCGCGCTGCACCAACCGGTCCGCGCTTGCAGGCGATGAAGCACTGAACGGCTGTGGACTTCACGGAACGAGAACGACTTTGGCCTGGCTTGAGTTGCCTCGTGTCCTCGCCCTGTAATCGACACCCAGGCTGATGAGGGCTGCCTCGAAGTCCGCCAATCTGAACTCGGCAGTGACGATCCGACGAGAGCGCGGCTCGCTGGCCAAGAGGTCGAGAGCTGCCGGATACGACCCCGCGGTGTCGCATGAAGCGACGAGGTCAATTCCACGTTCGACAAGCTGGGCGAGGGGGATCGACGCCCGGTACCCGCGGGCAATGCCGAGAAGCAAGATCTGTCCCCCGCGGTCGATGCGTGGAAGCAGCGAGTCGACGCAACGCCCAACGGTGTCAACCGCCAACTCGACCATGGGCGCCGTGGTGGAATCCACCGACGTCACGACCGAGGCGTCGAGAATGCGTGCGGCCAACTCCGACCGCTGCGGGTCACTCTCGACAACTTCGACCGTGGCTCCACGCGCTTCGCACGCAACCGCGGTCAAGAGTCCGATCGGGCCCGCGCCGAGCACGAGCACGCGATCCCCAATCTGGATTCGGGTTCGCGCGAGGCCGGTGAGAACGCAGGCCAGTGGCTCGGTAAGCGTGGCCGAGGCGAAGGAGATCGCGTCGGGAATGCGATGCACGAAGCGGGAGCTGCTGCGGTAGAATTCGGCGAACATCCCGTCAGTTGAAACGCCTGCTTCACCTCGCAGCTTGCCCTCGCAGTAGTTCACGTAACCTCGACGACACTGCCGACACTCTGTGCAGTAATAGGTCGGGTTGATGACCACGCGGTCGTCGACCTCGAGGTTGTCGACTGCTGACCCCACCGCAATCAAAACGCCCGAGGATTCATGACCGAGGATGACGCCCTCGTTGGCGTCAAGTTGCCCAAGGAGGATCTGCACGTCAGTTCCGCAAATGCCGGTGGCAGCGATCTCGACAATGACGTCGTCGTCGTTCGCGATGATCGGGCGTGGGGCATCGACGAGCTTAATTCCGGTCGTGCTGTACCTAAGTGCTTTCATGCTCGAACTCCGAACTCGGCCTCAAGTGTATCGTCGAGCGCATCGACCAGCTTATCGATTTCGTCGCGCGTAATGACGAGGGGAGGGCGGACTTTGACCACGCTTCCGCGACCGTACCGCGAGCCGCGAAGGATGAGCCCGTGGTCGAGGCCTCTGGCAATGATTCGGTTGGCGAGGTCGGCGTCCGGGGAGCCGTCTTGCGCAACAAACTCTAGACCCCACATTAGCGCGTAGCCGCGCACGTCGCCGATGCGTGGAAACTTCTCCGCTAGCTTTTGGAGGCGCTCCCCCAAGTGAGCGCCTACAGCGCGAACATGCTCCAGAAAGCCGGGGGCGCGCAGCTGGCAGATCGTCGCGAGGGCGGTTGCCGTGGACACGAGGCTGCCCGAGCCGGTGAAGGCGTGCTGACTGCGCGGCACCGCGTCAAAGCGCTCTTCCATCAGGATCGCGGCCCGCGGTACCGGACCACCCAAGCCCTTGCCCAGAACCATCATGTCGGGGAAGACATCGTAGTATTGGGCGGCAAACATGTAGCCGGTGCGCCCCATTCCCGACTGCACCTCGTCGAAGATCAGAACGATGCCGTACTCATCACACAGCGCTCGCAACTTGCGGAAGTAACCCCTGGGAGGAGCGATGTTTCCACCGTTTCCCAGTATCGGCTCGACCACCATGGCAGCGACGGAGCCACTGCTAGCGTACTCGATGAACTGACGAATTCGCGACACGCACATGAGGTCGCAGGTCGGATGCGTTTGGTCGTAGAAGCAGCGGTAGCAATAGGCGGGCGGAACGTGGAGAAAACCCGGGCTGCGGGCCGGATAGAGTTCTTTTCGAAACGCGTTGCCGGAGACTTCGGTCGCCAGCGCCGTTTGGCCGTGGTGACTCATAAAGAGCGAGATGACGTCGCGTCGACCTGTCGTGGCTTGCGCAATCTTGATCGCGCCTTCCATAGCCGTGGAACCAGACACGTCGCGTAGATGAACCCGGGTGAGATTGCTCGGCGAGATCTCCACGAGCTGACGAGCAAGCTCGAATGGTTCCGGCGAGACGAGGGCGGACGAAAGATACGGTAAGCGATCGATCTGCTCGTGCATCGCTTCCCGGATGGCCGGGTGGTTGTAGCCAAGGGCCTGGTCAAACGTTCCCGAGCCGCAGTCGATGTACTCTCGGCCCGACTGATCTCGCACGTAGATACCCGAGGCCGACTCGGCGACAATGTGCCTCCGCGCGACTTCCTCGCCGCGATACATCGCCACGCAGCCGCGAAGAATCGTGTCCGATGCGGCGTGGGTCGAGGTGGCTCCTGACCGCTCGCGATTCGGCACCGGCTCTGCGAACCGAGCGACGACGCGTCGACGGTCTTCGGCAAGCTTTTCGACGGTCGCCGTATGGACAACCGTTGTGCTCTCGCCCCCCCACATCAATCGCAGAGGCTGCCCACGGGACACGGCCATGGGGGTCTCGAAGCCCAGGTTGGCGACATCGGGCAATGAGACCCGCAACTCGGCGGAGTGGACGCTGCCCGCGACGAGTACGCGAGCGCGGCAAATGAAATCGCCTGGGGTGGGCGCGGTGCTGACGCGACCAGCGGTGAGCGGGCCGAGATCGCGCAGTGCTTGGACGACAGTCGCGGGTGGTGTCGGCAGGAATCGATCCACCAGCTCGGGGAAGCGGCGGATTCGCAGCGAAGCCTTGGAGACCTCGCCAAACCCGTACTCGGCAAACACGAAGGCCATTCGCGCCTCAGCGGCAGCGAGCTCGTCCGAGCGCGTGTCACCGACGTACACAGCCGACGACAGGGCGTGCCTCTGCCTCATGGCAAGCAGGTTGTGGGCCTTGGACAGGCCGGTGTCACCATGGCAAAGCGCACCCGCGATCCATGGGCCCACCCCTGATCGATCAAGGAAAGATGCGAGATAGTCCGTGTCGCAGTTGCTGACGACAAAGATGGGATAGGTCTCGTTGAGTCTTTTCAAACCCGCTGCAACCCCGTCGTACAGGGCGGCACCCTCTCGCTCGAGAAACTCGACCTCGTAGCGAAAGCAGTCACGAACAAGCGCCTCCCCGTCGCTTGCCGCGAGGTTGGGGAAAATGGCCACCGCAAACTCGTGCAGAGTCTTGCCCATGCATCGTCGGAGGTCGTTGGCCGATATTCGTCGGTCGGTGCCTCGCTCACTAAGGCATGCGTTCCAGGCCCGCGAGCAGGTTTCACTCGAGTCCCACAACGTCCCATCTAGATCGAAAAGAAGCCCGATCTCACTCCCCATGGATTTGCCTCTCGCGTGATTCGCGATGTCTTTGATTGCTGAAAACGGTGCTCGCTCTGGTTCGGGCTCAATCAGGTGTTTGCTCCGCGGTCAAACCTCCCGGAATATGTACGTTGGTTGTGTTTAGGCGGTTTCGGTTCAAACCGTCAATGACTGGCACCAGGAACCTTGCTCCTATGCGAAATACAGCCGCCTTCCAAACCCATCTCTTGTTCTGTTCGCCTACAGCGCATGAGATCGAGGGGACCACAGTTGCAGACATGGAGAAATCCACGATCTCGCACCTTTTCTCCGCTCTCTGCATCGCCTTCGCGCAGGGCAGCCGGACTCTACATCGACTAGTCCAGGCTGGTGTGCCGCCTGCTGTTTCGGGACTCCTTCGCCGCGCACAGGCCGCTGAGGCGACTGCGTCCACTTCGGAGGCCGCATTCGCTGCGTTGGGATGGCCCCCCTGCTGTTGGTAGTTGCATCATACCAATCGGCGAGCCAAGCTAGCACCTCTCAAGTAACCAAGCGTATGCTGCGAGGCGCAACCCCATGGAGAAACCGATTGCACGCTTCTTGGGCCTGACCGGGCAATTGTTTCAAGCCAATCTGTCCAACCGTCACCCAGACAGCCCGATCCTACCGACAAGGCGAGCCCCCTGGGATGCGGCTCTTGTCTTGCTCTTCACGCTCATCGCATTTTACTCGGCGAGCTCGGTTGAGGGGCGAGCATTGGCAGAACCCGACCGACTCAACGCGATCGAGTCCTATATCGACACCACTTGGGATGCCCTGACCCGTTCGAACCAGGATTTGCTCGCATCGCTCAAGGACCCGAAGCTCGGCGAGCGCGACCGCTGGACGCTCTATGTTGCACAGGACGTCGACGACAGGACCATCGAAAAAGACTTGCGTGCCAAGCTCCCCGAGGCCGCCATGGCGCAGATCCAGATACGCGGTCTGCCCGCTCACGTGGATGACATCGACGAGCACGGCTTACTCTACCTGCCGGAGCCCTACGTGGTCCCAGGTGGGCGCTTCAACGAAATGTATGGCTGGGACAGCTACTTCATCCTGGTTGGGCTGCTGCGCGACGGCAAGACCGAGCTTGCACGTTTCATGGTCGACAACTTTGTCTACCAAGTCGAGCACTATGGCAAGATCCTCAATGCCAACCGCACCTACTATTTGACACGCTCCCAGCCACCTTTCCTGACGGCGATGGTGCTCGGTGTCTACGAGCAGAACGGGGACAAGGAATGGCTTGTCGGCACACTGCCTGCAATCGAGCGCACCTACGAAATGTGGATCAGTGAGCCACATCTGACCGCGGAAACGGGACTTTCGCGATATTACGACCTCGGTTCCGGACCGGCACCGGAGGTCGTGGCCGACGAGCGTGACGCCGAGGGTCGCACCCACTACGACCGCGTCCGCGAGTACTTCAAGACGCACGACGTCAGGGCCTACGACGAAGTGCTCTACTACGATTCGGCCAAGGATCAGCTCACCGACCTGTTCTATGTCGGCGATCGCTCCATGCGCGAATCCGGCTTCGATCCATCCAACCGTTTCGGACCGTTCAATGCCGATATCACCTTCTATAACCCGGTCTGCTTGAATTCGCTGCTTTACCGCATGGAGACCGACAGCGCACAGATTGCGCACATCCTCGGCCGTGAGGAGGATGCCGAGCGATGGCGCCAGCGTGCAGCCGAGCGCAAGGCGCGCATCGACCGCCATCTCTGGGATGACGCAGCCGGACTCTATCTCGACTATCGCATTCCAGACGGCGAGCGTCGTTACTACCCATTTGCGGCGACCTTCTACCCGCTCTGGGTCGGCGCGGCATCGAAGGAACAGGCCGCAGGCGTCGTGGCCAATCTACCGCTGTTCGAGCGTCCCGGCGGGTTGATGACCAGCACCAACCGCAGCGGCAGCCAGTGGGACGCGCCGTTCGGATGGGCGCCGATGCAGCTGATCGCGGTGCAGGGCTTGCGCCGCTACGGTTACGACGAAGCCGCCGACCGAATCTCCATCAACTTCCTATCCCTGGTGCTCAAAGAGTTCCTCGAGCACAACGTCATCGTCGAGAAGTACGACGTCGAGCGCCGCGAATCGGACGTATCCGCCAACATCCGCTACGGCTACTCGGAGAACGTAATCGGCTTCGGCTGGACCAACGCGGCCTTTGTCGAGCTGTTGGCCGAGCTTCCGCAGGCGCGCCGAGAGCTGGTGCTGCGGTTGGGAGGGATCGGCACTCCTGGAGACTGATCGTGCGCAGGAGCTACCGGCGCTCGCCGCAACCCTGCTGCCGACCGGGGAGCTGCCTGGACGTTGATTTCCCGAGGATTTGATCCCACAGCTGCCGACGCCGGTTGCTCTTCCAATCAAGGAGTACCTGGACGAGAGGCACCCCTTGGCCAAGCTCCTGCGGCTGTGCAGTGCGGCGGAGATTATCATGCACTACGCACTTATCCTGGCCGTTGGTCGGCGTGTCGCGTTTCTCCTCGTGAAATCCGGCGGGTACGTCCTATGCCGCCGGGGACTCGACAAAACACCAGCCGAGCCCCACAGCGCCCACAAATGGCTGGACGGGGTGTCGGATGCCCTTACAGATTCTCTGCGCTGGCTCCGGGATACAATATCCCCTGCGCCACTACGACAATCCGTACGGGCTCGACCCCTACCGCGGACTACCGGCCTTTGCTCAGCTCTCCATGGCCGGCAGCGGATGCTGCAAGCGGATCCAGAGAGATTCCGCAGCTGCGAGGACTTCTTGAACAACGACTTGATGTCCCGTGGGGGAACATCTCACCAAGGATCATCTCGGTGTTGCCGGCGGGTGACAAGGGCAGCGCGTTTTCGCCGACCATGCAGGTAGTGTTTTACGCAGACCTCCGCGACGGGCCGCTACAACTACGTTTCCAACCTGTTTTCGCCTGGTCGCCCAAATGCAAGGCGTCGAGCCTTCAGATCGGCGCTTCGAAACACTGAAGCAATGGCTGGGCTGATCTGCTCGAGCCAACTATCGATATCCCGATACCCCGACGAACTAGGACCCGCTCATGGACAAGCTCAACGATAAATTCCTCGCGCAGCTACCACCCATCATCGTGATCCCGATGAAGGAATACCTGGACGAGAGGCACCCGTCGGCGAAGCTCCTCAGGCTCTGCAACGCCGCGGAGATGATCACGCGTTTCGTGCTGCTGGTGGCTGTGGGGGTACTGCAGCGAGATCCCGAGCGTTTCGCCAATGCGGTGTCAAAGATCAAGGACAAGATCGATAGGCCGACGTTCGGAAGCCTGGCCGAGATGCTGAGAACTTTCACCGGGAAGAAGACGCTCGCGGAAAAGACGCATCCAATCGTCGTCGATCTTCGTGAGCTGAGAAAACCACTCGGAGTGCTCCTCGACGGAGAGAAGGACACCATTGGGCTTATTGCGGTGAGAAACCTGGTTGTTCATTCTGGCGCACTGCAATCCAAGCAGTGCGCACAGATTCTCTCGGATTGGGAGCGAAGGTTCGAAAAATTCGTAGAGCGGCTGTGCTTCCTCGGTGCCTATGACCTTTGTCTGCTTCGAGGCGAGGTCTTGCATCGTTTCCGAGGTGTTTCACAAGAGCCCCAGCCCTTGCAGGACCAGCGCGGCCTCGATGACGAGGCAATAAGGTCCCACAAAGGTCACATGCTCCTGGTGGGCTCCGGTGACCCGATCAACCTTTGGCCGTTCCTAGATTACGACCGCGCGCGTATGCGTTGGCTCGGCATCGACGAGCGGGCGCGCGATGAGTCCCCACTGATCTTTGCCAGAGCGGACCGGAGCCGGGCGGTTCTGACCTACGC
>JAYEJW010000498.1:0-7707 GCA_034716535.1 Pseudomonadota bacterium
CGTTTCTTGAGCTGTCGTGCATATTCCGGGCCGAATCGGTTACACCATTGCCGAGTGGATTCATAGGAGACTGTTATTCCTCGTTTCGCCAGAAGGTCTTCCACATCCCGAAAGCTCAGACAGAAGCGATGATACAGCCAAACGGCGTGACTGATTATCGTCGGAGGGAAACGGTATCCATGGTATAACTGCTTAGCGTCTTTCATGCCTACAGCCTGACCGATTTGGCGCTAATTTGACAGTACCATAGCGCCAGCGTTTCGCAATTTTAGATTCGATCTCGGTTACGTAATTTGGTAGTGTTCAAGATCGAAACCCGGCCGCGGCGTTAAGAGGTTTTCATCGATGAACGATCCCGAGACAACCAGGGGCTCAGACCCTCAACCCATCGACGAGGACGAAGCCAAGGGCCACATCGTCTACCTGCGCACGATCCTGGAGGCGGACAACGCGGACGAACGCAAGGCGCCGCTTGCCGAAGCCTTTCTCCGATACGGATTACGTTTCATAATAAGTCTGCAATACCTGAAGCAGGAGGAGGGCGATCCCGGGGCAGCGAAATTCGGTGCGATACTGGACGAGTCCCATGAAATGTTTCTCGAATGGCTCGCGGGCGAAAGGATCAGTGACCGTGCCGACGAACCGGAGCGCAGAGCTGTCGCGGCAAAGATGGTCCTTGACGCCGGGCTTGAAGACCTGAAGAGATTAGCGGCGCAAGCAATCCTGGCTCTGCCCGAAGGACACCCTCTGCGGGATGAGGATGCTGCAAAAAAGACGTTGATAGAACTCTACGATGACGCGCTCCGCACGGGCGACGCTACTCTGCAGATTCTCGTGATTCGAAGCCTAATCGAATACAACTTGGCCAGCCCGGAACGGCAACTCGATCTGATCGCCGAAGGCAAGGAAGTCGTGAACCAGGTGGAAGACAGCAAGATACGCCGGAATTTCTGGGTGATTGCCATGCAGGTCTACGGGATGCGGGTTATCGATACCCGGAATGACGAAGACAAAACGGACTGTTTGCTGTGGCAGGAGCTCGCAGCCGCGGCGTGCGAGCAGCTTCAGCAGATTGGCGGGCCGGAGCGGCTGCAGGCCAAGAATTTGTTGAGCCTTGCGACGATATTCGCCTCGGCGGACGAGCCGCGGAAGGCGGCCGACCACTATAGAGATGTTCTCGAAATCGACGATGCGGATATGTCCACTCACCTTATAGCGGCGCAAATCGAAAGCCGGTTTCGTCTCCGCCTGTCCGAATACGAGCGGGTCGTTGAAGCGCTGACCCCGCTCGCCAGGGAGTTCGAGACTGCCTACCTGGCTGCCATCGATGCGCGCGAAATCGAATCAGCCGGCGATGCATTCACAGAAGTAATGAACAACCTCGCCTTCGCCTGCGCTTTTCTGGATCGCTGGGGCGAGGCCGTGAAGTATCTCGAGCACAGCAAGAGTCTCCGGCTGCGCTACCAGAGCACCGTCCGGACGCGGCCGGAGGGCCGCCCAATTCTGGATCTCGAGCGGCGGTTACACGCGCTGTCCCGCGGCGTGGCCATTCAAGACCTCCCGGCTTCAACAGGGGCCGCAGAAGATTGGCTCCGGAAAGACATTTCGGCGCACGCTAGCGTGCTGGAAGAATACCGGAAGGTCCGGCCCAGCCTGCCCGATGATGTTCTCGCAGCGCCGTCCATCGGAGAAATCGCCGCGCAACTCGCGGATTACGAAGCCGTACTCTCGATAGGCACCGGACAACGCGGGACGATGCTCGGGCTGATCCGCTCCGGCGACACAGGCCATCCCTCGGCCTGCAGAATCATTCAAGAATGTGACGAGGTGTGGATCGCAGAACTCATCACGCGAAATCAGGGCGGGTGGTCCATGGTGCTCGATGAAGACCCGGAGGCTCCCGATCCGCGATCGGAACTAAAATTTGTCCTAGAACAAATCGACGCGCACGTCGGCCGCTTTCTCGAAGAGGCTCTCCGCGACTCGCCGGTGCGGCGCGTCACGATCATCCCAGCTTTCTTTTATTTCCTGGTGCCGCTCTGGGCGCTTCCATCACTCGCCAGGTTCGACGTGAAGGTTTCCGCCAGCGCGGCGCACTTTTTCCGGTCTTCGCAGCCCGGAAGACCCGCGACCCGAAAAGCGCTGGTGGCCGGAAATCCGACTCTCGATCTCCCCTTTGCCGACTTCGAGTCCGTCGAAGTGGCTCGTCGGCTGCACGGCGTGGGAATCGATATGGAGACATTCAGCAGAAGCGAAGCGACTCAAGACACACTTGAAAAGGCCATGGAGAGCTCGGGGATTCTCCACTTCGCTGGTCACGGACGCACGGCGCCGCTCGAGCCTCTCGAGTCGGCTCTCCTCGTCCACCCAGACTGGGAAAAAATGCCGGTCGAACAGGGAGAGGGACTCGAAGCACTTGCGGAAAAAGTCGAGACCTGGCGGGAGGTCGACGAAGACACGCGCGAAGCGAGGATCCCCGGAGTCGGGCGCCTGGTCGAGCGGCTTAATGCCAAGTCGCGAAATGTCATCGAGCGCAGCCTCGATTACGCGGAGAAAGGCACGCTCTTGAACGAATACGGAGAAGGCGGACCGCTGCGATGCGCCGAAATGTGGACGGCTGGTGATCTGATGGTGAGCAGTTCAGTCATGAATTGCTCGCTGGCATTTCTCTCGGCCTGCAGCACGGGTCTCGGCGGCATGTTGAGCCACGCGGAAAGGGCCGGTCTGCCCGCAGCCCTTCAAATGGCCGGGATCAGCACAGTGGTTTGCAGCCTGTGGCCAGTGAGCGACCGGTTCACTGCACTTTACGTCGACCTGTTTTACGAAGCCCTGGCGGCCGCCGAACCCAGCATCGATGTCGCGACGCTGGTGCGACAGGTGGGCCGGCAACTGCAGAAAATGAAGCGCGAGACCGCCGCGGAACACGTCGAACAGTTGGCGGCCACCGCCGAGGATTTATGGATCGAACTTCAGCTCAGCGCCTACGCCGAGAAATTGAAATCGGGCGATGCCGAACCTTTTCGCTTTGCCTATGACTGGGCTTCCTTTTACGTCGTGGGAGCAGGCAGGTTTTCATTTTCACTTGGAGGATAGACGTTGGACGAAGCACAACAATTGATTCAAGCGGTCGCCGGCTGCTACGAGGAACTCCCCGATCTCATCGGGACAGACTGGCAGGCATTCGAAGGCGAGCTGACGATCCTGATGCGCCTGCTCGAGAGCCCCGATGAAAATACGGCGTCGGTGCATCGGTGCATCATCGAATTGTTCAAAAAACATCCGAAGGCCTACCAGCGGCTGGCAAAAGAACTGGCCGCCGTGATGCCCGAGCGCACGCGGGGACAGCAGCGCAGCCTGGCCGAGTCCCCGGCCGGCTCGGCGAAAATGGACCGGTACATTTCCGTGCCCGTTTACTTCGGAACGGATCGCCAACCCAGCGCGCCCGCGGACGGAAGGCCGACCTTCAGCGGACTGCGGGCC
Source organism: Pseudomonadota bacterium (assembly GCA_034716535.1). Classification (GTDB taxonomy): domain Bacteria; phylum Pseudomonadota; class Gammaproteobacteria; order Chromatiales; family Chromatiaceae; genus JAYEJW01. The sequence continues at coordinate 3,481 of JAYEJW010000498.1, forward strand.
AAGAATGGCAAAGTCAGTTTCGGAGTCGCCCAGGTCAGCATCCCGGACGACCACAAGATGGGCAAATTGGAGAAACCCACGTTCTGGAAGCTGCAGTTCCGGGCGGATCCCGCCAAGCACGTCGTGTTGCTCGATGTCGAAGTGTTCGACGAAGACGCCTTTGCCGGCCGCGCCCGGAAAGCTCTCGCCGCCGCCGGAAGAAACGAAGCGCTCGTTTTTGTGCATGGATACAATGTCGATTTCGACGATGCCCTCATTCGGGCCGCGCAAGTGGCCTACGACCTTCACTTTAACGGCCTCACACTGGCGTACAGTTGGCCGTCGGAAGGGGACGTAAAGAAGTACACTATCGACGAAGCGAACATCATCTGGACGCGTCCGCACTTCAAGGAATTTCTCAGGACCACGATGACCCGGCTGGGCGTGGACACGGTCCACGTAATCGCACACAGCATGGGCAACCGTGCTCTCGCAGATATCATTCCGAATCTCGACCCGGCCCAGCTGCCGGACGGTGCAGCCCGATTGAGGGAGGTGATCTTTACAGCTCCCGACATCGACGCGGGTACCTTTCACCAGCTCGCGGCGAAGTTTCACGGCAAAGCCGAGCGCTTTACGCTTTACGCTTCGTCAAACGACAAGGCCCTTCTCGCCTCAAAAACCGTGCACAAGTACGCGCGGGCCGGCGATGCCGGCAAACATCTCGTCGTGACCCAGGGACTCGACACCGTCGACGCATCGCAGCTCGATACTAGCCTGATGGGACACTCCTATTACGGCGACAACCGCTCCGTGGTCAGCGACCTCCTCCAACTCATCTGTCACGGACGCGCCCCCCAAGAACGCGGACTCGAAAAGAGAGAAAAGTCCGGCGCGCCCTACTGGATCTTCAGCGCGTGAGGAAGGGGCGTTCGGTGCTGTATCGGGCATACCAAAGACAGTCTCTGGAGCATTGATCTGTTTCGTTGCGAGTCCATTTTGCTCAAGACCCACTGGGTGCTCGTGGTCATGGACCAATTTACCCGGCGCATCATTGGCTTTGGCGTGCACGCCGGTGATGTGGACGGTGCGGCCTTGTGCCGAATGTTCAACACCGCCATCTCAATCAAGGGTGTTACAAAATATCTCAGCTCAGACAACGATCCGTTATTCCTGTACCACCGATGGCAAGCCAACTTGCGGATTCTGGGCGTTAATGAGATTAAGACTGTCCCGTACACACCTCGTTCGCATCCCTTTGTTGAGCGACTGATCGGGACCATTCGTCGCGAATACCTTGATCATAAATTCTTCTGGAATGTCTGCGATCTGGAGAGAAAGCTGGAAGAGTTCCGACAGTATTACAACGCTCATCGTATGCATACTTCGCTCGGTGACGATACGCCATCAGAAATCTGCGGCAAAACCATTATCCGCCGTGCCAACCTCAACCAATTTCGGTGGAAGTCTCATTGCCGCGGGCTATACCAGTTACCCGTAGCTGCCTGAATAACAATTCGCCACACACAGGTGGAAGTGGCAGTATAGCCATACGGTTGCTCTCCCGCTCATACGGAGTGTTCAACTTCCCGACAATCTTTGGTAATTTCTTTCAAGACGAACGCAGAGGAGAGCGATATGCCTGTAGTATTTGTACATGGAGTCAGCAACCGTGATACGCCCGAGTATCGAGACAACACCCGTGCCCGGGATGCTTTCCTGCGTACCTACGTCGTTCCTCACTTTGTAAAACAAGCGATCGAAGTGGCGATTCTTAACCCGTATTGGGGCGATCACGGCGTCAAATTTCGTTGGGGCAATGCCTCTTTACCCGAATCTTTCGACCCCATGGAGACCTTCGGCGCGGGGCTTGGCCCCGCGCACCTGCGCATTGGGGGGGATATCGTCGCACCGCTTGGCCCAGCAGCAGCCGATATTGTCACGATCGCCCAGCGCTCACTGGCTGATGCCATTGACGTAGTATGGGCGGCGGCGTTACCAGAGGTTGAGACACCCGAGCAAGCTGAAGCGTTAGCTGAGAGTTCCCGCAGGGCTTTCGACTACGCTGCCGCGCAGCCTAAGCCCCCGTGGCTTGCGACCGCCAACAACGAGAATTTCGTTGACCTGCTGCTCGAGCACGTTGAGAGCTACGACCAGGAGAATGTCCCGGCGGCGCCCGGCGAAGAGGTACGCTGGGAGAGCTTTGGTGCAGGGTCGCTGCTCGACGACTTGAAAGAGGGCGCAAGCCGCATCATGGAGCTTGTGCCCACAGCGATGAGCACGGTTGCTACCACCCTAGGCCGCAAAAAGTTGCATTTGGGCGCTTCGATGTTTCTCGGTGATGTGTTCCAGTACTTGACCCGGCGCGGCGAGCGCGAGAACCCCGGGCCAATCGTTTCGACAGTGTTGAACGCTTTTCACACCGCCAACGCGAAGCGCAGCGACACTGATCCACTCATCGTCATCGGTCACAGCCTCGGCGGAGTGGTGTCCTATGATATCCTGACCTACTTCCAACCAGATCTCGAAGTCGATGTATTTATGACTGTCGGCTCGCAAGTCGCGTTGTTTGAGGAGATGGGTATGTATAAACATCCGCCGGTGCCCGCCGACGCGCCGTCTGAACGCCTCGTGCGACCAGCCAACATAAAGCATTGGCTAAATGTCTTAGATCCAAATGATGCGTTTAGCTTTCGCGCCGAAGGCGTGTTTGAAGGGGTTACGGATTACGCCTATGAAACGGGTTATGGGTTGACCCAGGCCCACGGTGGCTATTTTCACCGCCCGAGCTTTTACCGGCGCCTCGGTGAGCGCCTGGCGCAAGCGATACCGTGACCACTGTGTTTCCACCGGGAAGTGACGTCGACACGGTATCGCCGGGCACACATGTGCTAATCATAGGCGTCGGCGGGTACCCGCACTTGCGCGGTGGTGATCCAGAACGGCGGCTGGACGATACATTCGGCCTTAAGCAGTTGTCATCACCGCCCGTATCGGCCCAGGCGGTGGCGGAATGGTTCCTTGGCCGACACGCTAAGCCTGACGCTCAACACGGTTATTACAACCCCAAAGCACCGGCGGCGAGCCTCGAAATGCTGGTCTCGCCCCCTTGGGTGCCGAGCGGAAACGCACAGCGCTACGCTTTCCCGTTCCCCGAGGGTAGGTACGTCGGGGTCGACGGCGCATCCCGTGAGAACATCGCATCCTGCTACGTGACCTGGCTGCAGCGCGTCAAGGCCAACCCACAAAATGTCGGCGTATTGTATTTCTGTGGCCACGGAGTCACCGGGCTCAACGACTATCTGCTACCGGAGGACTTTGGCCATACTCGAGGCAATCCGTGGCACGACGCCATCGACATTGGCACCACTGCGCGGGCCGCACGGCGTTCGGTGGCGGGCGCCTTGTATTTCTTTATTGATGCATGCCGGGAAATGAAGTATGGCTCGGTCGAGCCTGGTGCGTTGCCTCAAGCGCTAGAGCCCGTAAAAATCAAGAGGCCCGTGCTGTGTTTCTCGCGCCTGATGCTGTGGGCCACTGGCGAGGGGAGCATGGCACATGCTGCCGAAGGCAAGCCGTCGCGTTTTAGCGCTGCCTTGATTCAAGCGCTCTCCGGCTACTATGGCGAACCGGCACCTGAAGGTGCGGGCTGGGTGGTCACCAGCAGCGAGCTTGCCAAAGGAGTCGAGCAGATCGTCGAGCAAGAGAACCGCGAACTTGCCGCGCACCTACACCAACACATCGAAGTCGAGCGGATCGCGTCGCAGCCGTTTCACTACGAAACGCGCCGACCGAAGAAAGTCGGGCAGACCCTGTCAGCCGAGGCAGCCCTAACGCACGTTCGCGACGTCTTGGTCGCAACACCAGGCGCGGCGATGCTGCCACCCGGGGTGCAGGAAGTCATCGCGGAAAGCGTCGAGAGTGGTCGGATCCCGCTGGAAAACATCCAACAAGAGGTCGGTCGATGGTCACGAGACCTAAGCGATTGGCAGGAACGCTTGGCGACGGAGCACGACCGCGAGGCCGCAGAACGCGCGCTCGAGCTGGTCGCGGCGGGCAAATTGGACGAGGCCGGAGCGTTATACGACCATCTTATCGAGGCAGCGGAAGCTCGTGCGGTATCCGAACACGCTCGCTTGGCGTCCTACTATTCGAAACGGGCTAACGTGCTTGCGTTGCAGGGTAAGTGGCAGGACTCGTTTCGCGCTCTCGAAAATGCCTTGGCGAATGCCGAAAACGCCTTTACCG
>JAYEJW010000499.1:0-27634 GCA_034716535.1 Pseudomonadota bacterium
CGGCGATACTGGGCAGCGCTGGTGAAGACCTGACCGCGGGCGGCCAGGGTCTCGGTCAGCCGGTCACGGCTCAGGGTTCGCTGGTTCGCATCCAGGAGCCAGAAGTCAGCCCCAACCCGCTCGGGTGTGATGAAGAACCACCGCTCCGGGGCGCCGCGCCCGGCCACCGCCCGCAGGCCGCAACCGAGGGTGCAGAAGCGGGGGGCGCCGGACTCGTCGACTCGCCCGAGCTCGAGCCAGACGTAGCCCTGGCGCTCGTTGTAGGTGCCCCCCAGGAGCAGGTTCCATTCCATTCGCTTGCCGGAGTCGCCATCCGGCTCGACCCGAGCGGGGTTGAGCTGGCCGTCGAGCAGGAAGGGCAGGGTGAGCGCCAGCACCTTGGACTTGCCGGTGCCGTTGTTGCCGCGCAGCAGCAGGTTGCCGTCGCGGAACCGGAACTCCTCGTAGTCATAGTAGTAGAGATCGATCAGCCCGGCGCGCAGGGGCTGCCAGCGCTCGCGCTCGGGGAGCGGTAGGTCCGTTCCCTCGGTCATGGCGATCGCCTCTCGCCCGCGATTCGGGGACTGGAGAGCGCGTAGCGTCCAACCGCGGGAAGCGGACGCAGTCCGTCCTCGGTGATCTCCACGAGGCGCAGCGCCTTGAGACGCCGCGCTGCCTGCCGGCACAGGGCCTCCTCCGCGCCGGGGTCACGGGCGGACTTCTTCCAATAGCCCTTGTAGGAGTCGGCCCATTCCCGGATCCGGGTATGCAGCTGGTCCCAGGTGAGAGAGACTCCGGCGCCTTCCTCAGCGCTCGTCCGGGCCAGCAGATCGGCCAGGAGCAGGGTGACGTGCGATTCGGTGCCTTCCGCCGGCATGGGCTCGTCGGTGAGGTCGCCCTGGGCGTCCACCATCGCCAGCCCCTCGGCACGGACCTCCGCCACCAGGCCGGTCGCCTCCGAGACGCGGGAAACGATGGCGTGGCGCTGGCTGGTCAGATAGGCCTGTTCATCGGGTGTGAGCTCGGCGGTGTAAAGCACCGGGTCGTCCAGCAGACGAGCCGTCAGGCGTTGGCGCGGGAGCCGGTTTCGTGCCTCGGGGGTGTCGGGAGCGAAGTGCTCCCCGATGGCGGCAAGACGACCGTCGAGCGTCTGGGGCGCGCTCGGCCCGGTCTCCAGCAGCGACGGGCCGCGGCGGGCTATCAGAAGGGTCGAGAGGACTCGGCGGTCGACGTCGTAGAGCACGTCTCGCTCCTGGCGGATGTAAGCGTCCTCGTCTCCGGCGACCCGTGCGAGCACCCCCAGGTGCAGTAGCAGGCGGACTACCGCCACCAGATCCCGCCGCTGCTCCTGCCTCGTCAGGTCGAAGCGCAGGCCGCTGCGGGCGAGCTCCGGCTCGGCGGCTCCGGCGACGATGGCCTCTCCCAGGCGCCCTAGTGTTACCTGGTTTTCCCCCTTCTCCAGCGTTGCGAGCGCCAGGCACAGCAGGGCATAGCGGCGGCGACTGAAGGCGAGATCGGCGGGACGCAGGCCGGCGCGGGCGCCGCGGGTGCCGTCGTCGAGCCCGGCGGGATACTTCTGCAGGCGGGCGAAGTCGGCCTCGACCGTCAGTACCCAGCCGGTCTCACGGGTCAGCCAATTGCGCAGCCAGTCGGCGTGGCGGCGCACCAGCGAGAAGGCCGGATGCTCCGGCGCCAACAGCGGCCGCATGAGCAGCGCCCGCAAGGCGCGTCTGCGCTCGTCCTGACGGGAGCGTTCCAGCACGTCGGAGAGGACGTGGGCCGTCGCGCTCAAGGCTCGAGATCCTCCAGGTCCGTGATGCGCAACCGGTAGTCGCGTCCTCGGAAGACGCCATCCGGCGTTGGGATTTCGGCCTCTGTATCCGACCCCATGGGAATCATGTCGATGGCGAGGCTGGCGTCGCCGGTCTGAGTGAAGATGGGCTGCTCAAGGTTGCCGGCGGCGGACAGTGCCTCGCCGAGCAGGCGCAGGAACAGGGCGAAGCTGTCCCGGTCCAGCTCGCCGAGACGGCTGAGCTCGACATACTCGCCGGTAGCCAGCCGCCGCCGGGCGGCACGGGTCTGGGCGCTCTCCGCTGCCAACAGTCCTTCCAGCTTGCGTTTGTCCTGGGCGCGATTGCGCACCTTGGGCAGGGCGCCGCGCTTGCGGTAGCTGCCGGTCTGGCGCAGCCGCGGGCTGATGCGCAGGGGCGGGGCTTCGCGCCAGGACCTGTGGGCGCCCACCGGCTCAAGCTCCCGTGCGGCCAAGGTGTCGGAGTCGATGGTGAGATGCCGCGCCGGGCTCAGACCGAAGGCTGCACGCCACAGGCGGTGGGCCTGCGGGTCGTCCTCGCACTCCATGAACCAGCGAGCCAGGGTGCGGAAGTCCGCCGAGCGGTCGCTTCGTCCCAAGCGCCGTTCGTTGAGCCGGACCACCGCCTCCAGGAGCTGGGAGATGGCCTTGCGTGCCCGACTCCGGAGCAGGTCGGCCTGGGACGGGTGGCCGGGGCTGCCGATGAACCAGGCCTTGAGCCCTTCCCAGCGCGCCTCCCATTCCCTCAAGCCGGCCGCGACCAAGGCCGCGGGGCTCGCGGTGTCCGCCTGCTCCGGGTCGGGGGCGCGGTCGGCCGCCTCCCGATCCGCGACGCGCTCCAAGAGATCCCGGAAGGCCGGGGCCCGGTCCAGCGCCTCGATCAGTCCGGCGATCTCCACCGAAAGGGTGACAAGGTCTCCGATGAAGCGTTGCAGGTACTCGATCAGCCGGTCCTTGTACCTGATGAAGGCATCGCGTTCCGCACCGCGCAGCTCCAGTCCCCGACCCAGGCCGGCCATGAAGGCGCGGGCATTATCCGCCAGGTCCGTGAACACTCGGCTCACGTCGCGCAGAAGCAGGTGGGCTTGGGCGGGGTCCGGCCGCGGTTGCGCAATCAGGTTGCCCAAGGCTCGAAGCTGCGTGCGAATGTCCTGAAGCGCGACCGCCTGTAGGGCGCCTTGGCGTCCCAGTACCTGCTCGAAGGTAGCGAGCGCGAGCTCTGCCGCCTCCCCCTCGCGGGTGATCTGGTAGAGATAGCGGGCGCGGTAGAAGTCCTCCACGGTGGTCACTCGGCTGGTGTCGGGCTCTGCCCGCAGGTTGCCCCATTCCACGAGCTGGGCCAGGGCGCTCTGCGCCTCCTCGGGCTGTAAGGGTTGCCCCAGGCGGGCGCTGCGCTCGGTCACGTCTTCGGGGCGCAGATGCACCACGAAGTGTTCCTTGGCCTCGGAGAAGGCACGCATCACCGCCCGGTAAACCAGGGTCTTCTCGGCGGTAAGGTAGTTGAAGCTCGTGTCGGGCATCGGTGGGGAAGGTACCGAGTCGCATCGCTGTTCGAAACCAGTAGATCATATCAAGACAACTGGTAATATCCCGACGACCTCGAAAACGCGCACACTGAGCGCTGCGGCCTTTGCAAGTGGACACCTTGGGGACTTCTCAGCCGATCAGCATCCTTGTCGACGATCGCGACGTCCAAAGCGGAATCGTCGATATCCTTCGGGAACGCGATGACGTCTCGGTGGATATTCAACGGCTTCCGCTCGGGGATTACCTGATCGATGAGCACTTGCTCGTCGAGCGAAAGACCCTGGTCGATCTCGTGGCCTCCATCAAAGACGGTCGCCTGTTCGGTCAAGGCTGCCGGTTGGCGAGCTCCCCGCTCTGGACGGCGTTGATCCTGGAGGGAACGAGCAAGGACCTGGCCCAAAGCCACATGCGTCGCGAGGCGATCCAGGGAGCATTGATCACCTTGACCCTGTTTCTCGGCATTCCGCTGTTGCGCTCCCAAAGCCCGCGGGAAACGGTGCAGCTCCTGCTATTCGCCGCCCGGCAGGGTCGCGCGGTCGCAACGGGTGCGCTGCCCCGCCCAGGCCGCCGGCCTAGGGGCAAGGCTCGGACCCAAAGCCGCGTTTTGCAGGGGCTTCCGGGGGTAGGCCCCGAGCGGGCAAAGCGGCTGCTCGAACGGTTTGGGTCGCTCGAGGCCGTCATGTTGGCTGAAGCGTCGGAGCTGGCAGCGGTTCCAGGTATCGGGAAGGGGACGGCGGAGGGGATCCGTTGGGCCGTGCGGGAATCCGGCTCGTTCTACGGATCCGCGAGCCATGGGATCTTTCCCCTATGAAGTTAGACCGGTAGATTGCTCTTGGCAAGCGCTGGTGAAAACCGCGTCTCTCGCGGCACAGGATTGGGCGATTAGCGCTATTCCTAAGTTGGAACGATCAAGGGCGATTGAAGGCGTAGGTCGGGTTAGGCGCGTTCGCAAGGTACTGAATAGTGGTGATGAACCTCGCGCGCGCCGTAACCCGACTCCTCCCGGGCGTGTCGGGTTACGCTTCGCTAACCCGACCTACGGTCCAGCTGAGTTTCGACGCTTATCGCTCAGGATTGTGACGCCGGTTTCAGTCACGGAGGCGGCTGAAATGGAAGGAAAGCGCAAACCATGTTTTCGCATTCCTTGCGCCGAAGATTCCGGGATCGATTCATTCTGCGCTCCCCTTGAAGGAAACTCACAATGATTCAGCTCTTCCGTATCGCCGGCTTCCTGCCGTACGTGGCGATGGTCTTCCTCAACGCCTTCGTGGACCTGGGCCACAAGATCATCATCCAGAACACCTTATTCAAGGCCTACGACGGCGATGTGCAGATCATTCTGACGGCCATCGTCAATGCCTTGATCCTGCTGCCGTTCGTGCTGCTGTTCACGCCCTCCGGCTACCTGGCGGACAAGTATCCGAAGAATGCGGTGATGCGGATCAGCGCCTGGATCGCGGTTGGGGTCACGCTGGCGATCACGGCCTTCTACTACCTGGGTTGGTTCTGGCCCGCCTTCGCCATGACCTTCCTGCTGGCGGTGCAGAGTGCCATCTACTCCCCTGCCAAGTACGGCTACATCAAGGAAATCGCCGGAAAGGAGGCCCTGGCCACCGCCAACGGCGTGGTTCAGGCGACCGTCACCACTGCGATCCTGGCGGGCATCTTCTTTTTCTCGGTGTTGTTCGAGCACTTCCTGGCCGGACAGACCTTCGACTCCCCGGGCGCGGTCATGGATCTGATCGCCCCCATCGGCTGGTTTCTGGTCGCCTTCTCCCTGATCGAGCTGGCGTTTGCCTACCGTGTGCCTGAAAAGCGACATCGCGCGGAAGCCATGCGTTTCGACTGGAGGGAGTACCGCCGCGGCCGCTACCTGGTTCAGAACCTGGGCGGGGCCTATGGCAACCAGGTTATCTGGCTGTCCATCGTTGGACTGTCCGTCTTCTGGGGTATCTCCCAGGTGATGCTGGCGACCTTTCCCGCCTTTGCCAAGGAAACGCTGGACGAGACCAACACGGTGGTGATTCAAGGCGCTATGGCCTGTGCCGGCATCGGCATCATCCTGGGCTCCGTTATCGCCGGGCGGGTGTCTCGCAGTCACATCGAGACGGGATTGATCCCCATCGGTGCCCTGGGCATCGCTGCGACATTGTTCATTCTGCCGGGCCTTCCAACGGCCTCGGCCCACGCCGTCAATTTTCTGGCGCTCGGCGCCCTCGGCGGTTTCTTCCTGGTGCCGCTCAACGCCCTGATCCAGTTCAATGCCGGCGACCGGGGGCTGGGCCGTATTCTGGCGGCAAACAACTTCGTCCAGAACTTGGTGATGCTGACCTTCCTGGCGCTGACTGTGGTCTCGGCGCTGATGGAAAGCGGCAGCATCTTCATCATCGGTGCACTGGGGGTCGTTGCCCTGGTCGGCGCCATCTACACCCTCTACAAGCTCCCCCAGTCCCTGGTGCGTTTCCTGGTTGCGCGGATCATCGCAACCCGTTACCGGTTAGAGGTGATCGGGTTGAACAACATGCCGCCCCAGGGCGGCGTTCTCATGCTCGGCAACCACATCAGCTGGATCGACTGGGCGATGGTGCAGATGGCCAGCCCCCGCCCGGTGCGCTTCGTGATGACCCGGGTGATCTACGAGAAGTGGTATCTTCGCTGGTTCTTCGACTTCTTCGGCGTGGTGCCCATCTCCGGGAGCCAGAGCAAGCAGGCTCTGGAGACCATCGCAGACCTGCTCAACGAGGGCGAGGTGGTGTGCCTGTTCCCCGAGGGGGCCATCAGCCGCAACGGCCAGCTCGGGGAGTTCAAGAAGGGTTTCGAGCACGCCGCCACCCATGTGCAAGAGGGTGTCATCCTGCCCTTCTACCTGCGCGGTCTCTGGGGCAGTGGCCTGTCCTTCGCGAGCGCCAAGCTCAAGGAGAACCGGGGTGGCTACCGGGCACGGGACGTGGTGGTCGCCTTCGGAGAGACCTTGGCGATGGGCTCGACATCGGAGCGGGTGAAGCAGTCGGTATTCGAGCTCTCGGTCAGCTCCTGGCAGACCCACGCCGAGACCCTGCCCACGCTGCCCAAGGCCTGGCTGCAGACCGCCGGGCGGCGCCCGGGCCAGCTCGCGGTGGTGGATTCAGTGGGTGCCTCGCTCACCAATCGCCGTTTCATGGCCGCGACCTTCCTGTTCGCGCGCCGGCTCAAGCGGCTTTCCAGGGAGCAGAATGTCGGCGTGCTCATGCCCGCCAGCAGCGCGGGCGCCATCGCCAACATGGCGGTGCTTCTCACCGGCAAGACGGTGGTCAATCTCAACTACACCGCGAGCCGTGAGGCCATGCGTGCGGGTATGGAGAGCGCGGGGATCAGGAATATCATCACCTCGAGGCGCTTCCTGAAGAAGCTGGAGGGGAGGGGGATCCAGGCGTCCGAGCTTTTCGAAGGGGTTCGATTGCACCACATGGAGCAGATGAAGGAGGAGATCGGAAAAATCGAGGGGCTGATCATGCTCGCCGCAGCCGGGATTCTCCCTTCGAGCTGGGTGCTCGCCTTGTTCGGCCACCGGGCCGGACCGGAGGACACCGCGGCCATCCTCTTCTCAAGCGGCAGCGAGGGGTCCCCGAAGGGCATCGAGCTCACCCACTGCAACATCATGGCCAATGTGCGCCAAACCTCCGATGTGCTCAACACCGAGTCGCAGGACGTGGTGATGGCCAACCTGCCCCTGTTCCACGCCTTCGGGCTCACGGTGACCACCTTCATGCCCCTGCTGGAAGGGATTCCCATGATCTGCCATCCAGACCCCACCGATGCCCTCGGCGGTGCCAAGGCCATTGCACGCCACCGTGCGACCCTGCTGTGCAGCACCTCCACCTTCCTGAGGCTCTATACCCGGAATCGGCGGGTACATCCGATGATGCTGGAATCCCTGCGGGTGGTGGTGGCCGGTGCCGAGCGTCTGAGCCCGGACGTGCGCGAGGCCTTCGCGCTCAAGTTTCAGAAGCCCATCTACGAGGGATACGGCGCCACCGAGACCACCCCGGTCGCCAGCTGCAACCTGCCGGATAGCCTGAACACGGACGACTGGCGGGTGCAGACCGGCAACCGCCCCGGCACGGTGGGGCTGCCTCTGCCGGGGACGAGCTTCCGTATCGTCGACCCGGTGAGCCTCGAGACCCTGCCCCCCGGCGAGGACGGGCTCATCCTGATCGGCGGGGTGCAGGTGATGAAGGGCTACCTCGACGCGCCTGAGAAGACGGCAGACGTCATCGTCGAGCTCGATGGGCAGCGCTGGTACAAGACCGGCGACAAGGGCCACCAGGACGAAGACGGCTTTCTCACCATCGTCGACCGCTACTCGCGCTTCGCAAAGCTCGGTGGGGAGATGATCAGCCTGACCCAGGTGGAGGAGCAGATTCGCCGTGTCCTGGGGGAGTCGGAGCTCGAGCTCGTTGCCGTCAATGTTCCGGATGAGAAGAAGGGCGAGCGCATCGTCCTGCTCGTCGCGGCGGACATCGACCCGGAGGGTCTGCGCAAGGCCCTGCTGGATGCGGACTTGAACCCGCTGACCATCCCGGCGGAGATCCGGCCGGTGGAGATGGTGCCCAAGCTGGGTAGCGGGAAGACGGATTTCTCCGGCGCCAAGAAGCTGGCGCTGGCGGCCTGAGCCCGGAAACCGGCCCAGCGGGTCGAAAGGCTCGCCCTCGTCCGACACATTGTCCCGCAAGAAGGACTCCGAGCCCGCGGCATGGCGCGGGCTCGAGAACCATCCCGCGAAAGACTCAGACCTCGACCGTCACGGGCTTCACATGCCAGATGTTGTCGCAGTAGTCCTGAATGGAGCGGTCGGACGAGAACTTCCCGATCCGCGCCACATTGAGGATGGACATGCGGTTCCAGTGCTCGGGATCGCGGTAGGCGTGGCTGACCTCGGTCTGGCGGTGTATGTATGACTCATAGTCCGCCAGGACCATGAAGGGGTCGTGGTGGATCAGGTTGTCGGTCAGCGGCCGGAAGAGCTCCCTGTCACCGTGGGAGAAGAGGCCCGAGTTGATGAGGTCGATGGCCGATTTCAGCTCCAGGCTGTCGTTGTAGAACTCCCAGGGACGGTAGCCCTCAGCCTGGATCTGCTGCACCTGCTCGGCGGTGAGGCCGAAGAGAAAGAAGTTGTCCTCACCCACCTCCTCGCGAATCTCCACATTGGCGCCGTCCAGGGTGCCGATGGTGAGCGCACCGTTCATTGCGAACTTCATGTTGCCGGTCCCGGACGCCTCCTTGCCCGCCATCGAAATCTGCTCGGAGAGGTCCGCCGCGGGGTAGAGACGCTGGCCGTTCTTGACGTTGAAGTTCGGCAGGAAGGCGACGCGCAGGGTGCCGTTGATCTGGGGGTCCTTATTGATCACCTCGCCCACGGCGTTGATGAGCTTGATAATCAGCTTGGCCATGTAGTAACCGGGCGCCGCCTTGCCGCCAAAGATGAAGGTACGCGGGGCGATGTCCAGGTTGGGGTTCTGCTTGAGGCGCTGGTAAAGGGTGATGATGTGCAGCGCGTTCAGGTGCTGGCGCTTGTACTCGTGGAAGCGTTTCGCCTGGATGTCGAACATGGATTCGGGATCTGCCGTCACGCCGGCATTGCTGGCCAGCCAATCGGATAGGTCACGCTTGGCGGCGGTCTTGACCTTCCGCCACTCGGCGTGCAGAGAGCTGTCGTTGGCGTACTTTTCCAGATCCCGTAGGCACGAGAGCTCGCGGATCCAGCGCTCGCCGCCGCAGCGCTCGGTGAGAAGCGCAGCCAGGCGCGGGTTGCTCACCACGATGAAGCGGCGCGGGGTCACCCCGTTTGTGACGTTGTGGAACTTGTCCGGCCATAGCTCGTAGCAGTCCTTGAGGATCGTGGATTTCACGAGCTCCGAATGCATGGCGGCCACGCCGTTGACGGCACGGCTGCCCACGGTGGCGAGGTTGGCCATCCGGATGCGGCGGCCGTTGCCTTCGTCGATGAGCGACATGCGGGCGATGCGCTCCTCGTCGCCCATGAAGCGCATCCGGACCTGGTCGAGAAAGCGGCGGTTGATCTCGTAGATGATCTCCAGGTGCCGCGGCAGCAGCCGCTGGAAGAGATCCACCGACCAGGTCTCCAGCGCCTCGGGTAGCAGGGTGTGGTTGGTGTAGGCGAAGGTGTTGCGGGTAATCTCCCAGGCATCCCCCCACTCCATGTGGTGCTCGTCCAACAGCAGGCGCATGAGCTCGGCGACCGCCAGGGCGGGATGGGTATCGTTGAGCTGGGTCGCGAACTTCTCGTGGAACCTGTCCAAGGATCCCGCTGTGCCCAGCTGTAGCCGGATCATGTCCTGCAGGGAACAGGAGACGAAGAAGTACTGTTGCTTGAGCCGCAGCTCCTTGCCCGCCTCCGGCTCGTCGTTGGGGTAGAGCACCTTGGAGATCGTCTCGGCCTCGATGTTGGCGCGCACGGAGCCATAGTAGTCGCCCACGTTGAAGGACTGGAAGTCGAAGGACTCGCAGGCCTCGGCCTTCCAAAGCCGCAACAGGTTCACGTTGCTGACGCCGTACCCGAGGATCGGCGTGTCGTAGGCAACCCCGTTGACCACCATGTTGGGGACCCACCTGACGCGGAGATTGCCGTTGTCCTTGTAGGGCTCCGTGTAGCCGCCGAACTTGACCGGGAAGCGCAGCTTCGGTCGGGGCAGCTCCCAGGGGTTGCCGTTCTTCAGCCAGGTGTCGCTCTTCTCCACCTGCCAGCCGTTCTCGATCTCCTGGTCGAAGATGCCGAACTCGTAACGGATGCCGTAGCCGATGGCCGGGATCTGCAGGGTGGCCAGGGAGTCCATGTAGCAGGCTGCCAGGCGCCCGAGGCCGCCGTTGCCCAGGCCCGGCTCCTCCTCCTGCTCCACGACATCCGCGAAATCGAGCTCGAGCTCCATCCCGGCCGCGCGAGCCTTTTCGATGATCCCCAGATTGATCATGTTGTTGACCAGGTGGGGGCCGAGCAGGAACTCGGCGGACAAGTAACAGACCGTCCGCGCGTGGTTGTTCTTGTAGGTCTGGGCACTCTTGATCCAGCGCTCGAGCAGGCGGTCGCGCACCGTATATGCCGCCGCCATGTAGAGGTCGTGGGGGGTGGCGACACCCGGGAATCGCCCCTGGATATAGAACAGGTTGTCAACGTAGGCCTGCTTGAGGGTGTCCTTGGACATGCCGATACGAGTGTGGTTGGGTGCCGGTGCGGCGGACTCGGTGATCTTGGCGATGCTCATGGAGATGTTCCTCCCTCCTCTCACGATGGGGATGACGGGGTCCGTTATTGTTTACTTCGGCCCCGGGTTTATGCTCTTCAGGGCGCTCGACCCGCAGTGTGACTCGCTCCGACGGATCGGGTCAATCACGCGATCCGGTGCGCCTTTCCCTGGCCCATGTCCGCGGTTCTGGTACCCGCTAAATGTTACAAATAGGTTGCGATGGCGGTCTCGGCGACTATCGCGCCGGCAAGGGCCTGGTTCGGGCGGCGGATATGTGGACAGTGCGCCAGGATGCGAGCGCCTGCTGCCAGAATTCGTCAAGGTTGGCGGGGGACTCTGCGAAGGGAAGCTGCACCAGGAATCGCCAGGCCTGCAGGAGGGCCGGGAGTGGGTTGCGCGGGTCAACGGGCGCTGCAGCGTCGGACTTGCTGAGCTTGCGTCCCTCGGGGTCGACGGCCAGCGGCAGATGGGCATAGACCGGGATGGTTAGCTGTAGCGCCTGCTGCAGGAAGATCTGACGTGGCGTGGAGGGCATCAGATCCGCTCCGCGGACCACATGGGTGACGCCCTGAGAGGCGTCATCGACCACAACGGCAAGTTGATAGGCATGGATACCGTCGGCGCGTTTCAGCACGAAATCGCCCACCTCGCGCGCAAGGTCCTGGGTCAGCTTCCCTTGGATACGGTCGCGGAAGGCGATGGGTCCGCTCTGGGCGCGTACGCGCAGGGAGCGTGCCCGCCGACCGGGTGGCAGGCCGGCGCGACAGGTACCGGGATAGATCGGCCCTTCCTGACCCTCGTGCCCGAGCGCGGTTATTTCGCTTCGGCTGCAGGCGCAGGGGAAGACTAGACCGTCGCCGCGCAGCTGCTCGAGCGCTTCGGCATAGGCGTCGGTGCGGGTACTCTGGTAGAGGACGGGGCGGTCCCACGCGAAGCCGAAGGCATCCAGGGTTCGCAAGATCGCATCACGCGCGCCGGGGACCTCGCGCGTGCGGTCGAGGTCTTCCATGCGTACCAACCACTCGCCGCCGCAACTGCAGGCGTCGAGGTAGCTGCCGAGGGCCGCGACGAGGGAGCCGAAATGCAGGGGGCCGGTGGGGGAGGGGGCGAAGCGCCCCCGATAGACAGAGGTTCGGTCCGTAATCTGCACGCGCGCAGATGAGTCTGGGGTTGGCTCAGCCCCGCTGCTTCTCCCGGATCTCGTCCAGGGTCTTGCAGTCGATGCAGAGGGTGGCAGTGGGCCGCGCTTCCAGGCGGCGGACACCAATCTCGACCCCGCAGGCCTCGCAATAGCCGTACTCGTGATTGTCGAGTCGGGTCATGCCCTCATCGATCTTCTTGATCAGCTTGCGCTCCCGGTCACGGGTGCGCAGCTCGAGACTGAACTCCGACTCCTGGGAAGCGCGATCGTTGGGATCCGGGAAGTTGGTCGCCTCGTCCTGCATATGGTGAACGGTACGGTCCACCTCTTCCATCAGGCTCTTTTTCCACGCCAGTAGGATGCCCCTGAAGTGCTCCTCCTGCCCAGGGTTCATGTACTCCTCGTCCTCGGCGGCTTGATAGGGTTCGAACCCGAACGCCTTCGCACCCTGTTTTTCTGCTTCGCCCATGCACGTTCTCCTGAAGAGACTGCCAATGGTTGAGGTGGCCGTGCAAGAGGGCGCTGCGAACCGACAGATGCCGCTCCGACGAACCACCGAACTAAAAAACACCTTTTAATACCAAATTGGCAAGTGGGCGGCAACCAATTTATAGGGCTGCCCGGGGTTCTGTGCGCTCGTACTCAGCCGTCCCCCGTGCCGGCGTGCATCAAAGAGGACGCTGCTGTAGGCTTTCTGGCGGTGCGGTTACAAGCGGTGCAGGGGGTGTGCGATGTACGGGTTCGAGGCATTGATTTTCGATGTGGACGGGACCCTTGCCGATACGGAGCGAGACGGCCACCGGCCCGCCTTCAACGCTGCCTTTGCCGAGGTGGGGCTGGACTGGGACTGGTCGGTGGATGTCTACGGTGAGCTCCTCGCGGTCACCGGGGGCAAGGAACGCATTCGTTACTTCATCGAGCGCTGGCGGCCGGCCTCTGTGCCCTCGGAGGATCTCGATGGTTTCATCGCCGATCTTCACCGCCGCAAGACCAGGCACTACGTGGACATGCTGCGCGGCGGGGCTATTCCTCTGCGTCCCGGGGTGCTGCGGCTGCTGCGTCAGGCGCGCGATGCCGGTATCCGCCTGGCCATCGCGACCACCACCACTCCCGAGAATGTGAGCACGTTGCTGGAGTGCAGCGGCGAGCCTGAGCTTCCGAGCTGGTTCGAGGTCATCGCCGCGGGAGACATCGTGCCCGCGAAGAAGCCCGCACCGGACATCTTTCTTCTTGCCCTTGAGAAGCTGGTGCTCCCGCCTCGCTCTTGTATCGCCGTGGAAGATTCGGACAACGGAGTGCGTTCCGCATTGGGAGCGGGCCTCGACGCCCTGCTGGTGACCGTGAGCTCCTACACGAGAGCTCAAGATTTTTCAGGCGCGGCCTTGGTGGTGGACCAACTGGGCGATCCGGGCATGCCGATCCATGCCCTGCAGGGATCACTCGGGGGAGCGGACCGGGTCGATCTCGCGGTCCTCGATGCCATGCATCGGCGCGTCTACTCCGGAAGCTGACCGGTGAGCGCCACTTCATCAGGTCTCGCCAAGCGGGCCTGCGCGGTCGAGCCCTTTCACGTCATGCGACTGCTGGCTCGGGCACGGGAGCTGGAAGCGGCGGGGCGTACGGTCGTGCACATGGAGATCGGGGAACCGGATTTTCCCACACCAGGGCCCATCGTGGAGGCGGGGCAGCGGGCGCTTGCGGAGGGCAGGACCCACTACACCGCGGCGCGAGGTCTTCCGGCGCTGCGTGGGGCAATCTCGGAGCACTATCGTCGGCGTTTCGGCGTGTCGGTCGATCCGGAGCGGATCCTGGTCACCCCGGGTGCGTCCGGGGGCCTGCAGTTGCTGCTCGCCGCTCTGCTGGACCCGGGCGATGCGGTGCTCATGGCCGATCCTGGATATCCCTGCAACCGCCATCTCGTGCGGCTTCTGGGAGGGGTGCCCCGGCCTTTGCCGGTGGGGCCGGACACGGATTACCAACTCACCGTCGATCACCTGGACCTGGCAGATCGGTCGGATCTGCGAGTCGTGATGGCGGCGAGCCCCGCCAATCCAACGGGGACGCTGCTCCGCGGGGACGAGCTGGCGCGACTCTACGCTGCGGTACGGGAGCGCGGCGGAAATCTGTTGGTAGACGAGATCTATCAAGGATTGGTCCACGACGGAACCGATCAGACTGCACTTGCCTACGGCACCGAGGGGCTGTTCGTCGTCAACAGCTTCTCCAAGTATTTCGGCATGACAGGCTGGCGCCTCGGTTGGGTGGTGGCCCCTTCTGCATGTGTGGATACCCTCGATCGTCTGGCGCAGAATCTCTTTCTTGCGGCCCCCACGCCGTCACAATACGCGGCGCTTTCCGCCTTCGAGCCCGACACCTTGGCGACACTCGAAGCACGGCGGCGGGAGTTTCAGCGGCGGCGGGATTTCCTGCTGCCGGCCCTGACCGATCTCGGGTTTCGATTTCCCGCGCGGCCCCAAGGGGCCTTCTATCTGTACGCCCGCTGTGATGACCTGACGGAGGACAGCGAGGATTTCGCCGCGCGGCTCCTTGAGCAGGAGGCGGTTGCGGTCACGCCGGGACGGGATTTCGGCGCCAACGAGCCGGAGCGCCATCTGCGATTCGCGTACACGACGGGGATGGACGCGCTGCGAGAGGGTGTGCGTCGGATCGCGCTGTTTCTCGACGATATCCGATCCTGAGCGCGAACATTCATGAGTATCGTCGGTTACCTGACTGCAGACTCGGCCCGCCCCTGTCGCCGCAGCAGATACAGGATGTCGTGGGTAGGAAGCTGGTCGTGGATGTGGCGACAGCGCCTTCGTCTTAGGGTTACTCGGCCCCGCGGCAGCTGCCTGCGTTGCACTTGACGAGATAGGTCTGGCCACCCTCGCAGTAGACGCGGTGCATTTCATACTCCGGCTTCTTCTCCAACAACAGCGCACCTCCTCCGGCCAACTGGCAGCCGCGGACTCTGGCGTAGTGCTCCGCGTAATAAGCCCAAACGCCGGTGTCCGACGGCTCATTCAAGACCAGCATGTTCTCCGCCGGATCCGGCGGCGTGTAAGCTGCCGGCTGCGTGGACGCACTCGTGGAGACCGGCGAAGGCGTTGGCTCGGTGGAGGCCGTCTCCACCGGCCCGGCTGGTGCTGGAGCGGGTGACGGGTTGTCTTGCCACGCAGTGCCCACGCCGGACGCGGGCTGTGTCGCCCAACCGGATTCCGCGACCGGCTCGCCTTCCTCCAAGGACGATCGGTTCTCCGCGTCTGATTCGCCCGGTGTCGGCCCTGGGCTCGGTAGCGGCGGCGTTGCCGAGGCGACGCGCCATCGGCTCTCCTCCCATGCCATCCGAAGCGAGGTTAGAGAGCGCAGCAAGTCATCCCTGTAACTTTCCGTGAAATCTTGTCTTTTTTCTTCCTCCGTTCCCATGTTGCTGATCACGCTTGCCTTCAGCACCACGTCCACCCCCTGGTCGCGCTCGAAAAAATCCGTTTGCACCTCCACCAATGACGGGGCCTGTGTGAGACTTGCGCCCTCCACGACCGTCTCCGCGGCGGCGGCGTTGAGGCGCCGCTGAACCACCAACCTGTTATCGGTGGACTTGGTGATCTTCCACCCCTTGCTCACCGCCGATCCCATGGCCACCGCCTTGGCCTGCTCCACCTCCGCCCCGGCAAGAAAGGTTTGCGGCTTATTCGGGTCGTAGTAAGCGCCGGTGGACGTAGGACCCGTCGCGCATCCTGCGAACATCCCCGCGAAGGCCAACGCAATCAAGTTGGAAAGGAAATACCTGTTCACCGCCTACCCCCCGAAGAACCACTCTCTTGGAGCCCTCATCGGTAACTCCACGTAAGAACATTGCCAATGGCAAGATCCTACCACAGGAGACTTCCCGCTCCCTGGCTCGATCAGTTCTCGAGGTCCGGCGGGGTGGGCGTGACGTGCGCCCTATCAGTTCGTAACCGGCTGGTTGGGGAAGACGTGTAATGAGACGACGGCAGGGATCTGCTGGCGCGCATTGCGTTCCTGCGCCTTCATGTCGTCACGGGCACGGCTGAGGTCGCGCATCATCTCCTGCTCTTGATCGGGCACCCATACCGCCATGCCGTCGTAACGGCCTGTGTCGAACAGGTTGTTCCCGACGGTGCGCCGGTCTTTGAGGCGTTCCTCACGGCCCGAGAGGCACCTCGCGGCTCAGGCGGACAGGCGGATTGGGTGGCAGCTTCTCATCGAGCCAGAGGGCGACGGCGGTATGGGGATCAGGCTCCGACGTGAGGTGAACGTGTGTTCCCCTCCTCTCCAAGAGATCGAGACAATCGGCGTGCGCCTGGTTGGCGATCACGACCATGCCGTCGATGGGGTGGAAGCTCGCTTCCTCCCTCAGGAGGTCGTGATAGGCCGGACAGTTGGACGGCAGCTCGAAATATTTCTCCAACCGGGGCCGCTCACCCCTCTTCGCTTCGAACAGGAGAAACCGCCGAGCTTTTTCCACAACACCGGACAGGGAGCGAAAGTCATCGCTGACGACCGCAACTTTCATGAATTTCCTCCGAGAGCTTCAGTATTCCCGCCTCTCCCCCGGGAACCCGCGTTAGCTGGTGTCGACGACACCTCCGCGCGCCCCGCACAGAACGACTTGGCTGCCTCGACCTCATGGCTGACGACCGGCAGCGGGTCAATGTGGATGTCAGTCTCACGCTCCTGTCTTCACTTCAGATGGATACCTCGAGCCGGGTACCGGTCAGGTGTTCGAATACAAGAACGTTCGTGTCGAGCGTTCTTCCGTTTCCCAGTTGCAGCGCTCGATGAGGTGCTCCAGCGCGCGAGAGACGTTGGTATGGCGGTCTGGGGCATAGACATCGCGCCTCTGCCAATGCGTTTCGGCCTCGTATGCAACGAGCGGAAACCCCTCTCGGCAAAGCTCCCATATCGCCTGTGCTTGACTACTGGTCATGACGTCACCTCTTCTCTGTCTCGGCACCCTGTCGCATCTATCCAATAGCCGATCGCTCTCGGCAAATGCAGGCATCACACCTTCACGGTTTCACGGGACAGGATATGCTCGGTAGTCACTGCGAACATTGACAATCGGCAATGGGCTTGCGCCGACGATTGACGTAGATCACGAATCTTTACGGAGACGTGATCCAGTGTGCCTAGTTCGAAAAGAGAGAGGGCTCTTCAGAAAACTGGCGGGTGGGTCGCTTCGGCTGGAAGCCCAGCGTTTTCCTGGTGCTCGTCGGCGGACGGCTCGCAATCCTCGACGGGCAGGATCCGGCCGTCGTCTCAGGGGGCGATCGGCCCTTGGCGCTCCATGAGCCGGAAGTGCGTGCGGAGATTAACACCTCGCAGCCCTCGGCCCGAAAGCGCTGGGCCGCCGCCAGCCCATGCCGGAGCTGCCGCCGATGATGATGATCTTCTCGCTCATGGACATATCGCTAATACGCTTCCCGTGCCATCGTTTGCGCAACAGGCCTTCACCGGCCATTGCTCCAGGGCAAGCAGCAGAGCGTCGAGCGAGATGCCGTCGCGCGGGTGGGTGGGGATCTCCAAGGCCTTGAGCCCCCGGGGAGTCGATCACCTGGAGCGAGCCGTAGAAGGTGGGCGACTCGATCGCCACCACGTCTCCCGGTGTGGTCACAGCACGCAGGGCAAGCGTCAGCGCCTCCTGACAGCCGTTGGTGATCACGATCTCCTCCGGCGTCACCGAATAGCCGGCTTCCGCCATATGGCGTGCGATCTGATGACGCAGCTCGGGCACACCGGGCGGAAACTCGTAGGAGACGGCGCGTATCCGGTGCTGGCACTGAAGTCGCGGGAGTCGGGCTGACCACTGGGCGATTGCTCAGGCGCTCTCGATGCGGGCGACCAGGGCGAGGACCTGTTCGGGGGTGAAGGTGGGAGAGTTTCCGGCGGGAAAGAAGGTGACCCTCGGGAGCTTCTGGGAGAGCAACGCTATCAAGCTCCCTGGCACCGATGTGCCGCATACTTACGTTTACGTAGTTGGATCTTCGGGCGGCGGGAACGTGCCGTAACAATTGACGCCAAGACTCGCCCTAGCGGAACCGGGCGCGCAGAAAGCCCCGCGAAAATGCGGGGCCAGCGGGGGGATTAGGAAAGGTCCAGTGAGCGAAA
The DNA here is from genome assembly GCA_034716535.1 of Pseudomonadota bacterium. Taxonomy (GTDB): domain Bacteria; phylum Pseudomonadota; class Gammaproteobacteria; order Chromatiales; family Chromatiaceae; genus JAYEJW01. The sequence continues at coordinate 17,831 of JAYEJW010000499.1, forward strand.
GGGGGCGAGCTTATTCCCGCGCCCAGCTTCGCCCAACCCCTCAGAAGTGCAGGTCCGGGTTACCGGCAACGCCGGTGTAAATGTCGGGGTCGTTGCCGCTGTCGGCCGGACCGCTACGGTCGGCCTTGAAGAGGTCCGGGTTGCCCTCAGCCCAACCGTGGTAACGTTCGACGCTGTCGCCGACGCTCGGCTGCACGCCGACGAAGTCTTGGGCACTCAGGCGCTGCGTGGACAGATCCGAGTTACCCTCGCCCAGGCCATGATAGATCTCGACGGCGCTGACGTTGGCGGCGAACAGAGCGGCGGCTGCGGTGGTGATGATGGTCTTCATGGTCGTTTCTCTCTATCTGATCGCGTTTCTTGCCGAGTACAATAGTGCCCCGTCCTTGGGACCAACATCTTCGTCCGGTGTGGACTAAGAATCGCTGCGATTACGATTCCTAACTAGGGTCTTTCGGCCGATTCGAGCGTAGGAAAACGAACACGCACTCGTAATCTATTTCCGATGCGCTAATTGAGGCGGGGGCGTGAGGTGGGACGTAAAGAAAACCTTACAGTCGCCGGTCGGCCGCGGACTCGACGGTCGCAGTCCGGCCAAGTGCGGACATCAGTGAGGCGCTGGTGGGGGGCCGCAGTAGACTATTCAGCGGACTCTCAGCCTCGCCGTAGGTTAAGTATCATGCTCCGACGACTGCTCAGTTGTCCCACCCCAACAGATATCGAAATTTTAGCGTAGGCGTCAGTCCGCCCACCTCACGGAGAACCCGTGAATCGTAAAGACGCCGGAGGCACTAAGCATCATTGTTTCCGACCGGACCGATCAGTCGCGCTTGGCTGTTGTGCGCCGTTCCGGGAACTCCCAGGTAGCGGCCCCGATTGGCACGAGTGATCGTCTGGTCTCGCCCGGGGCACGGCCGTAGCGTATCAACTGGATCAGATCGGCGCTCACGTTTGGGTTGCTGGTGAAGTAGGAGTGGCCAAACTTATCGGTCGCCCCACCTTCGTAGACGATTAAATCGATGTTCCCCCACTTGCTGAAGTAGTCGCGGGCTGCGGGAGGCAAATCCTCCGGCCGAAGCCGACCGACGCGCCTGTGGCTGCGAAAAAGGATGGTGGAGGCTAGCAAGGCGCGATCGGTGGGTGAAGCATAGATCGTCAGGCGCCCCTTGAGCAGGCGGGGCAAGCGTTCCGTGGACCAGCGCGATATAAGGTCCGGATCTGACCCGAATAGCTCGATCTTTTGACGGGCGACATCCGTATCGATGTCCGGCGACATCAGGACCACATTGTCGATCTTGAGAATATCCGCCGGCTCGAAACCCGCTGCAATGCTTTGGATGGCAAGCTCGCGCAGCGCACTCAATAAGACCGCTGTCCCGCGGCTGTGGGCAAGCAGTTGCAAGCTTTTCACCCCGGGTGTCTGAGCAATGAGACGGATAGTTTTAGTAAGGTGTCCAACCGCGTACTCAGCCGATTCTGTTGTGCGCGTGTACGCCGTCAGGAAGCCACCGGATACCGAGGCTGGCCAGGTGAAGAAAGTGCAGACATGTTCGCGGCCCAGGAAGTGGCACAGTTCAGCGGTTGTGAAGGCCGCGGTGGCGAAGGTCTCATTGAAACCGTGAACGTAGAGCATTATCTCTCCGTTCTGCGACTGCGCCAGTTGCCGCTGAAGCGCCTCCCTAAATCCGGCCTTACTCCTCTCGTGTGCGGCGACCACGTTGCGTGCCCGCGTTACACCGTTAGGCGTGACCTCTAGCGCGTAGGGCTCTCGCGGAAAGCGGTCGAGTTCTTCGATTCGGCCCATCTCCAGGTTGACGTCCACGGAGCGCTCGGCCAACTGGCTCTGCTGCTCGAGTTCGGGCCAAGTAAGCCCCGGCACCAATTCGACCACTGCCGTCCCAAACGCAAGGAAGCGGGCACGGTTCTCCCCGTAGGCCAGCGTGGTCTCCGCGTTGTCGCCTGGCGCTCTATCCGTGATGTAGAGGAGTTCGATTTGGGAACTGCGACGTTCCTGCGGAAGGTCCCCAAACAACCGTTCCACCGATGGCTGTTCGTAAAGCACGGGGGTGGGCATCAGCGACCGCGTAGTGCTCGCACAGCCGCCGAGGAGCGTTAGAGCGAAGGTGAGGACGACAGTAAGGGTAGATTTGTTTTCCGCCATGCCGGTTTCCGTTGTGCAAGGTTTCTGCCACCAACTTAGGCCGTTCGGCTGAACGGAATCCGAAGTCTACACAGATCGAATGTCACGTTCAGAACTGATTAGAGGCACCCAATGCGGCCCCGCTGATGGCTGTATCGTAGAAAAACTCGTTCTCGTTGTTGGCTTGGTAATCGAAATAGAGGTGGCGGTAGCCGCCGAATATGACCCAGTTCGGGGCCGGCTCATAACCAATGTAACCATAGGCCTGCCAAGTCAAGTCGGAGCCGACGCCAACTCGGTGTCGATCCGGCGCGGGCCGACCGGTAGCGGATTGGGTCCCTTGACCTCCGGATTCGGATTGATGCTGAGGTAGATCACGTCGAGAATTGACCGCCCAGCGATCCTTTTTGCCGCGGTAATCGACCATGAAACCGGCCTCGAGGTTGCTCAGGATGTCGCTGAAGCTGGCCTCGACCTCACCGCTACTGAACTTGTTGCCGGACTCGCCGTCGAGACCGGCACCCCACAGATAGACCGAAAAACGGTGCTCCCAGCCATTGTCGCCAAGCAGGGGGTCGCCGGCTGCGGCGCAGGTGGGTAACGCTGCGGCAAACAGCGCCGCGAACATCTGGATTCGTTATCATGGCGTTGGGCTCCCTGGCCGACTAGCTGTCAACCCCGGTGTCCGGGAACCAATGGCTCCAGACCATCCAGAACACATGCGAGTATTGCGGCAGGCGGTTGAGCTTGCCGTGCGGGGTGTTGCCGTGCACATCGATGTCGCTGACCTCGACTTCCTGCCCGTTCAGCCGGCGGCTGAACACGCCAACGGTCTCATAGTCCGGGAACCAGGCGACCACCACTGGCTCACCGGCGACGCGGCTGTTGTGGACCGGCGTCCGCTCCAGAAAAGCACGGGTGTAAGCGACCTGTTCACCGCCGAGGTTGAGGCCCCAGATCTGTTCCTTGGGTGGTAGCCGGTCGTCGTCCATACGCAGGGTTGGGAACAACGGGTCCGGGCCGCTGTAGTGCCCGTCGAGACTGGCGACGAACAGCGTGTAGGTGATCTTGTCGAGCCAGGACAGCGGCCCGGACTCCTCGACCCGGAACACGCGGCCATCGGGGTAGAGCTGTTTGAATGAGCGCCACGGCATGCGCTGGCCGGCACGCGGCTCGAGGGTCTTGCCGCTGACCGGTGAGTTGCCGGTGATCTGCTGGTACAGCTCGCCGCTGTTGGTGTCGGTCATCACCAGGTTGTTGTGCGCCTGCGAGACCACTTTGAGATTGGCCTCCTGCCCGTCGATGCTGGAGTCGAAGGCCATCGGCAGATTGGTCAGCACGCAGTAGGTCATCACCACGTCCTCACCGCCGACGGTGTCGCCGGCGATGTGCGGGATCATCATCCAGTCGCGCGGATAGGCCCGCGCCTCGTCGCCGACCGTCAGCACGAACACGTCGTCATCGTCCTTCAGCAGCGTGTCGGCCTCGGCTACGGTGATGAACTCGGCGCTGTGATGGTGGCCGCGCAACCAGATGTAAGGCACGAAGTAGTTGGTCAGCAGCAGCATGCCGACCAGCGCGATCAGGTAAAGGCTGAGCGTGCGACGGGTCATGAACGCGGCACTGAGGTGACGGTAGAGCACGAAGGCGGCTATCGCCAGCAGTATGAGACTGACCGTGCCGAGCCACGGGTAGGTCGCGTACAGCCAGCGGCTTGGCAGATTCAGCAGTTGGCCGAGTTCGGTGAACAGGGCCACGCCGAACAATGCAACGGCCAGCGACAGGCCGGCCAGCAGCCAGGTCAGGCGGTCGGTGGTCGATGTGGACATGAAGCTCTCCTATTGGTGTGATGTACGGCAGCGGAGCGCGCCGGGTGCCGACCGAATTCGTCGCCGCTCATCGGGCCAGGGCGATGGACCAGGGCAATGAGTTAACGCGGCGGCTCCAGCAACTGCTCGCGCAATGCGGCGACCTCGGCGTCGCTGATGCCGAGACCGTCGCGTACGGTCGGAGCGGCGAGCAGCAGGCACAGCAGGGCCGCGGCGGGTTGGATGGAATGGGTCATTGGAAAACTCCTGGGTTGGCCCGAATCGGGACGTTGGGATAAAGGCACGGGGCAAGGGAAGGGCAGCGGCGGCCCGCAGGTCTGCCGGTGCCGGGATGCGACGGCGACCGCCGCAACCGTTGTCAGCGTCCGATGTCCGGGTCCATCGACGGGTCGAACGGCAGTTGGTCGAGGTGCTCGATGTATTGCAGCGGGTCGAACGGCAGCTTCCCGACGTCCAGCTTCGGCTTGGCCAGCGCCTGGATCTCGGGGCTGGCGTTTTCAAGGCCGGTCCACGGGATGCCGTGCTTTTCCTTCGCGTCGGGGTACCTCTGCTTCCACAGGTCGTGGCGCAGCTTCATGCGGTTGAACGGGCTCTTCAGGTGGATAAGGTTGACCAGCATCGGGGTCTTCTCGCGCGGGTCAGCCGGCAGGAAGTAGAACGCCGCCGGGATGCCGCTGGCCTCACCGACCGGGTCGGGCGAGATCCAGTGACGCTTGTATGGCCCCTTGACGGTCGCGCCGAGGGTCGGGCCGGCGTAGATGAACACATAGTCGCGGCGGCTGTGGGTGTCGCCGTTTAGCAGCAGCGCGGTCTGGTCGATACCGTCGATGACGCGGTCGGTGGGGATGTGGTCGGTGGCCCCTGCCAGTCGCGCAAAGGTAGTGAACAGGTCGACCTCATGGATGATGTCGCCGACCAACAGACCGGGTTCGATAACGCCTGGCCACCAGGCCTGCGCCGGTACGCGCACGCCGCCTTCGAGGAAGTCACCCTTGCCACCACGGTAGATAGTCTCAGCCATGCCAAGCCCGGGCGGTGGATTGTGGGTCATCGGGCCGTTGTCGGCCATCACCACCAGCAAGGTGTTGTCGGCGATGCCCAGCTCCTTGAGCTTGTCCATGATCTGACCCACGAATACGTCGATATTGCATTGCAGACCGTCCTGCAGGATGCTGCGTGAGGTCGAACACTTCTTCGGGTTGGGGATGAAGCTGGTCAGATTGGGCCAGTTGGCGACATAAAAGGGCGTGCCGGCCTTGGCATTGCGCTCGATGAACTCCAGCGTGCGACGCTGCGCCTCGGGGTCGATCTTCAGGTAATTTTCGTGGCTGTTGTCGCCCCACTGCCGGGTCGCGCCGCCCTTGGTGCCCTCGGCAATCTGCACCCAGCCCTTGGTCACAAAGGTGTCGTCGAGCTTGTACGGGTCCGGCGGCAGCATGTCTTCATGCAGCCCGATTGAGGCATTGGCACCCTCAGCGACCTTGGTGTTCAGCGACAGGATCTGGTTGTAGCCGGTGAAAAATGCCTCGTCAAAGCCCTGATTGTGCGGGTAGCTCTCCTCGATGTCGCCAAGGTGCCACTTGCCGTGGAAGGCGGTGGCATAGCCGGCCTCCGACAGTACCTCGGCCAGCGTGACCTCCTCGCCGCGCATGCCGTGGCTCTCCAGCAGCATGCCGATGTTGTACATGCCGCTGCGCACCGCCAGCCGGCCGGTGGCCGAGGCGGCGCGTGATGGCGTGCAGCCGACCTCGGTATACATGCGCGTGAACAGGATGCCCTCCTCGGCCATCTGGTTGAGGTTCGGTGTGGTCAGACCGCGCACCTTCTGAATGGCCGGGATGCCGACATCGCCAAAGGCGGTGTCGTCCCACATGATGTGAATCAGGTTCGGCGGCCGGCCGTGCTTCTCGCGCAGCTCGGCGAGTTTCTGGGTTAGGGACTTGTCTTCGGCCGCCCAGCGCTCGCCATGCTGAGCCTCCAGCACGTAGTATTCAGCGTCGTGGACGATCCTTTGGCCACCTGCTTGGGCGCTGCTGTCAGCGGCTTGCGCGGCACTGCCGGCGAGGCCGGCGATCAAGGCTGCGGCGGCGAACGCCGTCGTCAGGCTGTGATGGAACATGGCTGTACTCCGTAGGGGATGAAGGGTCTCGCGGGGAGCCCCCCACGGCCATTGACCGGTCCAGCTCAATTGATCCCGATCAAGTGATCGCCGGAGTATACTCAGGCACTCCTTAGTGATGACACCAAGAATCGGCCAAATCGATGCGCAGCGAACCCGACGTGCCCCCGACGCAGTCCGCTGAATACGCCTTTCAACACTGCTTCGATGACTTCGACGAATTCACCGCGGCCGCCATCGCCTGGGATCTGGACTTCCGCCCGCTGCGCCGGCCCAGCGCATCGACTCGTCTGACCCAGATCGGCGGTGCTGAGTTCCAGGTCGGCCACGCCCAGCTCGGTTGCCATTGCGACCAGACCGGAAGCACGCCGACCGGGTTCCGTACCTACGCCGTGCCGCTGAGCCACAGCAGCCCGATCAACTGGGCGCAGCAAGCGGTCGGCGACGACACGCTGTTGGTATTCGGCAGCGACCGCGAACTGGCCGCGGCCACGCTGCCGGGCTTCGATGTCTACACTGTGTCGCTGTCCGAAGCAGCGCTGAACGCCTGCGAGGCCGGCCACCGACTGCTGGACTTCACCCCGGCCAGCGCCACGCTCGTCAACTGCGGAAGGCTCGATATGGACCGGCTGCGCGCCCGTATCGCCGCGCTGCTCGGTGCCGCATTAGCGCCGGACCGGGCTGCCGACAGCCCTGCTATACCGCCCGGACTGCCCGCTGAACTGGCCGGGCTGCTGTGGGAGGCAATCGCGGGCGCGAGCGGCCAGCCATCGCCCCGCCTGGCCGTCCGCTCGCGCAGCCGCGTCCTCACCCGCGCCCGGGACTGGCTGCTCGCCAATCCCGAGTCGGCGCTGAGCGTTACCGCGATGAGCCGCGAGACCGGCGTACCAGAGCGCACCCTAAGGCGTGCATTCGTCGAACACTTTGGTGTGCCGCCGAAAGAGTATCTGCGTGCGATGCGCCTGATCAGCGTGCGCCGCCGGCTGCAACAGCCCGAGACTGCGGAGAGATGTATCGCCGAGGTCGCAGGCGCATTCGGCTTCTGGCACGCCAGCCAGTTCGCGGCCGACTACCGGCGCCTGTTCGGGGAGTTGCCTTCGAAAACACTGGCTCAATCGCCTTGCACGACGAAATGTGCATAAGAAGCCAATCTGGGCGCATTGTTGGACAGGGCGCTCCAGCAAGTCGATGCGCCCCCGAGAAGCATGTTTTCCAGAGGACGTCCGCTGTGTAGTTTGCATTGCTGCCGCGAAGGTTCCCACGGGCGATGTCAGCTGTGGGTCGTGTCCGGACCTTCGCGCCGGCGTACTTTCTCGGATAGGCTCACCGCCTGCGAGCCGGTGCCGAGGTGGGGGATTCTTAGAAGTTCGTGACGAAATGCTGTTGGAAATAACACCGGGTACCTATCACGCGTTGCTGGCCGGTTCGTCGGAAGTGCGCCAGGCCCGCTCAGTGCGCCTCGTTCAGCCAGAAAAGCTGACCGACAAATGGCGGCTTGTCCTCCGGCACGGCATCCGGGGTATAGACAGGAGAAATGGTTACCGCGAGGCGAGGCCCGGTAGCGGATTCTCTGGCAGTTGATCCCGGCGCGATTTCCGATAACGCGAGGCTATTCTCCCTCCCGGTCCGGCGTGCAGCAGTGCGTGCTCTGTGCAGAATCCTGCGCCGTCAACACGGCACCGGTCACGGGATTTGGTCGAAAGGTCGTGCAGCCCTTCAAGCCCTTCTCGTAGGCAGTCTGGAACAAGGAGCGGAGCTCGCCGAAGGGCAAGTCCTCGGGAACGTTGATGGTCTTGGAGATGGCGTTGTCCACGTAAGGTTGGAGAGCGGCCTGCATCTCCAGATGGGCCGTTGGCGGCAAGGACCGGGCCGCGACGAAGACGGCGGGCAAGGGTCCCGCCTCGCCTTCGCGTTCGGTCCACAACCGATAGGCATAGTCCTCGAGATTGAAGATCAGGGCTCCCTGCTCGTCAGAGCGGATCGTTCGTTGCTGAGAAAGTGAGAACACGGGCTCGATGCCGCTCGAGACGTTCTCGGCGAGCAGGCTGATGGTCCCTGTGGGCGCAATACTAACGAGATGGCTGTTGCGAATGCCGTGCGCTCGGATGGCCGACTGCAGATCCGTCGGCAGGCGTTTGATGAAGGGCGAGGCGAGGTACGGGTCCCGCTCGAAAAAGGGAAACCACCCTTTCTCGCGGGCGAGCTCGACCGAGCTGCGATAGGCGCCGTGGCAGATGGTGCGTAGTGCGTCCGCCGCCATGGCCCGTCCCTGGACTTCCCCGTACTGCAGCCCCAGCATGATCAGCGCATCGGCCAGGCCCGTGATTCCGAGACCGATGCGCCGCGCCCCGCGGGCCATTGCCGCCTGTTGGGGGAGCGGATACCCGGAGACGTCGATCACGTTATCCAGCATGCGCACCGCCACCCGCACCAGTTTCTCGATGCCGTCCAGATCAAAGCGCGCCTGTTCCGTGAACGGCTGGTGGACGAAGCCTGTCAGGTTGATCGCGCCCAGGTCGCAGGCGCCGTAGGGAGGGAGCGGGATCTCGCCACAGGGGTTGGTCGAGGAGATGTGCTCCCGGTAGCGGAGGTTGTTTTCCCGGTTGATCCGGTCGATGAAGAGCACGCCCGGCTCCGCATAGTCGTAGGCCGAACGGGTGATGACCTCCCAGAGCGTCCGGGCTCGGATGCGTCGGAAGATCCGGCAGGGAACCGGAGCTTCGCTTCCGGACCATCGTCTCTCGACGATCTGCGCTTCTTGTCGGTCGTCCAACCCCTCTACCGGAAACATCAACGGCCAGTCTGCGTCCGCCCGTACTGCCTCCATAAAGGCGTCGGTCACCAGCACGGAGAGGTTGAAGTTGCGCAACTCCCGAGGGTCCCTCTTGGCGCCGACAAAGATCTCGATGTCGGGGTGGTCGCAGCGCAGGGTGGCCATCATGGCACCGCGGCGATTCCCAGAGGAGATCATCGTGGCGCACATGCTGTCCCAGATGCGCATGAACGAGACGGGGCCGGAGGCGATCGTGCCGGTGCGCCGGGCCGGGGCGCCGGCCGGGCGCAGGGTGGAGAAGTCGTAACCCACGCCGCCGCCCTGCTGCATGGTGATGGCGCCTTCTTTTAGGGCTTGGAAGATGCCGTCCAGCGAGTCCTCGATGACGCCCATGACGAAACAATTGAATAGGGTAACCTCACGGCCAGAGCCTGCCCCGGCCTGGATGCGCCCGCCGGGTAGAAACTTGAAATCGGTCAGGGCCTCAAAAAAACGCTGTTCCCACAATACCTGGTTTTCGGCCTCGACGGCGGCCAGGGTCTGGGCGATACGGCGCCATGTACCCTCGATGCTGGATTCGGCGGTACCGTCGGCGCGTGTTAGACGATACTTGTCAGTCCAGATTCGGCGGGAGATGTCGGTGAGGAAAGGGTCTTCGACCATAAATGAATTATGGCCGCAACCGGGTTTGCATGCTCAAGCTGCGAATCGGGGCAGATATTGTCGACTCGCGACTGACCCTAGTACTCCGACAGGGAGGTTTTGATGGAACTCAGAGCGTCCCAAACGCGCCAAGGCCAGGCGCAGTGCGCAGGGAATGGTTATTCCCTTTCCAAGGACTGCAACGCCGCATTGGTGCGTTTGGGGCGCTCCCTTCGGGCAAGGCGAGAAGCGGCCATCTGCGTTGTTGCGCGAGCTTGAATTAGCGACGGCTAGTCCTGCG
>JAYEJW010000500.1:0-7691 GCA_034716535.1 Pseudomonadota bacterium
TGTAGTGGTCAGAAGCTCTCAGTGTTTACAAAACATAGCGGTTTTGAAAAATAGGGTCATATACAGTGTCATACTTACAGCACTCTTTATCATCACCAACTCTCTACGCCATCCCAAACGGAATCAAACGCATCAACTGGCTAACTCTCCTTGGGAACACATTAGTCGAGAACCTCGGCGGATACGATTACTTGGAAAGCGAACTTCGGGATGGCATCTCCATTTATCGCGTCCAGAAAGGAATCATTATTCGAGCTGGCACTGCACCAAGCATTGGCGATGTAAACAGGAAGGATTTTCTTCCTGCGTACCACAAAGTTGGAAGCGTACTTCAGCCATTGCGTGCTACCGACCACCCCGCCTTCATCATGAAAGAGGAAGATTTCGATGATGAAGCGACGGAGGCTTGGTTGGATCATTTCGATAGTTGACCAAGGTCTCGACTCGCGATGTGTGCTGCAGCGAACGGTTCATTACCTTTTGTCGTTGAAGGGAGGGTTGCACCGTCAACCCGCCCAGAGTTGCTTGAAGTTGTCATCGAAGCGACTTCACGTTCGGGGCCACTGGAGAAGACACAGCGTCTGTTTGACTTGTGGGCCGCCGCTGCCGATCTCGGAGCATTTAGCAGCGAAAGCGCAGAAGGGAGGCTTGGAGAAATGAAAATTCAATCACTGGTTAAGCCGCATGCGGGGGCGATCAACGCCATCGTCGAACATACGGGTATCGACGCCGGCGCCTATCGCGTTTTGCTCAACATGCTCGCACAAAACCACTACGTAAATGAACAGCTTGCGCGAGTGTATCTGGGAATCAAAGGTGAGGAACCAAGGAAGGTTGTGGGGCTCGACAGCATCCTGTATCGCAGATGCGCCCCCCATGCTGACTCGCCCCCTTTTGTACTCTACATACCTCAGCCCTTGGAGGAGAACGAGCAACCTGTAATTCGCATAGAGTTTGCAAGGAATCTGTCACAGACCGAGTTCGATTTCGTTGCCGGCAGCCTCCAAATCTGGGATGACATCATAGCCTCCGGCGGGTTTGCGGACACGTTTGATCGAATCGACCTTATGGAGCCATCAGGGGAGTGCTACATGCTCTCCCCTAATACAGTTGAGCATCCGTGCGACGGATCTCCGGACCAACCCGTCGCTTATGATGCGTTGATCAACATGGCCATAAAAGTCAATGCCACGTATTGCCCAATCGTGGTCCTGGAGATTGACTAAGAGAGGAGGAACTCCAGGGACAGGTACCTAGTCTTTATCCTAACGGAAAATGACGGGATTCCGGCAGAGTTGGTTTTCGATCAGTATCGACCAGAGACAAGGCTAGCTCTCTCCGCTTCGGGACCGCTTGTAGTCGCAGTCGGGATCCATGCCCTCGCTGCCGTACAGATCCATGAGGTTCTTGCGCTTGTGTCGGGCGACAAATTCACGCAACGCCCGATCTACGGGTTCGCGCTTGGTGTTGACGTTCGAGACAGTGAAAGCCTCTTCGACGAGAGCATCGCCGATAACGATGTTCGGGATACCTCAGGGCCAGGGATACCTCAGGGCCAGACCACGTTTTCCGGATACCTCAGGGCCTACCTCAGGGCCAGACCACGTTTTCCGCGTTGGCCACCACTGGCTGGAAGGGGTACGGCACGTGGTGAAGAACGTGGTGCCTTTTGGATCCGCACTCGCCGATAACAACATTGGCAGAATGCGGCGAGGAGCCGCGTAGATAGAGCAACGCGCAGGGGTCTCCCGTTGTCCATGACGACGGGAAATTCGGGAAACGGAGACTAAATCGGCCCTGACGCTCATCTGAATGTACCCACTTTCGCTCACCAAAAATGACCCACCAGTTACTCCAGAATAAACACCAAGTGGATGAAAGCCAAGGGATGAGTCAGTGGGTAAGAACAAGCCCATATGTCGTTGGCTTTAATCCACTTGGTGTTTGCTAGAAAAAGAAACAAGACAAATGCACCTTATGAAAAACACAGCGTTGGCGCGCGCCAACAGTGGGTCCGTTTCTTTGAGCACAAGTGGGTCAGGATTGGTAAGCGTTCAGATAAATCGGCGTTTCCCGCAAGTTGACGAAGAAGCAGACTTACTAGAACTCCACCCTCACACCAGCGCTGAAGGCGTTATAGCTCACGCCGTCGTAGTCGAGCAGGGTGTTGTAGGAGATGAAGCCCGATTTACCTTGCGCGAATTGTGCCGAAACGCCAATGGCCAGATCGATATAGTCTCGATCAGGCTTGTTGGTAAGCACAAACAGAGGCGTGTTGTTGATGTCGTTGACGAACCGGGCACCAACGCTCTCTTGATCGTTTTTGAACTCGTGAATCCAGCCCAGACGCAGTTGCGGCACAATAACGCCGTGTGCGTGGCTGATCGCTCTGGCGATCTGAATGCCGAGGTTCGACGTCAACGATTCGTAGGTCTGGGAGTCTATGGCGAGCCCCATGCTACCGCCGACACCCTTCGGGTCCGACATGCGTTCGCTGTACCCGTCCAACTTGTTCTGGAGGTAATTAATGCGAAGCTCCGGTGTAAACGACCACGCCTCACGGTTGATCGTGTAGCCCGCCCCAAGGTTGAAGTTCCAGAGATCCGCATCGGGGTCGGACTTCGCGGTTTGATTGGCATCGATGCCGTCGATCGAATATTGGATCCTGCGCTTCAGAGTATAGTCACTAACGCCATAGCCGATCAGGCCATCGAAAAAGAGGCCGCTGGGAAGAAAGTAGCTACCGTAAGCGGATAGCCCCCAGGCGTCGCCCGACATGCTGCCGCGATTGCTGTCGAAATCGACATCCCCATCCGCGTAGCGGAGGGACAGGCCACCGAAAAAGTTGTCTGCAAAGCGGTAGTCGATGCCGCCGACGACAGACCAGGCGTCGTAATCGTAGCCGGGCTGAAAATCCGTGGTGTCCTCGTCGCCGGTGACATAGTCCGCGTTGAGGAAGCCGCCGAATCGCCCGAACGCGACATCGCCGCTTGCTGCACCTCCCGTTTGTCCCCGGAACAGGCTGTTCGCAGCGAGGGCCGCGCCGGGTTGGTAAGTCGGCGAGCCACCTGCGATCCGGATGCGCTCCAAGCGGTTCTGTACGAGCGCGACGCTCACTCTTGTGGCTCGGCCGGCAGCGGAGTTTTGCGCGTTGATCTGATCGGCGGCCAGATCGGTGAGCGCCTGGGCTGATGCGTCCGGCGAGTCAGTAGTGGCGCCTCCAACGATTAGGTTGCAGTCATCCTGAAAAGCTTGGTTGTTCGGTGCCCCCGTTTCGTTTTTTCCCGTAACGCAAGTGTCGCCGATCGCCGTACCGGCAATTTGGCCGTTGACAGTGGTCAGATCCAAGGCCTCATCGTAAGCCGACGGGAGATTTGATGCTACCGCAAAGGCGGGCACAACCGCTTCAGCAACAAGCCAAAGCAGCGCTAACAGACGCGGTGAGTACCCAGGTACAGCGAGCACCGAACAGTTCGCCGCAGCACTTCCAGAGTCACCCAAACCGCTTGTGCTGCGGACCAAATTCCAAAATTCCATCGAATTAAACCCTCCCGATACGCTTTGAAGAAAAGCGGAAACTCCCATCTGTGACATGTTTCCGCGACGCAATTCGCAGAACGCTGCTTCCGGACTCCTGCACTCGTCAAACGGTTATAGCAGTTGAAAATGGCGGTGAACGCCTGCACCACAGGAGCCTCCGAATAGCGTAGCGAATCCCTTAGCATCCGGTCAGAAGGGGTAGATGTTCGCTCGTCTTCATCCGCGCTGCTGTCCTGGATGGCAAGCAAGCAAGACAACGAATGTACGGGAGTACCCTCGACCTACAAGAAACTTCTAGCCGGCGGCTTGATTGTGCAAGAGGCTAAGAAGCCGCTGAAGAAAACGCCAACAACAGTCTCCGGATGCGCGAACCCGCCGATACGAGTGTCGTTGCGCAAAGACAACAGGCAGCTGGAATTCTAACCGCGAGCACCCTCCTCCGCAATCCGATCTGGTCAGGGTTTGAAATCATGCGGCTTTTTTAGGGTATATGTTGCAGAAAATCGACAAGCGTTTTTCGCTGTCTGAGCATCGACGCAGGGTGCATTGCCCCGAAGCGCTAAGAGACCGCGCCAGACGGCGTTGCAGGGTGGAAGTAGACGCGCGCGAAATTTGGGGCGGATCCCGATGTGCTCAAAAACTATGCCTCCCTGTCGTTCAGTTCCAACCGTCGCTCAACCCGCTCCAAACGCCTGTCCAACTCATCGAGACGGGAACTCTGACGAGCACTGTCGAAATGAGATGATGCCTGGTGGCTTTCGATACCAGACAAGCGGGCTTTCACGTCGCGCAAATCGCGGGTTCGGGTAGCGAGAGGCCACCGCGATATCTGGCAACGGCGGTTCTGCGAGCACGCGATTCGCGATGAGGGGTGATTTCGTCCGCCATGTCGACTATGTTCACTACAATTGGATCAAGCATGTTCTGGTTCGACCCGTAAGGGATTGGCCGTTCACGACATTCCACCTCACAAGCAGAGCAGAGATAACTGCTAAGCAATACTCAAGTGGCGATCATCGAGTCAATCGTATCCCAACATGCCGAGGAGGCCGCCTTTCTTTGGCTTCTCAGGGATGCCGCAGTCGTTGCGCCTCACTATTCCCTGGAGGACTTGGCGGAGCTCGATGACCGGGTCGAGGCCCACATCGACGGCCTGCGCGTCGCCGGGGAGGACGGGTGGCCCTTCTGCGCAGAGGGGCTGGAGCATCAAGAAAGCGGCGAAGTATTTGCCGCGGCGGTGGTCGCACTGGAGGGCGAAAACCGGAGTCGCGTCGAACAAGTTTATGCCGCAGTTGAGGCTGCACCGGAAACCGCCCGCGGCCTCGTGTCTGCCATTGGTTGGTTAACTCCGGACAGGCTCCAAGGTAAGGTCGCTGGACTCCTGTCCTCGGCATCTCCGCTTTGGCGACGAGTGGGCATCACGGCGTGCTCGGTCCACCGCGTCGACTGCGGGCAACATCTCACCAAGGCGATCGAGGATGCTGACTTTCCGCTGAGGGCACGTGCTCTACGCGCGACCGGGGAAACCGGACGCAGGGACTTATTACCGCTTGTCCGCCGGCAGATCCAATCGAAAGACACGGAATGTGCTTTCTGGGCCGCGTGGTCGGCAGTCCTGCTGGGAGACCGGGGGGATGGGGTGTCCGCTTTGAAAGCCATTGCTCTTTCAGAATCGCCTTTCGCAGGAGCTTCCCTGCGCACCCTGGTACGTCTCCTCAGCCCGTCCGAGGCACAAGGCTGGTTGAGAGGCTTGTCACAAAATCCCGACCGTCAGCGCGATCTGGTTGTTGCCTGCGGCGCCGTTGGCGATCCGGTCTACGCGCCTTGGCTCATCAAGCAGATGCAGACCTCGCACAAGCTCGCGCGCGTGGCGGGAGAGGCATTCAGCTTCATCACAGGGATCGACATCTCGGAGGAAGACCTCGAGGGTGAATCGCCGGAGGGCTTCGAGTCCGGGCCTACGGAACATCCGGAGGACGAAGACGTTTCCATGGATCCGGACGAAGACCTCCCTTGGCCCGATCCCGAACGCATTCAGGCTTGGTGGAAAGCAAACGAGGGGGGTTTCCCGGCCGGGACACGCTATCTTGTGGGAGAACCTGTCAGTGAGACTCACTGCCGAAAGGTACTCCGACTGGGATTTCAGCGACAGCGCAATGCCGCCGCCCTCGAGCTCGCGCTGCTACGACCGGATGATCCTTTGTTCGAGACTCGCGCGCCTGGTTTTCGCCAGAAAGCGCTTCTGGCAGAAAACTGAAATCCTGTGTCGTACGGATATACTTGAGGTTGGAACTTGTCATTTCGGCGCGATTTGCCGAAGACAAGTCGGGCTACCTCTCTTACAACGCTCTGCGATCCGGCGACGATGGCGTTACGTTCAAAGCGCTTACTAACCCAAACATGGCATGCACGACAGGTTCTCTCCCCCCTCACTCTGTCTCGACCCGCGGGGGCGCGCGGCCGATGTCGCCCAAGCCAAGAGCTTCTTGGTAAAGCCAGCGTGAGCCCGAGTTACGATGAGCGAGCGAAGCTTCGCAGCACGGAACTAACATGATTTCAAAACATTCGGCATATTGGGTTCGGAGCGTTGCATCCGCAGGCCTAGTCTTGGTCCTGACAGCCTGCGCTTCTACCCCTCAAAACGGCGATTATGGACCAGGGGCGACGGCCGCACCGTCTTCTTCAGACAAGGGGGTCGAGAACTACGTTCTGGTCGATTGCCTGTTGCCTGGGCAGATCCGTCGACTCGGGACCAGGATGACCTATCTGACTCCTCGGCGTCCCGTAAAGGCCACCCGAAGAGATTGCGAGATACGTGGCGGCGAATACATCCTGTTCGATCGTTCCGACTATTCTTCCGCGCTCAGTTCCCTGTTGCCGAAGGCACGCGGCGGAGACCCGGTCGCACAAACATACGTCGGCGAGATTTACGAGAGAGGATTGGGATTGGCAGCGCCCGATTACGGCAGCGCCGCCGGCTGGTATCGCAAAGCCGCCGACAGCGGCCACCGTCCAGCACAGACGAGTCTCGGGTCTCTGTACGAACGAGGGTTAGGTGTTCCCAGGGACAAGGCAGTCGCCTTGGACTGGTACCGCCGCGCCTCTGGCGTCACGGAAGATCGCTTGGTTTTCGACTCGACTTTGCGGGCCGAGCGCGACGCGTTCAAGAAAGAAATCGCCTTACGTAACCAGGTCGCTGGCTCCTTGCGGCAGCAGCTGAGAAATACAGAGCAGAAGCTGAACCGTCAAGCAACTGAAGTGAAAAGTGCACGTAGCGTGCTGGAGGACGACAAGCGTAAGCTCGAACGTTTGACCGGGACACCGCAAGCGTCCCAGAGTCGAGCGGAAGTCGAGCAGCTGAAGAGTCGGATCAAGGAGCAACAGACTACGCTGGCAGCCCATGAAACGGAAGTAAACGCCCTTCAGGGTACTTATGCGCAAGAAAAAAGCCTGTTGGAAAGCCAGCGGCGTGATGCACAGAGTGAGGCCGAACGGCTTCGCAGCGAATTGCACGCCGTACGAGAATTGCAGGCGCGTGAGCGTGCCCAGGAGCAATCGACGGCCTCTCGCGCTAAGTCTGCTCAGCTCGGAAAGCTGGAGCTTAGTCGGAAAGAGCAGTACGAGGCCGTGCTCGACACTTCTCGCCGATTCGCGAGTACCCCGTAAAGGGGCTTTATAGTGTCAGCTCAAGGAGCGTCTGGATCCGAGTGCGCATGACGCTCCGATCGGAGTCTTTCCGCGCTGACGCCCTGTTAGCACTCAGTTTATCTCACCGGATTTTCTCAGATTAAATCGCGCCAACTCACCCGGACTGCTCCACCGTCGCCAGTCCTCACCGAGAGGCTCCACAATCCTCGCTCGTCTTGGGCTATCCTTACGGCCGCAGTCGGCCAAAAGCGGACCTAAACAATACCCATGGGTATCGATCGACTTTCCATCGAAAATTGGCGATCATTTCCGTTGATCTTGCCCTGAGACTGGTAGCCCCCATGATTCCTTTCGAAGTGGCCAGCGTCTTCTTTTTCTGAAGTTTTGTACTTTTTGGGGCGTTAGAATATTAGCCACCACCAATAGGCGTGCTATATTAGCATTCCATGAATAACCATTGCGCAATGGGTTTCATTAACCGTGATGGCTGGTTTATTCAATTC
>JAYEJW010000501.1:0-1514 GCA_034716535.1 Pseudomonadota bacterium
CCACAGAATGCAAGCGTTATTATTTCATATGCATGGCTACATTATGAAAAATTACAAATGGCGAAAAGTCAGTGACCACGGGGGCTAGCGGCTGAAATTGGCTAGTTTCGGAGGGGTAAAGTCCGCCTAGGGTCAGAGGGGAACTGAGGATCTTAAATTGCAGCATTGTCCTTACAAGGCCTGAAGCTCAGGTGTCTTGAGCTCAATCAGCGTCCGACCGACTGCTCCGGCTCAACCCCACAAATCCGCCAGCCGAATGACGATTGCGTCAAACGGCGCGACACAGACCATGTCGTCGTCGCGGTACATGCCCAACGGTCTCCACTTGGCATCGGCGAGCTCATAGGCCTCAAGCGTATGTGTCTTCGGGTCGACGAGCCAAGCGAATTGGACGCCATAGCGCGCGTACAAGGGTATCTTCTCCTCCCGGTCCGTGCTTTTCGTGGACGGCGAGAAGATCTCGCAAACCCAGTCCGGCACGACCTGGATCTTGTGCCCCTCTGGCGGGGATGGCATGCGCTCCTTGCGCCAGCCTGCGATATCCGGGACCAGGACCTCCGTATCCAAGACAAAGTGGACCTCGGGTTCGTCGATGATCCACCACCCCCCCCGGCCCGCCGCGCCCCCGTCCGTAAGGACCCTCGATATCGGCACCTAGCCGAGAGCCAGCGAGGCCATGAGACCAGGCCGGGCGGGGCTGTGCGCGCAACTGTCCGTTGATGATCTCGCCGGTCAGTCCTTCCGGCAAGGCCATTAACTGCTCGTAAAGGGATAGCTTTCTGGCGGCATGCGGATTCATAGCGGCAGTTTCAGCAAGACCGTTCAACCTCGCCTACAGATTAGCATTGCAGCGCCTGTCGGCAAACGCCCCATGCCGCTGAACAGCCATCCATCGCACTGGCTTCCAGTGCTCCGCACGAGGATCGTCAAACACTCGAGAAGCGGTTTCGAGAGACCAATCTCCCGCCGGTTCCGCGTATGCCGGAGCTGGCCGCTTCTGCCGACAGCTCCCATCGAGCGCACCCGCGGTCAGCGGCGGCATCGGTCCTGATGGTCCTACCTTCCATGTAACGAAACGTTGAAACGGATCGTTGCAACTCTTCAACGAAGCGTTACTCAACGCGGGTCACAAACACCTAGGGCGGCGGGGCAGAATCGGCTTTATCTTTCTGTTTTCACTAGATAATCTATCTGTCATCCGCGACTTGGCATGGCGGCTGCAATAGGAAAAGCGAGTGCCGAAAACGGTCTCGCTAAAACCCAACCTGTCGCAGAAAGATTGTTAAACCTAGGGGACGAAATCATGAAGACCATCATCACCGCAATCGCCGCCACTCTGTTCACCGCCGGTGTCAGCGCCTCTGACGTGTACTACGGCCTGGAGAAAGGCAACCCGGATCTGTCGACCCAGCCCGCGAGCGGGGAAGGCTTCGTCGGCGTGCAGCCCGGCGTCGGTGACAGCATCGACCGCTATCACGGCTGGGCGGACGGTAACCCCGACCTGTTCAAGTCCG
>JAYEJW010000502.1:0-1512 GCA_034716535.1 Pseudomonadota bacterium
GTCGGCCTGCGGCGAAGGCGGAACTTCCCGTCGCCGCCGCTGACCGTGGTGTCAAGGAGACGCGAGCCTCTCGGGCTGCCCGCATGGAGCTCCACCCGCCACCCGGCGCTCGGCTGACCCGCCACCTGGACCTGGCCGACGATGGGAGACGCCCAGTTGGAGTGCCATTCACCATCGCCCCCCGAGGCGACTGCGGTCGCCGCCAGTACGATCATGAACGCGGCCAATGCGGCCGCTGCCGCTAACGGCCCGTGTGCCCTTCGCACAGTCGAGTCTCTCACGTGGAACCTCCCGAGTCTGCCCAATGACTCTATGTTGCGCTAGATTTGCCGTGTGAAAAAAAGCGCTTCGGATCGAATGTTCCGCCAGCCTGGCTCACGCCGCTAAACGGCCATCTCTGCCTGTCGATCGTCCGGAGCCAGCTTCTTCGGTCTACCGGGCGATCCTTTCCAGGTCCGCCTTCCGAGCATCACCGCGATCTCGCGCGCGAACCGCTCGTTGCCGAGCACGAATCCCCCATTCACACTCTCGCGGATGCGCGCGAGGAGATCGTCGCTCAAAGTGTAGGCAAACAGCCTACGGTAAGCGCTCTGCCGCTGCTCGGGGGAGTTGCCGAGGGTAGCATAGAGCGCGTGCGGCGAGACGAGCGGATCGGCGACACCGAGCGCGTTGGCACGATAGCTCGATCAGGAATAGTCGCCCGGCGCTTCGACCATGCCTATACGCACGGGGTTGAGCTCGATGTAGCGCTGGCAGGCCAGCAAATAGGGATCGGCTTCCACCAGGGAAGAGCGGAAGCGTCCTTCGAACAGGGTACCTGTTCGCTGGTAGGTGCGATTGACGTACTGCACATAGCGTTGCCCCGCACCCTTCATCGCCGCCGAAACGCCGTTGTCGGACGACCCGGTCATCAACAGATGCACATGATTGGTCATCAGCACGTACGCGTGCACAGTGACCGATGCGGAGGCGCCAACCTCCGCGAGCAGGGCAAGAAAGCGGCGATAGTCATCGTCGGCGAAGAAGATCGCGCTCCGATCAATACCGCGCAGAATGACATGCATCGGGATCCCGGAGGCACAAAGGCGAGGTCTTCTCGGCAAGAGGCTGTTCTCAAGGACGCACTGGTCCGTTAAGCATAGCAGAACAAGACAAAACGTGGTCCGTCCCTATTTTCTCTACCTATTTTCTCTATTTTCTCTCTATGCGTTATTTTAGTGATGACTGTTGATACTTATATGTTTTGAGTCTTTGGATTGCAGTCTCCTCACTCTCTAGCAAAAGTTTCTTAGTATAATTATTATCAATTTTTTCTACTGGATACATAACCATAACACCTCCTGCATAAGAAACTTCCATACGCTGACGTTTAGGTGTTACGCCAATAGTAAGCGTTCAGACCCCGGTGTCGATCTGCCCCCAAAGACATAGTGCACTTTTATCCGGCGGTAGCTGGCAGAACCGGAGCGGGATTACCCCTGCGGCGCTCACGTAAGGTCTCGGCGATGTACA
>JAYEJW010000503.1:0-1511 GCA_034716535.1 Pseudomonadota bacterium
AGTGAGCCAACGGCCCTCGCCCGCCCGAACGCGAGCCACGCTGCCGATTTCCAACCCATGAACCCGGCTGCCTCAGCCGGTTACACTTGAGCCTTGACGCCGGACACAGAAACAACCGATGAGCAAATCCACGCCAGAGCGATACCCCATCCCCGAGGGCAATGGGCAGACAGCGGACTGCGGCCGGGGGGACCCCCCCAATGCCGATGCGATCCGGCAGCGGGTCCGGGAGGATTACGCACAGGTCGCGCGCGCGAGTGACGATGGGGTCTGTAGCGGCGAGCCGAGCAGCTGCTGCGGCGTCTCGCAGGACGTCCAGCTCAACAGCCTGATCTCCCTGCGTCTGGGCTACAGCCAGGACGATATGAACGCGGCCCCA
This sequence comes from Pseudomonadota bacterium, assembly GCA_034716535.1. Lineage (GTDB taxonomy): Bacteria > Pseudomonadota > Gammaproteobacteria > Chromatiales > Chromatiaceae > JAYEJW01. The sequence goes on from JAYEJW010000503.1 coordinate 380, forward strand.
CAGAGTGCGGACATGGGTCTCGGGTGCGGCAACCCTCGTGCCATCGCCTCCCTACGCGAGGGCGAGGTGGTCGTCGATCTGGGGTCGGGGGGTGGTTTCGACTGTTTTCTGGCAACCAGGGAGGTGGGCGCCGGCGGCCGGGTCATCGGGGTCGATATGACCCCCGACATGCTCAGCAAGGCCAGACGCAACGCCGACGCGGGCGGTTACGCCAACGTGGAGTTCCGGCTCGGTGAGATCGAGCACCTGCCCGTGGAGGACAATACCGCCGACGTCATCATCTCCAACTGCGTCATCAACCTATCACCCGACAAGCCCCAGGTCTTCCGCGACGCCTTCCGGGTGCTGAAGAGCGGCGGACGCCTGGCCATCTCGGACGTTGTGGCGACCGCCGAGCTCCCGGAGGAGATGAAGGGCGACCCCAAGCTGCACTCCGGCTGCATGGCCGGGGCAGTCATGATCGACCACCTCGAAGCCATGATCCGGGCTGCGGGATTCGAGGAGATCAAGATCGGCCCCAAAGACGAGAGCCGGGCGTTCATCCGCGACTGGGCGCCGGGGCGGGGGGTGGAGGATTACCTGGTATCGGCCAGCATTGAAGCAGTGAAACCCTAGAGCGACGGCTGGGCGCGAGCCGAGACTGAAATCCGCAAGATGATCCCGGTCACGCCGTCCATCAGTATCGACGAGGGCGAGCTCGAAGAGCGCTTCATCCGCGCTCCCGGACCCGGCGGCCAGAATGTCAACAAGGTCGCCACCGCCGTGCAGTTGCGTTTCGACGTTCTGCGTTCCGCGTCACTTCCGGAGCAGGTGCGCCGCAGGCTGCTCCGCCTTGCAGGCGGGCGCATAAGCACCGACGGCGTCCTTACCATCGATGCCCACCGCTTCCGCAGCCGCGAGCGTAACCGAGTGGACGCCCTGGAACGCCTCCTCATGCTGATCCGCAAGGCCGCCCACCAGCCCAAGCCGCGCAAACAAACCCGCCCGACGCGCGCCTCGAAAGAACGCAGGCTGGAATCCAAGCGCCGGCGCGCTGGGACCAAGCGCCTACGCGGTCCTCTGCGCTCTGACGATTGAACCTGGAAACTGCCGAGTCCGTTCGGACACGTCCAAGAATAGTCCGGCCTTCGGG
>JAYEJW010000504.1:0-1510 GCA_034716535.1 Pseudomonadota bacterium
GCCATCTTCTGGTAGGGTGGATTGCCGCCGAAGTCCGACGAGATGGTACCGACGTCGCCGAGCAACTCGGTGACCAGCGCATTGGCGCCGCCTCCGAAGGTCATGGCCGTGATGGTTCCCTGATCGTTGGTCACGAACACGTCCGACTGGCCCTGATAGGTGCGCAGCTCGTTGACCTCCAGCTCGAAGGCCGAGTAGTTGCCGGATTCCAGGCTGGCGGGTAGCTCCAGGCGCTGCCAGGCCGGGTCGTCGGTGTCGAAGGCGCACTTGAAGTCGCAGGCCACCGGGACCAGCCGCCCGCCGCTCTTGGGCATCATGCGGATGGGATTGAGCTCCAGCATGCTCATGCCGTAGTTGTTGAACAGGTCCCACAGCTTGGGCAGGTTCTGCACCAGCGGGCTGATGATCTCGCGCGGTGCGTCGATGCTGTCGAGGGCATTGGCGACAATGAAGCCCTTGAAGCCGGTCAGGGCATCGAAGGGGATGGTTGCGATCCGCTCCGGGGGCAGCTCCTCGATGTCCACCCCGCCATGGTGGGTGATGGTCAGGGTCGGGGCGCGGTAGCGGGTGTCGTCGGTGATGGAGACATAGATCTCGTGCTCGGCCGGGATGGCGCTCTCGAAGGTCACCCCCTCGGCTTTTGCGCGGCTGTGACCGACCTGGTGCTCGACAAAGAACAGACGCTCTTTCTCGCGCATCGCGGTGGCGACATCGGTCGCGTGCCCGATCAGCCCGGCCTTACCCTTCTTGCCGACCCCACCCTTGAACACCGGCTTGATCAACACGCTGCCGTAGCGGTCGATCAGGTCCTTGACCTGCTCGCCGGTCGCCTCCGGCCCCAGCACCTCCGAGGTCGGATAGCCTACGTAGTTGAGGAGCTTCGCCCCCCACAGCATCCCCGTGATCTGCACTTCGTACCCCCTGGCAACGCAGAAAAATCAGCATCCCGAATACGGCGGTTACTGTAACGTAGTCAAGGACGTACCGGACAGATTTCTCGTCGCATCTGCCACAGTGCAGCCACCGCGGGTCTGTCGCCAAACCCGCCAAAGCGGCAAGGTCCATCGCCTAACCCACTGAAAATCGGTAGCTGGAATCGGTTGGCCCGCCGTTTGCCTGTTTCGACTCAAGCAATCGGGAGCGAACGCCGTGACGACCGCCCTGCCCCAGGTCACAATCAACGACACGACCCTGCGCGATGGCGAGCACCCTGGCGCGCATCGTCGGCGTGCCCTTCGCGGTGGCCGATGCCACGACCCTCACCCAGGCGGGTTATGCGGGAGAAGACGTGGAGAGCATCCTCGTCCGGTTGCTGGATGCAGCGGACGGGCAGCGTGAGGTCGCCGAGTGGGGCATCGTCTACATCGACGAAGTGGACCGGCTGGCCCGCCAGGGAGAGAGCGCTCACGGGACGCGCGACGTGTCCGGGGAAGGTGTCCAGCAGGCCCTGCTGAAGCTGGTGGAAGGAACACAGGTCTGCACGACTTGGACGAGGCGGCCCTGGTGCGCA
>JAYEJW010000505.1:0-7666 GCA_034716535.1 Pseudomonadota bacterium
CGAATTCAGGGACAGACCACGTTTCTTGGGCTACGCAGCGCGTACTACCCGAGGTCGGACGCGGCCCGCCGATTAAACGTGGTCTGTCCCTGTTATTCCGAATAGCTCTGTTCATTCCTGGTCGAAGCAACTGGATGATCATTCCGTGTTTCCTCTTTACGATACACGGGACAGCTAGAGTATATGTATCAGTGATATTGCCGGAAACTGCAAGTGCCTGCCGTCAGCTTTCCGCTGACCTGAGGTCGACGGCCTGGGACAGCGTCGCACCCAGAATCAGGACGTAGAGCAGTGGCTGGCGTAACAATCTGCACATGAACCGATTCCTCCTCGTCTTCATCCAGATGCGGCCGCAACGGCCCTACATATGCCCCTGCACCAGGGTCGATGGCGGCACAACGACGGCCCGTTCGGGGTCGTAGCGATCGAACAGACCGAGCACCCGGGCCGCCTCCTTCGCATCGCCCTGGGTCACGTCGATCTCCTTGCCGCCGACCAGCTCGTCGAGGGGGGCCGCGCTCAGGTAGACCTTGGCCCAGGCCTCGGGCGAGAGCTTGAGAACGATATCCGGGTCACGCGGGTAGGTGGCAGGGTCCTCGATGAACTCGGCGACCGCGCGGCGTACGTGCAGCCCGGCGCTCTTGCCATCCGGGAAATCGAAGCGCAGCACCTGGTCGGTCTCGCCACTCCGGGCGGGATCGATACGCACGCGGAAGTAGTCGACGAAGGTCGCCGGGAAGGCCGCAATCGTCTCTGGCGCCGGTGGTACCACCCGGGGCAGCGTGACCTTGCCTTCCAGCGCCAGGGCCTGGGAGATCAGGTGCGCCCGGTTGTTGGCACCGGTCGAAACGTAGGCCATCTGGCGCAGCGCCTCGGCCTTGCGCTGGCGCACCTCTGCATCGGTCGGGTCCAGCCGGTAGAGATAGTTGACCAGTTGTGCTGCCCAGCTGTATTCCTTCTTCTCCATCGCCTCCGCCACGGCGGCCAGCACGCTGTCGCGGCCACCCATCAGCGGCACGATACGCTCGGCCTCGTCCATTGGCGCCACGGGCGACAGGTTTGCGGGGTCGTTGTCGTACCAGCCCACCGCCTGGTAGTGGATCGCCGGCGGATAGGAAGACACCTCGCCGTAGTTCTCCAGGTTGTTGGGCACCTCCTGCAGGTAGTCGGGCAGGCGCACCAGGTCGCGTAGATCGTCGGGCCCCTTGCCGCCGAGGATGCCGCGCAGGGACTGGTCCAGGACGAAGCTGGCGCCGTCCAGGTAACCTTCCAGGCGCTTGCGCACCTCCTCCTTGCCGACCACCGGGCGGGCCGCGGCGGAGATCAGTACCTCGGGCTCGAGGTTACGGTTCAATTTCAGGCCCTTGATCCACTCGCGCGGGTCGCGGAACACGTCGCCACGCACCGAATACAACTGCGGCGGGCTGCTCCACAGCATGGTGGTGAAGAGGATCTTGCGGTCCGGCAGCCACACGGTGGTGTGCACTTTGTCGTCGGAGCCGTACTTGGTGAAGAACTGCATCTTCTGCCCCAGCACGGTCAGCTCCTGGCCGTCTTCGACCGGTGTATTGACCGGCAGGTAGGCCATTGTGAAGTCCTCGGGCAGGGTCGTGGGCACGACCCAGGCATCCGGACCCTCGTTCGGCATGAAGGCATTGAACTGGATCAATCCCCGCGCCGTCAGGTATGGGCCGATTTCCGGGAAATAGGCGGGAAACCCCGCCGCCTTGGCGTTCGCTTCGACCACGGCGTTGAGGTTGGGGTGGCCGATGACCTGGATATCCTCCTGTCCTTCCGCCAGCACCCCGGCACCGAACGCGGTGTGCGAGTGACCGTAGATGATGGCCTTGACGGGCTTGCCGCTGACCGTGCGGATCGCCTCCAGCAACAGTTCGCCATCGTGCTTGGTGTCGCCGGTATCGAAGGCAATCAGGCCCTCGTCGGTGTCGATGATCGCGATAGGCGCCAAGCCGTAGCCGCCGAACACCCAGATGCCGTCCACGGGTTGCTCGATGGTGGGCTTGAGCCAGGCCACCTTCTCGATGCCGTCCAGGATGCGCTTGTTGGCGATCGCGCCGTTGGGCGCTTCCACCAGCTCCACCGGGCCGCCCATGTAGGGCGTCGCGGGTAGGGCCGCTTCTTCCGCGAGGAGATGGGTGGTGCCGGCCGTCAGCGCGGCAGCCGCCAAGATCATCGAGATTCTATTGGTCATCAATCAACTCCCTAAGGTTTCTTCGCCTTGGTTGGTGGTTTGCGGGTTCAATGCGCCGGCGCCGGCGAGCCGGGTCGCTTGCTCTTCGATGTGCCGGAACAGTCTCTTGTAGAGCTCGCAGTAGGGGTCTTTCTCCAGCAAGGTTTGGTGCATGCTGTAGGTGCGTATCGGGCAGCCGCCGTGGCATAGCGCGAGGTAGTCGCATTCGATGCAGTCTCTTTGCACCAGCTGCACCGGGCGTTCGGTGAAGCGCCGACGGGCTGGGCTGTTGCGAAGCAGCTCGGACAAGCTGTCGCATTCGAGGATATTTCCGAAGCGGTAATCCGGATAGCTGGTCACCCAGCAGTCGCACTGGGCCACATGGCCCCTGGCGTCGACGGCGATGAACTCGTCGGCGCAGTTTCGTCCCCAGATGCAGGGGAGGGTGGCATCGCGTTGGGTGAAGTAGTTCACCAGCTGGTCGAACGGCCCGATGCTCACGTCCCGATCCGCGCCGCGTTCGAGCCAGATATCGGCCAGCTCGCAGTGGAACCGCGCCAGATCCGCGACGTCCAGCTCCAGCTCTTGTTTGGCGTCGTTGGCCTCGCCCCCGGGGAAGGGGGTGTTGATCTGAAAATCGGTCACGCCGAGTTCGTCGACCAAGTGCTCATAGAAGCGTTCGGCGCCGATCTCCAGCGTCGCCCGGTTGGGCACCGAGATCACCTTGACGTCGATGCCGGCCGAGCGCGCCATGCGCACCTTGCTCGCCCAGAGCGCATCATAGTGCTCAGGTCCCCGCGCGGGCAGCTTGCGGTAGAGGTTCGGGTAATCCAGCGAGGTGCTGACGCTGTTGCCGAACATCTCGGCGATGACCTCATCCCACTCGGGGCTGTAGGGGAGTAGGTTGGTCTGCAGGCCGTGATCGACGTGTTTGCCGCGCTTCGCAGCGGTCTCCCCGATTAGGGCAAACGCCTCCCGGTACCACTGCGGCGGCAGCAGCATCGCCTCGCCGCCCTGCCAATGGATGGTCAGTGCACCGATCCCATGGGTGTCCATGTGGTCCAGCACCTTATCGACGATCTGCCCAAGGCGCTCGATGGTCAGGTGGTCACGGCTCTTCTCTTCGAAGCAGTACTCGCACGCTGCGTTGCATTGGTTGGTCGCCAACAGGATCAAGGAGAAGTGATTGCCGTTCAACCTAGAATCCTCAGTTGGACGGGGTGGAGTGTGCGCTTGCGGTGGTGCAGGGCAAGGCGCAACGACGCGTAATAGCCTGCTATTGCAAGGAGTTGCAACGCAGCCATGCGCCGCCGCAAGCGTGCAATCCGCCCCGTAGCGGCCCTCATCCAACAGGTGAACCTGTTGAAACCAGAATTCTCCATGCGATTCATGAGCTTAACCCATATGCGAAGCGGTCAACTGAGGATTCTAGGTTCATGGTGGGCTGGCATCTTCGGCTGGGGGTATGGCCGCGATATCGGCCCTGAGCGCGTCGGCGGCCTGCTGCAGCGTATGGAACAGGGTCTTTACGCCCGCGCAGTCGTAGTCGCGCCGCGGCCATTTGAAATAGCCCAGGCATGGGGCGAAGAACGGGCATTCGGCGCACTCGGCCCCTTCGCTTCGCAGACGGTTCGCCCACTGCTCCACGAAGGCTTCAGGGAGGACACCGACGTCGGCCCCCGCCAGCTTGCCGGGCAGGCGTTCCTCGCCCCCTGGGTCGACATGGCGCACCAGCGCCGGGTCCTCTTCCTGAATCGCCCACAGGCTGATCGGTTGCCGATGACACAGGCCGAGCAGCACGCTGTGGAAATATTCGATGGGCTGCCCCACGGTGGGTCGATGCAGGTAGTCATCCAGCAGCTGCGCGAGCGATTCTATCAGCGGCGCTGTAGGCTGGCCGACCTGCAGCCTGACCGCGAACTGAAGCGAGGCGGCGAGCTTGACCGCCTTCTCGAATCCCGGCTCCACCGGCAGCAAGACCCGCGCCGGGTGGTTGTCGAGCAGCCTGGCGTAGTCGTAGAGCCGTGCAAAGTCCTCGGCCGGGCTATCCAGTACCAGCTCGATGCCCAGATCCTCGGCCCAGTGGACCAGGGCGTCACTGCCGCTCGGCAGTGAGCGCAGCTGCACATAGGCCAGGTTGTCGAGATCTACCGCACCGATCCGATCGACCAGCGCGTGCGGGTCGTCGCTGCGCACGATCAGGCGGCGCCCGCGGTACGCCGACAGGCGTTCGAGGGGGATGTGGTAGACAATCGCATCCGCCGGTAGGCTCGTGGTATCACTCATATTTAACCCTGCCGGCGGGTTTCGTCATTGCAATGGCGCCGGTCAGCGTCTGTTGACCCAGCTGCCGCCATAACCTCCGCCACGACGGTTGGCCCAGGCGCCACCGCCGCCACGACCGTTGGCCCAGGCGCCTCCCCCGCCACCGCGGCGGTTTATCCATGCCCCTGCCTGTGCGGGTCGATCGGTCAGCAGCGCGCCGCCGGCAACGGCACCGACAATGACTGCCCGCGACCAATTGCCCAGGCCGATGAGAAAGTCGCGGCGGCTCTGAAGCACTTGCTCCTCGCCGCTGTCGGAATCCGCCACGGGGCCGCTCTGGGTCTTGGAGGGTTTCTGCTTGTCAGTCATGAGATGGTTCTCCCTTGTTCGCTATTCTGAAGCGGCTTGCGAAGGCTCGCTGTCGCCGCCCAGGAGTTGAGAATAATGCATGGTGTGGAAGCGCCAGGCATCATCCTGTTTGACCAGGACTGCGGAGATATTGAGGATGTAATGGCGCGACTCGTCTCCCTTCTTGTCGGTAAAGTCGCAAACTCCCGTGAGCCAGGCCACATCGTCCCGAGAGGTGCCCGCGCCCTCGCCGCACTTGACCTCTTTGCTATGCGGGTCGAAGTTTTTCATGAAGTGGGCATAGGCATCCTTGATTTCCTCCTTGCCGACCCAGTGTTCGCCAGGGCCGGTGCCCATGAGCATGATGTCGTCACTGTCGGCGAACGTGCCCATCACCCCCGCGATATCGTGTGCATCGAGCGCCTTGTGCTGGTCCTGCCATAAGGCTTTGACCGCCTCCTTCGGCGTGTTCTCCTCCGCCTGTGCCGCACCCGCAACAAAGCCTATCGCCAGCGCCAGACCTGTTAACACTATTCTTCTCATCACAGCCACCTCCTGTTCGGATTGATCGAAACGGAACACGCCGCCACCTACCCTCGGCGCTTGCCCGGACCATCACCGCCACTCGCCTGGCAGCCAGGGCCGCCAACGACAATGCCGCTTTTTTCCCATTCGCGGCTCGCCGCCGGGCAAGGCACGGATTGTCGAGCCGCCGCACCCGGCGGTCTCGCCGAAGGCGACACGAAAAGCCCCCCTTCACTCCAGGTAAATCTAGCGTATCAGCGCCAAAATTGCCTGTCATTTGGCGCCACGTCGAGGGCTATGTCTGCGTTATGTGTTGATTGCTTCTACAAGCGGGCAGCGATCAGCCAATGAGCTTGTAAGGTGTTCGCTGCGCTCACGGTTTTTTTTCAAAACCGGCCGTGGGCTCAGCGCAGGGCGTCGACGGTATTCTGCAGCACCAACCGCGGTGGTTCCTGAACGCCTGCCGCGACCCATGAGGGCGTCGGCAACAATGACGCGGCGATCAAACCGGCCTAGGAGCCTGTCGGGTTATGGGGGATCGTAGCGAGGGGTGAGAAGAAACCGAAGGTCCGGTGGACCTTCGCAGTTCTGCGAACGCACCGCAAGGGGCTGGGACGGGAGAGCGAGGCCAATTTTCTTCCGATTTGAGGCGCATAGTGGGCCTATGTCACTCAAATCGGGGGGAAATTGGACCGCTCTCCCACTTCCGCAGTCGATTCATCCATAATCCGACAGGCTCCTAGCATTGAAGCGTCCGTCTACTGGTCACAACGATCTGCTCCGGCTTATGTTCTGCGCAGCTCGATCTGCAGCGGTCGGGTCGTATCCAGATGCAGGTCCCGCTGCGGGAAGGCGATGCTGATACCGGCGTCGGCGAAGGCCTCGTTGATGGCCCGATTCAGCGCCGAGATGGTGCCCATGCGCACATCGACGGACTCGACGAAGGCGCGTAGCGTCAGGGTCAGCGCGTTGTCGCCGAAGGTGTCGAAGGTCACGATCGGCGGCGGCTCGTCGATGACATGCTCGTTCGCCTGTGCGATGCCTGTCATGATGGTCGAGGCCTGCTCGACATCGCTGCCGTAGGCGACACCAACCACCAGCATGATGCGGGTGACGGGATCCGACAGCGACCAGTTCAGTAGCCGGCCGGTCACGAACTCCTTGTTCGGCACCAGCAGCTCCTTGCGATCCCAGTTACGGATGGTCGTGGCGCGGATTCGGATCTTGGTGACGACACCGTCGGTATCGCCCACCGTGACCGTGTCGCCAAGGCGGATCGGCCGCTCGAACAGGATGATCAGGCCGCTGACGAAATTGGCGACGATCTCCTGCAGGCCAAAGCCGATGCCGACGCTGAGTGCCGCCGCCATCCACTGCAGGTGTGTCCAGCTCGCGCCGAGCGTGCCGAGCACCAGCAAAATGCCGAGCGCCCCGATGACATAGCTGGTGAACGTCGTGACCGCGTAACGGTCCGCGGCAGACAGGGCAGAGCGTCGCAGCAAGATGAGCTCAAGCAGCGCCGGCAGCCGCCTGAGCAGAACCCAGGTGCCGACGGCGAAGAGCAGCGCGAGCACCAGATGCAGCAAGGTGACGGGCCGTTGCTGCTCCTCGCCGCCCACTGAAACCGTCTTGTTCCAGAGCACGTGCTCCTCGAATACACGCAATGCCGACAGCGTGTCGGACCAGATCAGCACGAAGCCGATGAAGGCGACGAAACCGAGGCTGAAGCGGATGAGTGCACGGGTGTCGGCGCTGAGTGTGGAGAAGTCCACTTGCGGCTCATCGAGGCGCAACTCCGCGGCCTCCCCGCCAGGTTCCCGCGGCTCTGATCGGGCGGCTTCCGAGGCCGCCCGGTGCCGCTCCAGAGCCGCATCATAGGAGAGTCGTCGGCGCACCACGAGCAGCCAGCGCAGGGCCAGCGCTTCCAGCAGCAGCAGCGCCAAAACCAGCTGCATCGAGGCCTGGTAGTTGTTGGCTTCCACTGTGGCCGTGTACAGATAGCCGGACCATGCCAAGGCGATCGTCACGACCGGGTAGAGCACGAGCGCCGGATACCAAAGCCAGTAGCTGCCCATCAGCAACGGATAGGCATCCGGGTGGCGCAGCTGGGCCGTGACGCCGCGGCGCGGATGGAAGACCCGGTACATGAACCAGGCGACCGTGCCGAAGGCAACGATGGCGGCGAGCCGTCCCATGGTGCCACCAACCTGGAGCGGGTCGAGCACAACCGCGAGGTACATGAGCATCACCGCCGGGATCAGGGTCCACGTCAAACGCCGGGTCGCGGTCCGCACTAGCGTGAGGTTTGGCTCCGGCCAGCGAAAGTGAGCGGCCGCG
>JAYEJW010000506.1:0-7658 GCA_034716535.1 Pseudomonadota bacterium
CTCCTCGCCGCGGGGCTCGAACTCCATGTGCAGCACGGCCTTGCCGGGCGTGAGCTCCTTGACGACATCGAGGGATTCGCTGTCGACGACCTGTATGCGGTGATTGTCCGGAAACGCGAAGCTGACCCAGACCTGACGACCGTCGGGACGGGCCATGACGAAGACCGGTTGGCCGGCGACCCGGATGCGCCCGACCTCGGCCCAGGTGTCCATGTCGATGACCAGGATCTCATGGCGACCGACCGCCGGGACAAAGGCACGACGGCCGGCCACGGCCCAGCCCTCTAGGTGCGGCATCTTATAGACGGGCAGCGGTTGTTCACCGCGACCGTAGCCCGGCAGGATGCGCCGTACACCCGCCTCCGGGTGCCACAGGTCCAGCAGCACCAAGCCGTCCTCGCCGAAAAGACCGGCGATGTAGTAGCGCCCGTCGGGCGTGATCAGGGCGTCGTACGGTTGACGGCCAATGTCTTTGAACTTGCGGATGACCGGTTGCTGGGGATCGGTCATGTCCGCGATCCAGATCTCTCCCGCGTCCCAGAGGCTGAAGACGAAGCGGTTGCCGGGGGCGTCCACCAGACCGATGACCTTGGAGCGCTTGCCGTCGGTCCCGTGTTCGGCGGGGATGTCGGCCATGGGGTCCAGCGTCGCAGCGTCGAAGACACGCACGCCGCCGGGCTCGTAGTTCGAGACCGCGATCAGGAGCCCGTCCTGGGAGATGGCTCCACCGATGCTGTTGCCGGCTTGCTCGATACGCTTGACCAATGCGCCGGTCAGCAGGTCCACCTTGCTCAGGCCGCCGTCTCGGCCGAAGATGTAAGCGAAGCGGCCGTCCCGGGAGAATACGGCCGAGGCGTGGGACAGATCGCCCAATCCTTCAATGCGCCCGAGCGCCTTGTTGCCGCTGGTCTCGATGACCTGCAAGCTGCCCGACGCGCGCTCCACGACGACGCCGAGGTCACCGGTGCCGCGTGTGGTCTGTTCCGCGAAAGCGGAGGCGAACGGCGCGATGATGCCGACGGCAAGCACCAATGCTTGGTGCATCATGGGGTCTGCCCTTTCAGCGTGCGGGCGAGCCAGGCCGCTTCCTGTTCGGAGAGAAATGCCCGCCACGGCGGCATGGCGGTACCCGGCCGACCATAGAGAATGGTCGCGGTCAGAAACTCCGCCGGCTTGCCGCGAAGGTCGCCGGCCTTGAGTGAGGGACCGAGTCCCCCGGCGAGGGTGAGCCCGTGGCAGGAACCGCAGTCCTGCTCAAGCAGGTGTAGCAGCTCCGTGCGCCTCTGCATCGAAGGACCGGGATCGGGCTTGGCTGGTACTTGCATCGAGGGACCAGGCTCGGACTTGGCCGGTACTGCGGCCAGCGCCATGAGGCTGGCGGCGGCCAGCACGGTGAGTCCCAGGGTTCCGAGGGCAGCCAGCTTGGCCAGGATAAGAAAGGGCTTGAGCATCGATCTGTTCCGGGAGAAAAGGTTGAGATCAAGCGAATATCACGGGCAGATGAACCTCGGCGGCCGACAATTCCTCCACAAGGGTTGCCGATCCTTTGTGCACGGTCAGTCCAGATCGCGTCGAGATCGGGCCTATGCGCTTGGTCTTGAACAGGTCCATCCGGTTCTCCTACCCCCTTAGGGGTTGGCGAGACAAGGCAGATGCCACGGTAGGGTCAAATTAAGAAATCACCCCTTACGCCAACCTTGACGTATGTCAAACGGGATCATGGTGGGGTTCTTTGGGCCTCGGGGATCGAAAGCTCGTCCCAGGGGAGAGAGGCGGGATTTTTTCCGCCGGCAGGTTTTTTCGTGCCAGGCCAACTTGCGAAATGCCGCCTTCGGCACCAAACACCAAATGTGTGCCTTTGGTATCGACCCTGGGCGCAGTTGGTACTAATCTTGGAAGGTTAGAGACAAGAAAGAAGGTGTGAACATGCGCGCTTTCGCGATCGATGATCCCATGCTTGCCCTGATCGCCCGGTTTGCGGGGTGCTGCGAACAGCTCGACATCTCCGAGGAGACCTTTCTCCGTCAACAGCTCGACGAGATACGTGACTATGTCGGCAGGTACCCCGAAGAGCAAACACACGAAAGGGCCCTGGAATGGATTGCGCGCAATGCCGAGCGATATCGCCGGAATTGGAAGAAAAACCTTGTCACGGGCCAGGCGGCTGCCAGCCGTTGTCCGGATTGTCCGCTGGAGCGGAGGGACGTCACGGATCGCTGCGAAATCCATGACGCCTGGCTGGAGGTCCTGAACCTGTATGTCGCCGGAGAGACCTCGTCGCAGCAATATGTCGACGACACCCTGAGCCTGCTACGGCGGCACAAGGAACGGCTCAGGGGGAGCCTGTCGCTCGCGAATACTGCGTAACCGCCGGGTTGGGGAAAGCGCAGGGGGGCTCCCGTCCTGCGAGAGCAAGGTCTTGGGGGAAGCTACGAACCCCCCCCCTCCAGCGAGGGGAATAGCGGGGTCTCCCATTGCACAGGTCTCCCATTGCACATGCCGCGAGAGGCGAGCAGATCTCGTCGTTTCGCTTCCGTGCGAACAAAGTCGCAGGCGCTAGACCAGGATTTCCAGATGGCGAGGGCGCCTTCTTCGGCAGAAAGGTCACGGCAAGACCTTATGGAGTTGTTTTTCAATGCGTTTCGCGAGCTTCTCGTAACCATTGGCATTCGGATGGATCTCATTCTGCCAGTCGTTGCTCGACGAAGTTGCTCCCTGCTCTGCTCGTTTCAGCGTTCCCCTCGTATCGACGACGTGGAAATTCTTGATCTTGGCGGAGCCCTTTTCTAGCGCCAGTATCGCTTCCGCCAACTGATCGGCAAGGTAATCGGCAACGGCGACCCAGTCCGCACCCGGCACTTGCTGGTTCTTCAAGGCCTTGAACAGCCAAGGCCCGAGTGTTGCCAGGAAGAACCTGGCCGGCGAGTTCCGTGGTGTCGAATAGTCGTAGGTGTGAGTCACGATGGGGACATGTCGCGACAGGTTTCCGGGGCGATCACGAAGGGCGGCGATGCGCTGGTAGCCGTCCTGGATCTCCGCCATCAGGTCGCCCAGCTTCTGCTGATCGCAATAGTCGGCCGGTGTTTGGACCGTACCGCGCTCGTTTTTCGCCAGAATGATGTCGTCGGCCTCATCGATGAGGTCGTTCCCACCCCCACTGAGCAGAATCGCATCCCAGGTGAAATTCCTGCTTGTCAAGGCCTGACGCAGGTTCGGGTTTCGAGCGATTGCCGACATGTTCTTGATGGTGTCACCGGGAAATCCGCAGTTCACAATACGCGTATGTTTGTGAAAGCGAAGCTCGAAGAGGAGATTGAATACGGGAAAGCCGCTGATCGTGAACCAGGAGTCTCCTTCGGCCAGGAACTGTTGATCGGGGAAGCTTGGAAACCCGTCGTCAAAGTCCAGATCGATCCAGGTCACGATGTCCGGTCGTATGCGTCCACGAGCCATGTTGTCCTCCTTTGCGTTGACTTGGGGACGGGTTACCCCTCTTTGAGGCCGATTCGTTTGGAATCTTCCCCCGAAGCACCTCGTTCGTCCCGCGAACGCTGTTGCTTGCCGGAGTTTGTTCCCCTGCTCCCGCGCTTTGTCGTTTAGGCGGCCTCCAGGGTCCTCAAGCGATGTCCGGAATCTCCCGCTGGCCAATGCGATAGGCCTCGGTGAACTGCGACAATCCGTGGCTTCCGCCGTTGACCAGCCGGCGTGCACTGCGCAGGTCGTTCTCGAGCAGGAGCTGTTTGATGGCGATCTCCTTGCGTTTGAGGAAGGCGCATAGGATCTGGGCGGCGATCTTGGCGTCGTTGGCCAGTTCCGGCTCGTCCACCAGCCTGTTGCCGAGCCCGATCCGCTTGCCGATGTCCTTGTAGTTGCTGCGGCCGGTGAGCTGGATGAAGCCGCGGCCCTTGTAGGAGGCGCCGTCCGGTTTGCGCCGGTTCCCCAGGTCTCTGCGGTTGTCATAGAGGTCGAAGGGATGTCCGTTGGGGGACGTGTTGAAGCGGGACTTGAACTCGCTGATGGGGACGAAGCCCGCAGTTTCCGCGCGGATGGTGGACAAGGCCATCAGTACCATGGGTTTGTCGTAGAGATCCGCCTCCTTCAGGGCGTCCACGACCTGTGGCAGGTGCTTGCGGATGTTGCTCACCGGGGCATCGTGGAACATGCGCGAGACCCGCTCCACTGTCACTGCCCCGTCGGTGAGTGGTTGATCCGGTGTCACGCTCGCCATGGATTTGCCCAGGGCCTACAGGGTCTTTGGGCCGACAACACCGTCGGCCAGTAGCCCTTTGCTTGCCTGAAACGCCATGACCGCGGCCTCCGTGGCACCGCCGAATTCGCCGTCGATGTCTCCCGGGTCGAAGCCGGCCTTTTTCAGGCGTTTCTGCAGTTTCTTTACGTCCGGTCCGCTGGATCCTCGTTCGAGCGTCGCCATGTCTGCCCCCCTTGGTCTGGTCTCTCCGGGAATGCCGCGCAACCTGCGGGCCGCGCCATCTAGTCTGAAGATAGCAGCACTCGTCGGATCTGCTCGTTCTACGGGTCGATTTCAGTCATCTCGTCGCGCAACATGACAATGCCGTGCCTTGACTGTAATCAAGTACCTTCCGGGCAGGGCCGTTACTGTGGACGGTACCCTGAAGTAGTCCGGCTGCCGCCGTACCCTGCGCCCAACTTCCCGATGCATCTTAGGTCACCAGGGCCCGGCGGATCACCGCATGAGCCTCCGTCGAACGAGGGGCGGCGCACTCGCGCAGACGTCGGGACGGGTCGGACGGAATCCGCTGTAAGAACCGGTCGCGGTGCCGGGCTACGGGATGCCTTCACCCGTTACGTTAAGAAGATGCGCGGCACCACGCGGGGTAGCCCGCCGCGGGTGTCGACGTCTGAGGTCCTATGGTCCTGGCTGGGGGCGTTTATCGGCATCGGCGCGGTGGCTCTGCTGGGGCAGTGGTTTTTCTCCGGTACGGACAACCTGCTCGTTATCGGGTCCTTCGGCGCCTCTGCCGTCCTCGTCTACGGCGCCCCGCGCAGCCCGCTCGCCCAGCCGCGAAATCTGGTGGGTGGTCACATGATCTCCGCGGCGGTGGGGGTTCTCTGCTTCCAGCTGCTGCACCCCTTTCCAGGCTTGGCGGAGGCCATGGCCGTTGCGAGCGCCATTGCGCTCATGCACCTGACTCGCACTCTGCACCCGCCCGGCGGTGCGACGGCCTTGATCGCCGTCATCGGCTCAGATCAGGTACACGGGCTCGGGTATTGGTATGTGCTTACCCCGGCGGGTCTCGGGGCGCTCATCCTGCTCCTTGTCGGCGTACTGGTGAACAACGCGAGCGCCACGCGACGATATCCGGAGCTTTGGTATTGACGATCGCGCCGCGTACTGACGTGTCGCTCTGAACGGCCACGCACAGGGGTTGCCGAATGACAGTTCAGGAATCGGAAATGAACGCGCTTGGACTGGCCCCGGATCTGACGGACGAAGACGTCGTTGACGCCATGCGTCAGCTGCCCGGTTACCTGGACATCACCACGGACGATTTCCGCGCGCTCTACCGGCTCGCTTTCGAGCACGCCATGGACCGGCTGGTGGGTGGCTTGCGGGCGAAGGATCTCATGCGGGCGGAGCGCACAGCATTGCGCGCCGGTCTGACCTTGGCGGAGGCGTGCGCGACCATGGCCGACCGCGGCCTCAAGGGCATGCCGGTGGTGGACGGAGAGCGGCAGGTCATCGGGATTCTCTCCGAGGCCGATATCCTTCACCGCCTAGGCGCCGTGACCTTCCTCGATCTCATGCTCCGGCCCGCCGAACGACAAGCGGACGCCCTTCGCCTGATGCGGCGTGTTACGGTCGAATCCGTGATGACGCGACCACCGGTGATCTTGAGCGAGGACGCAGATGTTGGCGCCATGCTGCGGGCATTCCGTTCCCACATGGGGAGGCAGATGCCTGTGGTCGACCGGGTCGGGAAACTGGTCGGTGTCCTGGCGCGCAAAGACTTGATCGCCGCCTGCCCATTGAACCTAGAAACCGCTGCTTCTAGGCCGAGCGGCGCGTCCTGAGTTGTCCCTATCGACGAGACGGACGGTAAAAAAGCCGACTCCGGGATCAACGCTTCCGACGGCTGATCGCAGCCGCCTCCCGTTGGAACAGATCCATAAACTGCTGTTGAAACCGGCGGAGGTACTTGTCGCGAAGGTAGGCAATCTTCGCCACCTCCCAGGGGAACAGGTGGCTGAGATCGCGCTTGCCGAGGTCCGCGTCCTGTTCAGGTTCGTGCGCGAGAGCGGCAATGACTCCCAGACCCAGACCTTCTCGAACATAGGTTTTTATGACGTCCGTGTCGGCGGCGCTAAGAACCACCCGCGGACGCAGTCCCTCTTTCGCGAAGGTGTCGCTCAGCTGCCCGCGGCCGGTGAAGCCGGATACGTACGTGATCATGGGGTGCTCGCATAGCAGTTCGAGGGTGATGGGTCGAACGTCAAGGACGGGATGTCCGAGCGGCGCGATCAGGCACCGGTTCCAGCGGTAGCAGGGGATGGCCGAGAGTGCCGGGTGATTCCCCACCGCCTCGGTGCAGATGGCCACATCGACGAGATCCTGCAGCGTCATGTCGACAAGTTGCCGCGGAGTGCCCTGGTGGATCTGTACCTCGACGGCGGGATAGGCCTCGCGGAAGAGGCGGATCGCCGGGGGCAGAACGTAACGCGCCTGCGTGTGCGTCGTGCCGATGCGTAGCACGCCGCTATCGTCCTCCACGTGATCTTGCCCGATGGCCAGGATGTTGGCGGTATCTGCCAGGGTTCTGCGGGCGTAGTGCACAACCTTCTCCCCGGCATCCGTAAGGCCAACCAGCCGTTTTCCGTAGCGCCGGAACAGGTGCGTGCCCAGCTCCTCTTCGACCTGCTTCAGGTGCTGGGAGACCGCGGGCTGCACCAGGTTGAGGCGAGCGGCCGCGCGGCTGACGCTGAAGTCCGATTCAACGAGGGCTACCAGGGAACGGAGTTGACGAAGCTCCATATCAAGAAAAATGATAAATCAGAATAACTTATTATTTTACATTATTTACGTGCCTTTCCATACTTTGAATCAAGCCCGGGCGCATCTGGAATCGGAACCATCGCTGCGCTCGGGGCGGCGTACCCGAAGACCTTTCCCCCAGATGGAGACAACAAAGATGCATTCCGTTGAGACAGCGCCCCGACAAGCGGCAGAAAGCCAACCACCGCTATTCGATGCGGACGGTTTCTTGCTGGATCCGACTTATTGGAATGAGCAACTCTGCCGCGAGATCGCGGAAGACGAGGAGGTGGGGGTGCTCACGGAGAAGCATTGGCGGGTCCTTCATCACATCCGTGCGAAGTTCCTCACTCTTGGCGCGCTCCCGAACATGCGACTGGTGTGCCGCGCGACGGCGATCCCGAAGGCTGAGGTTTACGCCCTGTTCGGCGGGTGCCGTGTCATCTGGCGTGTGGCCGGTCTTCCGAATCCTGGAGAAGAGGCGAAGACCTATTTGATCTGAAGGTGAGCCGAATGGGTGCCCCTTCGCAGGTGTTACGTCCCGCGCTGTCTCAGGGGAAGCGTTCCGACCTATCTGAGGTGAGACGCGGGGAGGCGTCCCGCACAGATCGGGGAGGATTGCGCTCCTCGACCTGTGTGGGATGAG
>JAYEJW010000507.1:0-10609 GCA_034716535.1 Pseudomonadota bacterium
GCGAAGGCGGAAAAATCCTTGGCCGGGCCCGCGGGCTCGCCTGCTCGCGGTTGCTTTGGAGGCTTTCTCTTGGTCATCGGGTTTTCCGCCTTCGCCGAGCTGGAGTTCGAACGCCTCAGAAACTCGGAAGACGACTTCGATCCCGAGGTCTTCCGGGAAGCCGTCGAGCTGGTGTTAGGAAAGATCGAAGGGAATCCCGGGGAATCTGGCGATGATCATCAATAGCGTCCGGGCTGAGAACGTCCTCAAGTACTCGACCCTGGATCTTGCCGATATCCCTGAAAAAGGCCTGATCGCAGTCATTGGGGACAACGAATCGGGGAAGAGCAGCATCGGCGAGAGCATCTGTTTCGCACTCTTCGGCCGGACCTTTTCCCTGGAGCCGCGGGACCTGGACAAGGTCATCCGGTGGGGCGAGTCGCGTTGCTCGATCAAGCTGGACTTCACCACCCCCAACGGCCAGCGCTATCAGGTCGCCCGTTTTCTCGACGAGCTGGGGAATCATGGGGCGAGTATCAGCCGGGCGGGAGAGGAGCCCGTCGTCCGGGGCGTTGCCGAGGTGGAGGCCAGCCTCAAGGACCTCATCGGCTTCGGCTACAAGGAGTTCATCGAATCCTTCTATCTCGCCCAGCGGGAGATCACGACGCCGCATCCGCACAGCTTTGCCGTGAAAGCCATGGCGGGCGTCGATGCGCTGGAGAAGATCGTCTCGAGCTGTGGTAGGGAAGGTACCCGGGCTAGGAAACAGATCACCGAGACCGAGAAACAGAAGGAGGATGTCGAGAGCCAGATAGAGGCGCTGAACGTTCGGGAGGGCTACCTCGCTTCCCTGGAGGCTGATCGCGAGGCGGAAGATTCGGCCCTGAGCGAGGATCGGCAGCAGATCACCGCCTTGAAGGACGCGTCCGATCAGGGCACCGGGATGATCGATGCGGTGCGCAATGCAGCGACCAGCCTGCCGAGCTCGGCATCCGATGGATCCTTTAACGATCGCCGCTCACGGGCGGAGGGCCTTGATCGGTTGCTGTCGGACCTGGAGCCCCGGTACGGGTCGGATGAGCGAACCGGCGCTCCGTTCGGGGATCTTGGCGCGATCGCTGCTGATCTGCGGGAGCGGCTGGACGCGTTCGATGCACTGCGCGAGATGGCAGCCCTGTACAAGAAACGGCTTGTGCGGTCGCTGGGCAGCGCAAGCGCCGATGATGCCCCGGACGACGTATCGACCTTCGCCGCGCGCGACCTGGAGCTGCACCAGCGAGAGACGGACGCCCGGTCTAGCAGACGAACCTCGCGAGTACTCATGGTCCTCTTCCTGGTGCTGGCACTCACGGCTTGGGGAGGCGTGGGATTGCTCAGCCTGGCGCCCGACAGCGCGCAGGCACAGACGCTCGGCCGTTGGCTTGCCGCTCTTTCGAAGGACTGGGAGACCCTGCTCGAGCCCTGGTTTTCCTTCATTGGCGGTGTTCTGAGCCTGCTGTTCGTCGCATTCCTGGTCCGGGGCATCAGCCTGAGGTCCCGGCTTCGTGCGAACGAGCATGCGAGGCAGCAATTGATCGAGGAAGAGGAGGCTGCCCGTCAGAAGGACAGGATTCTGACGGGGCTCGACGACATGCCTCTGGGCGAGGCGACGGCGTTTCTCGCCAGCCTTGGGGACGACCAAGTCGCACTAAAGGCGCGGAGCTTTCAGAGCGGTCCGGGAGCCGATCTGCTCGATCCGGAGAGGCATGCGGCTGCTCTGAAGGGGTTCAGGCAAGCCGCCGAGAAGCTCGAGGCCGGCATCGCCCGGGTGAAGGCGGATGCAGGTCGGGAGATCGAGCGCCTGCACGATTCGGTCACAGGGCACGCAAGCGGGATCGCCCGGCTGGACGGGACGATCGAGCACGAGCGGGAACGGGTCAGGAGGCACGGGGAGCTGATCGGCATCGTGCGGGGTCTCTCCTCGAAGATCGACGAGCTCTCGTACCGGGTCAAGGTGCGAGGGCTCGCGGTCGACCTCCTGAAGGGGGCGATCCACTACATCTCCCAGCGCTTCAACACCGAAGTCCGCAACCTGTCCGCAGATTCCCTGCCCACATTCACGAACGGGCGCTACGAGCATCTGCAGATCGACGAGAACCTCAAGGTCAAGGCGTTTTCCAACGAGAAGCGGGACTTCATGGACCTGGACGAGATCTCCAGCGGGACCCAGCGGCAGATCATGCTCGCCGTCCGGATGGCCCTATCCCAGAAGTTGGTCAACTCGGTGATCCAGGGTCCTCAGATGCTATTTCTGGACGAGCCCTTCGCTTTCTTCGACGAACGCCGGACCGCCAGCTCCCTGGCCGTGCTGCCCCGGGTGAGCGGCGACTTCACGCAGATCTGGGTGACCTCTCAGACCTTCCCCGCCGAATCGCACTTCGACATGTATGTGGAGTGCAACGCCGAGGAGACCCGGTCGCCGGTGGTGAGGCACAGCGCGTCGGAGGCCGCCCCGAATAATGCTCGCAGAACCGGCCATGCGGATACCGGAGCGCGGCGTCGGTGGAAGCGCTGAATCACTCCGTCCTGGATTTCCCGACGTACCGAGAGTGAAGAAGCGGATTGCGCTAAGTCCTGACGCGCCTGCGACCGGCGGTACCAGCAGCGCTGCGCGGTCATGCTTCGCTCGCCGGTCCAGGGCGGACCGTCCCGGCCGATCTGTGCATGACTGTGAGCCTTCGGTACGCACCTTTGTGTCAGGGCAAACGCTGATTCGATCGGCCCTTCCTCGGTGGCCGTTGTCGCAGAAGCCCGGAGGGGCAGTTTGGCTGCGCGGGCCCCCATGGGTCACAATTGTACGCAACACCATAGTTTGAGCGGATTGCGATGAGCCAGAACAAGATCTATCAAGGTATCGACAAGGAACCCAAAGGCGGCATGACTCCCACGGCAAATGTCGTCCGCGATGCCTGGGTGTTCGGGATCATCCCGGAGAGCGAGACCTGCGCGGGCTGGACGGTGCAGGGCATCGACGCCCTCTACGACAAGGTGACAAAGGCATGGGGGCCCTACGGCCATCTGGCCTCCCGTCTGCCTCCGGAGCTTCGGGAGCGTCATGCACGTATCTACGCCGCGGCAGTGGAGCGTGCCCGCGCCGAGGGCTGGGACCCGGAGTTGGGTGACGACGATTGACTCTTCTCCAGAGGCCAAGGCATAGGCACCGCGGAAACGCTCCGTAAATCAGTAGAGTACCGCGGCATGCCCCGTTACTACGTCCGCGAGACCTTCTTTCGGCCGGAGGAACATGCCCGCCAGCAGACCGCCCTGCCTGCGGCCATTCACAACGCCTTGCAGCTGCTGCTGGTCCGTAGCGGCGCGGACAGCCTATTCATCCCTATACGCTCCATGCAATTCCAGGCCGTGGTGCAGCGAGAAGAGGTCATCTTCGTTGACAATCACGGCGGCTACGCCCACCAGGACGGGGAGGGCGGACGCCTGATCCGTATCGCCTGGCGTCCGGCACCGGCCGCGATGAGGGAGTCCCTCAGCGGACCCGTCCCGTACGAGATCCTCTACTATTTTCCGGATCTGAAGGATACCCAACGGCGGCTCATCGGCGAGGTCCAGCCGGTGCTCCGGCAGATTCTCGAGCGGCAACGCGAGAAGGACATTCAAACAGTCGAGCGGCGGGTGGTTCCGTTCCGCAGGGGGGGGTGACTGGCCTTCCGGCAGCGATCGAGGCACCGTCGGTGCTGGCGGAAAGGGGTCACCTTTTCGCACGGGGGCGAGTCAAGCACCGGCGTTCTCGGGATTCGATGAAGCTGTCGACGCCACGCAGCGCAAGGTGCCTCCAGGCACAGATTTTCGCGAGATCTTTCAGGCCGAGGCGCAGCCAGTTGGGAAACGGATCAGCGAATGCGCGGATCGGGATGGCACCATTCCCGCTTCCAACGCGAACGGGTGACACGCAATGGAAGACGGCGGTGACTACTTCGGTCTGCGCTACTCCCGAGTAAGCAAGCTTGTGCGGAATGTCGAACGGGCAAGAGGGAAGACCCCCTTCTTTCCTTTTTCATATCTATTGCGGATGAGGGCAAGGGGATGGCGGTTTGGGGATTTGCGTAAGGCCCTGCCCGACAGCGTGCCGGACAGGGCGGATCTGCTTAGACCTTGATGCAGACGCCGGCAGAACGAAGGCTTTTGCCCCGTATCCTCTTGCAGGTTTTGGTCGTAATCCGCCGACCGAGGATCTTTCCGGAACAAGTCCGCGTGCTGTAACAATCGCCGCGAGCCGAGATCATGGCAAAAAGCGTGTTTTCAAAGGCGGGATGGGACACTTCGTGTTCCGACACCTCGTCTGCCAGATAAACCATCGCACCGGCCACCGGAATCAGGTGGAAGATGGACGGCGTCACCCCCTTGGCGGCAAACCGCACAACCATTTGGGCCAGGGCAGGCGGAACCTCGCTTCCCTCAACCGACATGAAGCCAAATTTGGTCATGTCGCTGCCGCAATAAGTGTGCTCAAGCAGGGTATCGAGCCCATTCGCGCTTTCCAGCAAGCGGAAGAACTCGTGATCGACCTTTTCAAGTTCCTCGAAAAGCCACGTGATCTCGCTATTGGAAAAGCCCACGTGGCGGGACCATGCACGCATTGCGCCGGCGCCCTCGGGATGTTCCGACAAATAACGGATGAAGCCAAGAGCAGCCGGGGAAAGTCTGCCCTCGACCGCCCCCAGGATCTGCCCAAGCTCGGTTATGGCCATTCCAGCGGCCTTTTCCGGTGTCAGGTCTTCGTCCTGCGGGGTGTCGCCTTTTGGTTTTTCACGACCGTTCGCCTCAAGCAGCGCGACCCGCATCGCGCGGCGGCGATGGCTGTTCAGGATCGACAGGCTTTCGGCAAAACTGTCGCCGACGCGGGCGACCTGGTCCCAATCGACGCTGTGATCGCTGCCAGCCCATTGGATTGCGGCGGTAATTGCCGGGTGTTCGTCGTTCAGTTCTTCATGTTCAGTGGTCATTTGAAATACTCCCAGTTGGCGGATCAATAGTCCGTCCAGACGGTGATGTCGTTGAAGCCCTGGTTTGATACCGTAACCAAAGCGCCTGCCGCGCTTGAGATTGAGGTCTGCCATGGCTGGCCCGCCTGCAGCGATTTCTTGTTCAGGTCGTGGCAACATAGCTCATAGTGCCAGCCGACAACGGAATCGCCCTTGTCAGAGCATTGCGCAAACAGATTTGTTTCAAGCCCGACGGGGCGCGTCGAGTAGACCACAGTGGCGCCGGCTTTCAGTGTCGTGTGCCCGGACATTTCGAACTCCTTAACAATGGTTGGATTGAAAGAATCGGGGGTGAAAACTTATTCACCGTCATCGCCGGACCCGTCGTCGCCTGGACTCATGTCGAAATCCTGGACGTAGACGGTT
Organism: Pseudomonadota bacterium; assembly: GCA_034716535.1. Lineage (GTDB taxonomy): Bacteria > Pseudomonadota > Gammaproteobacteria > Chromatiales > Chromatiaceae > JAYEJW01. The sequence goes on from JAYEJW010000507.1 coordinate 5,385, forward strand.
TTGGTTTTGGAATTGACGGTACCGATGGGATTGCCTGCGGCAATTGCCTGGGCATTCGTTGACCCGACGGGCACCCGATACATCGTCAGGCTCTGCGAGATTTGCCAGTAGATGTATTGGTGGTTGGCCAGGAAATCCATCGTGCGGCTGACCGAGCGGGTGGTGGTAAAGGTGCTTTCGTCGGTCGTGGTGATGTCGAGCGTGTGCGAAAACTCATAGCTGAAATTCGCGCTCAGCTCGGATCCGCCTCCGCCGTCGTCGCCTTCTTCAGCCAGTTGTGTGGTTACATCCATGGGGAGTGCAAAAAGGGCCACCGGAGGCACCGGTGGCACCTCGCCGCCGCCAAACATATCGCCGCCCAGATTCAGGCCCAGATCAATGCCAACGCGCTGGGTTGTGGAATCCTGCGTCGTCTTGGTGTGGGTGTAGGTCGTGCCCACCTCAAACGAATAATACGCGGTCGTCTCAGCCCCATAGGCCGCCCGCCCGGTTTGCTTCCAGTACCGCGTGCGAACGACGACATAGTGATCGACATCCTGTTTCTGTTGCGTCTGGTAATTTTTCCACTGCTGCCACTGCGTGGGCGAATTGTGATCCATCCCGACCCAGGGATATTTCGGGTCGTGCACGCCAAAAAAATCTTTGGGCAGAACGTCGAAAGGCTGTCCCACCGGATCATCGGCAGAACGTTCGGGTGGCCAGACGTTCGGGTCGCTCATCAGTGGTGGGTGGGCAAGGTTGAACGTTGGATAGGACAAAGCATTCTCCTTCAATCGAGAACTGAATTTGTATAGCGAGAAACAACGCCAAGATTGTATCTGATTCGGAAACAATGTGAAGTCCAATAATCTGAAGTTTTGTACTTTTTGCGGCGTTAGAATATAAGCGAGCACGAATAGGCGCGCCATATTGGTATTCGCTGAATAACCATTGCGTAATTGGTTTCATTAACCGCGGTGGCGGGTTTAGTCAATTCGAAATCAAGCATTTTATCGTGAAAAGCAAAGGATGGGGTCAGGTCTTTTCGTTTGCCTAACTGGCTGGTTTCCGTGATGTCTGCGTCTCCACCAGCACGGTTGGCGAACGATTCCAGAGGTTCGGTGAGCATCGATTCCGTTCTCGCGCGAACCGGCTTGGCGCATCTCGGTACCCTCCTGATCTCCCGATCCTTCGAACATCAGCCCTCAGTGTTCGTAGCCTTGCTGGGAAAGCTCACGTCCTCGTAGACCAGGTCAAGCGGACAACGGAAGTCGAGGGATTCCAGCTCAAGCTCGTCACCTCCCGTGAAGGGGCGCAGTACCCAGGTACCTTGGGCATTGCGGCGAAAGACATCGATCGCCGCGCGGTCGGCCTCGATCAGGACGTACTCCTGGAGCGCTTCCAGGTGCCGGTAGTGAGCAAACTTTGCTCCGCGGTCGAACGCGGCGGTCGAGTCCGCCAGCACCTCGACGATCAAGGTGGGATTGCGCTTGACGTGGGTCTCGCGGCTGTCGGCCGCATCGCAGGTAACGAAGACGTCCGGGTAGGAAGAACGGTGTCAAGTCTTGCCTTTTGCCTGCTCAGCAATGGAGCGAGGAAACCAGGGACGGACCACATTTTCTTGCCCCACCCGGAGCACGGCTACTGCCGTTGCGTGGGTTTGTTGAATCACGCCCGGCGCTTCGGCAAGGCGAGGGAAGAACAGGGTCAGGTCTTTCCGTTTGCCTGACCGGCTGGTTTCCGTGATCTCTGCCTCTCCACCAGCACGGTTGGCGAACGATTCCAGAGGTTCGGTGAGCATCGATTCCGTTTTTGCGCGAACCGGCTTGGCGCATCTCGGTACCCTCCTGATCTCCCGTCCTTCGAACATCAGCCCTCAGTGTTGGTAGCCTTGCGGGGAAAGAGCAGGTCCTCGTAGACCACGTCAAGCGGACAACGGAAGTCGAGGGACTCCAGCTCAAGCTCGTCACCTCCGGTGAAGGGGTGCAGTACCCAGCTGCCCTGGGCATTGCGGCGAAAGACATCGATCGCCGCGCGGTCGGCCTCGATCAGGACATATTCCTGGAGCGCTTCCAGGTGCCGGTAGTGAGCGAACTTTGCTCCACGGTCGAACGCGGCGGTCGAGTCCGACAGCACCTCGACGATCAAGGTGGGATTGCGCTTGACGTGGGTCTCGCGGCTGTCGGCCGCGTCGCAGGTAACGAAGACGTCCGGGTAGTAGAAGGCATCGACGGCTTCGACTCGGACTTTCATGTCGGAGATGTAGACGCGGCAGGGCCCACCGCGGACGTGGCTATGCAACATCGCAAAGAGATTTCCGGCGAGGGTGACGTGGGACTCGCTGGCCCCGGCCATTGCGAAGACCTCTCCGGCAATGTACTCGTGCTTGACGTCGGCGTGCTTCTCGCCTTCCAGGTAGTCCTCGAGGCTGACGCCGTGACGTTCCGCGACGCTGCTCATGGCGGTGCGCTCCGATTCGGTTGCTATCAATTACAGCATATTGGACAAGACCGGACCAATTGGGCAAAGAGCAGGGGACAGGTCACACGCTCCAACATCGAGGAGGCAGTGGTTAGGGGACGAGAGAAAGACCGGCTGCACTCAGGCAAAAATCTGATTTTCGACGTACTCGTCGAGCAGTCGGGCCAGCCGGACTTCGGTCTTGCCGTGTGCCGCTCCGGTCGGCGTCATATTGACAACTCTCCCGTCAACGAGCTCGCAGGGACCGATGTCTCCAAGGTCGTAGAGCTCTTCGCCTGTCAAGAGACGGTCGATTGCAGGCTCTGCCATTGTCGGATGCCTCAGATTCTGTGGCCGTGACAAGATCCTAGCGCGGCATGGGCAGTGAGACTAGCCTGTCAGGGCACTAGCCTGTCAGGGCGGCAAAAACGGCCGGCAGTCTTTCCGGCAGGCGCTCCACGTGGTCGACGATGGAGTAGTTGTTCTCGCCGAAGATCCGGGCCACGTAGCGGTCTGCGTCGGGGTCCAGGGTCAGGCAATAGGTGTAGACGCCCTGCATCGCCAGATCCTCCACGGCCTTCTTAGTGTCGTGGCGCAGATACTGGGGATCCCGCTCGTCGATGTCCGCCGGCTCGCCGTCGGTGATGACCAGCACGAGGCGCTTCTGGGCGGACTGCTGGGTCAGGTGCCAGCCGGCGTGGCGCAGGGCCGCGCCCATGCGGGTGGATAGCCCGCCCTTCATGCCCGCCATACGCGACTTGGCCTCGTCGTCGTAGGGCTGGTTGAAGTCCTTGAACCGGTAGTACTGGACGTCGTGGCGGCCGTCGGAGGCGAAGCCGTGAACGGCGAAGTTGTCGCCGATGCTGTCGATGGCCCAGGCCAGCAGTCCGGTGGACTCGCGGGTGAGGTCCAGGATGGACGGGGCCTCCTCGTAGCCGGGCTCGCCCTCGCTGACGCCGACCTTCTCGTTGGTGGACTCGGACAGGTCCATGAGCACCACGAGGGACAGGTCACGGATGTGCCGGTCGATGCGGATGTTGATGCGCGGGTCCGGCATGATGCCGCGGCGGATGTCGATCATGGCCCGCACGGCCGCGTTCAGGTCCAGCTCCTCGCCCTCCTCGTAGCCGCGACGGCGCACGATGCCCTGGGGCTGCATGGCGTCGATCAGGCGGCGGATACGGCCGGCGATGGGTTTGTGCTTGGTCAGGATCTCATCCATGATCTCCGGGTCGCCCCGGCCCTGCTTGCGCTCGATCACGGTGGCCCAGTCGGGGCGCGCCAACTGCACGTGGTAGTCCCATTCGTTGTAGTGGTAGGGGTCGGAAACAGGCTCCACGCCTTCCATCTCGTTGTAGCTGATGCCTTCGTCCTCGTAGGGGAACAACTCGCTACTCAGCACCCAGACTTCCTGAGGGTTGTCGTCCTTCATTTCGGAGTCGATCTCGTTGACCATCTCCATGACGCTGACGTATTTCCGCACGGTCTGCTGCGAACTGGGCAGGTAGTCGACGCCCTGGGTTTCGAACATGTTCTCCGAGAAATCCCAGAAGTAACGGTTGTCGTCACGGTAGGGGATGGGCCACTCGGACAGGATGCGCACGCTCGGAATCTTCGCGATTTCGACAATTCGGTTGTAGAAATCGACACCGGCCATCCACGAGAGGCGCGGGTCGTACGGGTCTTCCTCTAGCTTGGCGACGAAGTCGCCGGCAGCCTGGTTGATCACGTCGATTTCATCGCGATAGTCGCGATCCATGATGGCGCGTGTAGTGCGCATCATCAGGTCCATGGTCTCGTGTGGTTGGCCCAGCTCGTCCTGTCCGTCCGGTTCGGCGGTGAAGAACTGCAACCACAGCTTGCGCAGGCCCGGGAACTCGCTGTACGCGAGGTATTCGACGCGCGCATCCTCGAACAGCTCGATCATGCGCATCTGCGCTTGCGACAGCTGTTCCGCGGAAATCGGTTCACGCGTGTACACCATGTGTGCGGCGGTGTGCGCCGCGGTTGCGCGGTAGACTTCCATGCCGTCGATGCCGCGGAACGGATCGAAGGCGTCCGGCACGTGGATCTGGAAGTCTTCGATGAAGGGGCGAATGCCCTGGCGTGACTCGAAGTCACCCGCAGTGGGACGCATGAAGAATGAGCGCGCCCACAAGGCCCTCAGGTAAAAATTGAGTTTGCGCTGGTTGTCGATGAAAAGAGTACCGCGCCGCTCCGACTGCAAAATCGCCCTCGCGGATTCGGTCTGAAGTCCGAAATAGGCCAGCTGCCCGTCAAGGTCGCGCTGATGGGCCTGGGCGCCCCACATGACCCAGCGCCGCAGGCCGCCCAGGGTCAGTTTGGACAGCAATTCGTCCAGGTTCTCCATCATGGGACGCAGGCCGCGCGGGGCCTTGCCGGTCATCTGGTGCAGCAGCTTGAGGAAGCCGCGCATGACCTCGGCGTCGCCAAGGCGGGAAGCCGCCAGCGGCAGGTTGGCCAGAATCAGGGTGATGACGCTGCCGGAGGTGTGCGAGGCCAGCTTCATCATGGCCTCGACGATGTCGGGGATAATGTCCTCGCCGACCTCCTTGGCCACGCCGGGCATTTCCTGCACGTAGGTCAGGACCAGATCCTGCCCGCGACCAAGCGTACAGAATGCGCGCATGCCCTCCAGGTAGTTCTGCAGGCCACGCGCGGACATGACCCGCTGCGCCTCGTGATAGGAGGATTCGAGCGCTTCGATGTGCTCGTGATCACCCTTGTCCAGACAGGTGACGTATTCGGTGAAATCAATACTCATG
>JAYEJW010000507.1:10709-27531 GCA_034716535.1 Pseudomonadota bacterium
GTAGTTCTGCAGGCCACGCGCGGACATGACCCGCTGCGCCTCGTGATAGGAGGATTCGAGCGCTTCGATGTGCTCGTGATCACCCTTGTCCAGACAGGTGACGTATTCGGTGAAATCAATACTCATGGCTTAGTAGCTCTTAGCCGTTAGCGGTTAGCTATTAGCATTTAGGCGTCGAGTTTTTGGATCAGGCTGTTGAGCATCCGTTTAACCTCGTTCAAGCGCATATCAAGATCCGCCTGAGCATCTACACCGATGTATCCAAGGTCTTTGGCCAACAGCACCTGGTACTCCAATTCACTCGCAGAGCCGGCTGCTATTTTGAGGAACCGTGAAAAGTCACGTTCTGAGTCCCGGCCACAGCCTTCCGCAATGTTCGACGGTATTGAAACGGCTGCTCGACGCATTTGTGCCGCTAAAGCGAACCGTTCGTCGGCAGGCAACTCATGGAGCAAACGGTATGTTTGCAGTACTGTGGCATGTGCTTTGCCCCATACTTTCAGTTGCCTGAAATCCTTCATCTTTCTTCAGCCATTTGCTTTTGGTCGTTAGCGATTAGCTTGTTGTTGTGGCGCAAAGCGCCGCAGCTAAAGGCTAACAGCTAATAGCTAACGGCTTAGAAGTAGGTGTTGACGGCGGCAGTCAGGGTGTCGCGCATGTCCGGATCGTCGGTCAGCGGGGTGACCAGGGCCATCTGGCAGGCGGCCTCGGCGCTGATGCCCTTGGCCATCAGCTGGGCGGCGTAGACCAGCAGACGGGTGGACATGCCTTCGTCCAGACCGTGACCCTTGAGGTTGCGGGAGCGGTGGGCGATCTGCACCAGTTTCTCGGCGGTCTCCTTGTCCAGGCTGCTCTCGTGGGCAACGATCTCCACCTCGATCTCGCTGTCCGGGTAGTCGAAATCCATGCCGCCGAAGCGCTGCTTGGTGGACTGCTTCAGGTCCTTCATCAGGGACTGGTAGCCCGGGTTATAGGAAATGACGATCTGAAAGTCCTCATGAGCGTGCACCAGCTCGCCCTTTTTCTCCAGGGGCAGCTCGCGGCGGTGGTCGGTGAGGGGATGGATGACGACGGTGGTGTCCTGGCGGGCTTCAACCACCTCGTCCAGGTAGCAGATGGCGCCGATGCGGGCGGCGACGGTCAGTGGACCGTCCTGCCACTTGGTGCCGTTGATGTCGAGCAGGAATCGGCCGACCAGATCGGACGCGGTCATGTCTTCGTTACAGGCCACGGTGATCAGAGGCCTTTGCAGCTTCCAGGCCATGTATTCGACGAAGCGTGACTTACCGCATCCGGTGGGGCCCTTGAGCATAACGGGCATGCGCGCGTCATAGGCGGCTTGGTACATGTCGACTTCTTTGCCGACGGCACAGTAGTAGGGTTCGTTGGAGATCAGATACTGGTCGCGGTCGATTTCGCTCATGTTTTCACTTCCTGGTTGAACCGCCCAGGCGCCAGCAGCGCAGAGAAAAACACACAGACGGTTTTGGATGGTTGCGTCAACGGACTCGGGAAAAACGGGAAGCCCCGGTTTTTCCGGAATCAGCTAAGGGAGTTTGGGTATTTCGACGTCCCCGGCGCCTGAACGGTAAGAAAAAAACCCCCGCCCCCCTTAAAACGGATGGGCGAGGGCTTTATTGTCTACAAACAACCGGGCGCACCACCTGGCCAGGCTTATCCCTGGCCGGGATACTTAGACGGCCGCACCCCGGTAGATAACCATCGCGGTACCGGCAGACTGGGCGTAGTTGTCAAAGCCCAGCAGACGCACGTGGTTCTTCGGGTGCGCCGCGTGGCAGGCTTCCAGCTCGGCCAGGATGGCGTCCACGTCGGTCTCACCGAACATCGGCAGCTTCCACATATACCAGTAGTTGCTGATGGCATTCTCCGGTTCGGTGTGCTCGATGCCCGGGTTCCAGCCCTTGTTGACGATGTACTGGATCTGGGCACGGGTGGATTCCGTGCTCAAGGCCGGCAGGTAGGAGAAAGTCTCGAACCGACGGCTCTGGGCCGCATCGCTCAAGCTCGAGTTGTAGTCTTGCATATCACTCATTGTCGCTTACCTCGGTAGTAATTCGCATTCGGTAGGGCCGGGCACGGTCACGAAACCGCCACCGCACCCCGCTCCTACCCGTCGCTGTAGTGGCCAGACGATTACTTGTGAGCCACGTCCAGCTTGTCGACGGTGTCGAACTCGAACTTGATCTCTTTCCAGGTCTCCATGGCGGCCCCCAGCTCGGGGCTGGACTTGGCGGCGGTAGTCAGGATGTCCTTGCCTTCCTTCTCGATCTCGCGACCGGCGTTACGTGCCTCGACGCAAGCCTCAACCGCGACACGGTTGGCGGCGGCGCCGGCGGCGTTGCCCCACGGGTGACCCAGGGTACCGCCACCGAACTGCAGGCAGGAGTCATCACCGAAGATGGACACCAGGGCGGGCATGTGCCAGACGTGGATACCACCGGAGGCGACCGGGATGACGCCGGGCATGGAGCCCCAGTCCTGGTCGAAGAACAGACCACGGCTGCGGTCTTCCTTGATGAAGGAATCGCGCATGGTGTCGATCCAACCGAGGGTGGCCTCGCGGTCACCTTCCAGCTTGCCGACCACGGTACCTGAGTGCAGGTGGTCGCCACCGGACAGACGCAGCACCTTGGTCAGTACGCGGAAGTGGATCCCGTGGTGGGGGTTGCGGTCGAGCACGGCGTGCATGGCACGGTGAATGTGCAGCAGCATGCCATTGTCCTGACACCACTGGGCCAAGCCGGTGTTAGCGGTCAGGCCGCCGGTCAGGTAATCGTGCATGATGATGGGGGCGCCGATCTCTTTGGCGTACTCGGCACGCTTCATCATCTCGTCGAAGGTCGGCGCGGTGACGTTCAGGTAGTGACCCTTGCGCTCGCCGGTCTCGGCCTCGGCCTTGTGGATGGCTTCCATGACGAAGTCGAAACGGTGACGCCAGCGCATGAAGGGCTGGGAGTTGACGTTCTCGTCGTCCTTGGTGAAGTCCAGACCACCGCGCAGGCCTTCGTAGCAGGCGCGTCCGTAGTTCTTGGCGGACAGACCCAGCTTCGGCTTGATGGTGCAGCCCAGCAGCGGACGACCGTACTTGTTGAGGATGTCACGCTCGACCTGGATGCCCTGGGGCGGGCCGTTACAGGTCAAGACGTAGGCAACCGGGAAGCGGATGTCTTCCAGGCGGAGGGCGCGCAGGGCCTTGAAGCCGAACACGTTTCCGACCAGGGAGGTCAGCACGTTGACCACGGAACCTTCTTCGAACAGATCGATCGGGTAGGCCACGAAGGCGTAGAAGCAGGTGTCGTCGCCCGGCACGTCTTCGATCGCGTAGGCGCGGCCCTTGTAGTAGTCCAGGTCAGTCAGCAGGTCGGTCCACACCGTGGTCCAGGTGCCGGTGGAGGACTCGGCGGCCACCGCGGCTGCAACCTCTTCACGCGGCACACCCGGCTGGGGGGTGATCTTGAAACACGCCAGGAGATCGGTGTCCTTCGGGGTGTAATCCGGCATCCAGTAAGTCTCGCGGTACTCTTTGACGCCCGCATTGTAGGTCTTTGCCATTGACGCATGTCCTCCAAAATGGATGGATGGGTGAAGCCGGCGGTCGAGCCGACGCTGAACCGGGGTCCCGTCCTCGGACTGTCCGCTACGGAACTTGGCGAAATTATAGGCGGCAGGCATATAATTACTAGTCAATATTTCTAATAGAACATATAAGCGTAGACTTATGACAAAGGTCGGGGCATTGGACCAGACTTGTCACGCGGGCTGTCAGCTTTCGGCGATCGGGCTTCAGCTCGATTGTGGCGTTTCGCGACCCGTGGCCGAAAACGGCTGATCGCTGGCTGAAGGCGGATCGCGCTCTTGAACGTCTCTCTGCGGCAACTCCGGATCTTCGAGGCGGTCGCCCGTCAGCTGAGCTACACGCGGGCCGCCGAGGAGCTGCACCTGAGCCAGCCCGCCGTCTCCATGCAGGTGCGCCAGTTGGAGGACGAGGTGGGCCTGCCCCTGTTCGAGAGGCTCGGAAAGACCATCAGCCTCACCGAGGCGGGGCGTGAGATGTACGACTACAGCCGCAGCATCAATCGTGCCCTACAGGAGATGGAAGAGGTGGCCGAGTCCCTCAAGGGGGTGAGCCGCGGGCGCCTGTCGGTGGCTGTGGCCAGCACGGTCAACTACTTCGCACCCCGGCTGCTGGCCGTATTCCACCAGCGCTACCCCGGGATCAGTCTGAAGCTCGATGTCACCAATCGCGAAGAGCTCGTCCGGCAGCTCGAGGCCAACAGCGTGGACATGGTACTCATGGGCCAACCGCCGGATGCTGTGGATGTGGACTCCGAGGCCTTCATGGACAACCCCCTGGTGGTGGTCGGGCCTCCCGATCACGCCCTTGCGGGGGAGCGCGACATCCCGCTGTCGCGCCTTGCTTCCGAGATTTTCGTCATGCGCGAGCCTGGTTCTGGCACCCGCCAGGCCATGGAGCGCTTTTTCTCCGAGCACGGCACCGCCATCCGCCACGGCATGCAGATGACCCGCAACGAGGCCATCAAGCAGGCGGTCAGGGCCGGGATGGGCCTGAGCGTGGTGTCCCTTCACACCATCGAGCTGGAACTGGAGACGCGGCGCCTCGTGATCCTCGATGTGGAAGGCTTTCCGATCGAGCGCCAGTGGCACCTAGTCTACCGCAGGGGCAAGCGCCTGTCCCCCGCCGCCCGGGCGTTTCGCGAGTTCGTGTTGGAGGAGTCCCGCGGGTTGGTCGGGCCGGTGCCGCGCTAGTACGGGCGCGCCTAAGACTCCGTAACAAGAGAGAAAGTCTCACGCGAAGCCGCGAAGGGCGCGAAGAGAATCTACCGGCATGATGATTCTTAGAGAAACTTAGCCGCTGCTGTACTAGGGCGGTGGCCATTGTCGCACGCGATTCGCGGTTTTCTCGGTTGCACTACTATGGGGCGCTTCGACTAAACTAATAGATTGCCCCGCAAGGTCCCGGTTCAACGCATGCCCGACCGCATCCAAAGCGACCCGCGCGCCGGTGCCGGCCGCTTCGCCCTGCTCTCGTCCGTCGAGGTCCCCGCCGATCTGCGCCGGCTGCCGGAGGCCCGGCTTCCGGAGCTGGCCCATGAGCTACGAGCGTTTCTCGTCGACAGCGTCTCCCGGACCGGCGGTCACCTGGCGGCCGGGCTCGGGGTGGTAGAGCTTACCATCGCTCTGCACTATGTCTTCGATACCCCCGAGGACCGGTTGGTCTGGGACGTGGGCCATCAGGCCTATCCGCACAAGATCCTCACCGGCAGGCGCAGCCGCATGCCGAGCCTGCGCCAGAAGGACGGGCTGTCGGGCTTTCCCAAGCGCACCGAGAGCCCTTACGACACCTTCGGCGTGGGACATTCCAGCACATCCATCAGTGCGGCCCTGGGCATGGCGGTGGCGGCCAGCGCCAACCGCGAGCCGCGCCACGTGGTGGCAGTGATCGGCGACGGAGCCCTGGGTGCCGGCATGGCCTTCGAGGCCCTCAACCACGCCGGGTCCCTGGACCTGGACCTGATGGTCGTCCTCAACGACAACGACATGTCCATCTCGCCACCGGTGGGGGCCATCAGCAGCCACCTTGCGCGCCTGCTCTCCGGAAAGCTCTACACCAGCGTACGCGAGGGCAGCAAGTCCGCCTTGCGGGCCTTACCGCAGATCCGCGAGCTCATGGGGCGCTGGGAGGAGCACATGAAGGGCATGGTCATGCCCAGTACCCTGTTCGAAGAGCTGGGCTTCAATTACATCGGCCCAATTGACGGTCACGACGTCGGGGCCCTGGTCGCCACCCTGCGTAACATGAAGACCATGCCGGGTCCGCGGCTCCTGCACGTGGTGACCCAGAAGGGGAGGGGGTACGAGCCCGCCGAAGGCGAGCCCGTCACCTATCATGGCGTGACGCCGTTTGACCGCAAGACCGGCGAGATTCATAAGAAGTCCGGCCGCGTCACCTACACGCAGGTATTCGGCGACTGGCTCTTGAAGACGGGCGCGAGGGACGAGCGCCTCGTCGGCATCACACCGGCCATGTGCGAAGGATCGGGTCTGACGAAGTTCGCCGCCCGTTTCCCCGATCGCTACTTCGACGTCGGCATCGCCGAACAGCACGCGCTGACCCTGGCTGCCGGTATGGCCTGCGAGGGGCTGAAGCCCGTGGTGGCCATCTACTCCACCTTTCTGCAGCGGGCCTACGACCAGCTGGTCCACGACATCTGCCTCCAGGACCTGGACGTGACGCTGGCGGTCGACCGGGCGGGCCTGGTGGGGGCGGACGGTGCCACCCATGCGGGCAGCCTTGATCTCAGCTATGGCCGTCCCATTCCCAATCTCGTCATTATGGCCCCGGCGGACGAGGCCGACTGCCGGCGCATGCTTCAGACGGCCTATGAGCACCCGGGACCGGCCATGGTGCGTTATCCGCGCGGTGCCGGGCCGGGGGTGGATGTCTCATCCCGGGCGGAGGTCCTTCCCTTGGGGAAAGCCGAGGTGCGCAGGCAGGGGCGCGGCGTGGCGCTGCTCGCCTTCGGCAGCCTGTTGACGCCGGCGTTGGAGGCGGGGGAGGTCCTGGATGCGACGGTGGTCAACATGCGTTTCGTCAAGCCCTTAGACAAGGACTTGATTCTGGATCTGGCGGGGCGTCACCGTCTGCTGGTGACCCTGGAGGAGAATGCCGCTGCGGGAGGGGCTGGCTCTGCCGTATCCGAGCTGTTGGCCGAGCAGGGTGTCCTCGTAGGTTGCCTCCACCTCGGCCTCCCCGATCGGTTCCTGGACCAGGCCTCCCATGAGGAGCAGCTTGCCGACTGTGGCCTGAACGCCGCCGGTATCGAGGCGGCGGTGCGTGGCGCGCTGAGCGATCAGGGGACAGGCTACGCGGTTCTCGAGGGGAGCGCCCGCGGGTGAAGAAGACCTTCGTCGTCGCTGCCCTTGTGCTTGCGGCGGCGGTTGTCGCTCTTCCTTGGGTGCTCGGCGGGCAGGCGCGGGGTCTGTACGAGAATGCCTTGGCGGGGCTGCCGGCGCAGGGCGTCGGTGTGCTCGAGAGCCATTACGAGCGCGGCTGGTTCGGGGCTCAGGCGATCGCCGATTTAGCGCCGATCTCTCGCGTTGGCGAGGGACCGGCCGGTCAAGAGGCACGGCTGATCATCGCAAGCCATATCAGTCATGGCCCCTGGTGCCTCAGGGCTCCGCGCCTGTTGCCGGTGGCAGCCACTATCGACAGCCGGGTGGATTTTTCCATCCCGGGGATGGAGCTGCCGCCGTTGCTATTGACGACGCTGTTGGAGCTGGACGGAAGTGGCGTTACCCACCTTCGTGTCCCCGGGGCCGCCGGAGGTTCGGGAACCGGGATCGAGGCTGCGGAAGGACGAGGCGAGGCCCGCTTCAGCTCCGGATTCGCCGCCGGCGAGGTCTGGTTCGAGCTTCCCGCCCTCGATCTTGCGGTCGATGGCGGCACGCAGGTCCACGTGCGTGATCTGCGCACCGAAAGCGCCGGTTCGCGTTGGGTCGGCGGCCTGTTCGCCGGGGAGGGCTCACTGAGGCTCGGCGAGATGAGCGTGCGGTTTCCTGACGGTGACCTGCTAGCCAAAGGGATCTCCGTGGCGGTGGAGAGCGTCCCGGACGGCGCATTGCTGAACATGCGCGCGGATTCCCGCGTCGACGCCCTGCGCGTGAACGAGGCGGAGTATGCGCCTTCACGGGCAGTGATCTCCCTTAGCCGCCTGTCTGTCGAAGAGCTGGCCTCTCTGCAGCAAGCCTTGCAGGACCTATCCGGCGGGCAGGTTGCCCAGTCCATGGCCGGGACGGCGATGGCGGCGATCTTCGCCAGTCATCTACCGCAGCTGTTGGCTACGGATCCGGGTGTCGCTCTGGAGCGGCTGGAGATCGCCACCCCGCAGGGCGCGGCGACCGGGCGTCTTGCACTTTCCGCACAGGGCCTGACCCCGGAGGTCCTGGCGCAGCAGGGTGCCTGGCTGGAGCATCTGGTGGCTGACGGCGCGCTGAGCCTGCCCAAGGACTTGCTGCTGGGCCTTCTGAAGGGTTGGCACCGCCAGCGGGCGCTCGATGAGCTTCGCGAGCGGGAGGGCGAGACCGATGTGCGGGTCGATATCGAGCCGAAGGTTGCGGAGGCCGCGCGGGATCAGCTCGCAGATTGGCTTCGCCACGGGTGGCTCGTGGAGCAGGAGGGCCGCTTGATGACGGCGATTAAGCTCGCGGATGCGCTGCTCACCGTCAACGGCAAGACTATCCCAATAGGCGCCGCTGCCGCGCCTTGATCTTCAGGCGTTATGACGATGCTCGATATCAGTCCCATACCCGCATTCGCGGACAACTACATCTGGCTGGTGCGGGGCGAGGACGACCGGCGCGCCCTGGTGGTGGATCCGGGCGATGCCGCGCCGGTTCTCGCCGTTCTCGAGGCGGCTGGCCTGGAGCTCGGTGCGATTCTGATCACCCATCACCACTTCGACCACGCCGGCGGTGTGGAGGAGCTGGTCGCGGCGTTCCCCCAGGCGAAGGTGTTTGGACCGCGGGACCCGCGTATCCCGGGCGTGACCGACAGGGTGGCCGAGGATGACGAGATCGCCGTTCCGGGTCTTGACACCTCGTTCCGAGTCCTCGAAGTGCCCGGACACACCTCGACCCATATCGCTTATCTTGGCGGCGGGGTCCTGTTCTGCGGTGATACCCTGTTCGCAGGCGGCTGCGGACGTGTCTTCGACGGCACCTTCGAGCAGCTCGCCGCCTCCCTTGAGCGCATTGCCGCCCTACCGCCCGAGACCCTCTGCTTTTGCGCGCACGAGTACACGCTGGCCAATCTCGGCTTCGCCGAGTGGGTGGAGCCGGAGAGCTCGGCGATCGCGGCGCGGGAGACGGACGCGATCGCCCTGCGGAAGATGGGCCGGCCCACGGTGCCCTCCCGTCTGGAAGAGGAGCTGGCCACCAACCCTTTTCTGCGAACAGGGGTGCCGGAGGTACGGGCGGCGGCGGAACGCTTCGCCGGTCGACCCCTGTCGACGACGGCGGAGGTATTTGCGGCCCTTCGGCGGTGGAAAGACGAGAAATACGATTGAGTTGCGGGCCGATTCCGTGGGGGGCAGTCTGCGCACATCGAATCTGGATGGCGTTGTGACGATTTGACCCCGCGCCGCCCTCCTGGTAGAAACGGCGCCGCAATTCCTCACCCGGGAGCCCCCTTCGTGCCTTCCCTAAATATCCCGCTGCCCGTTCGTGCGTTGGCGGCCGCGGTTGGTGGCGCACTGACAGCGCTCGCCTTTGCGCCCTTTTCCTTTTTCTTGTTGGCGCCAGTGGCGTTGGCACTCTTCTATGAGCTGTTGACGCGACGTCCGTTGCGAGGCGGATTCTGGGTCGGCTGGGGCTTCGGGATCGGACTGCTTGGATTCGGTGTTTTCTGGATCCGCATCAGTCTGAACGAGTTCGGCAACATGGCGCCCTGGTTGGCCCACTCGCTGACAATCGTTTTTGTCCTGGCAATGGCCCTCTACTACGGCGTGGCCGGCTGGTTGGTGACCAGGCTCGCGGCGGGCCCGCGCTGGTCCGGTCCGCTGTTGGCGTTTCCCGCAGCCTTGGTGCTGGTGGAATGGCTCCGAGGTTGGCTGTTTACCGGCTTTCCCTGGCTGGCGATCGGCTATTCCCAGGTCGACTCGCCCCTGGGGGGATACGCGCCCCTGATCGGGGTCTACGGCGTGAGTCTGCTTGTAGCCGTTTCCGGCGGGCTCCTCTGGGGCCTGGTGCGCTGGCCGGGAAAGGCAAGGTACGCCGTGCTGGGCGGGCTCGCGGTGCTCTGGCTGGCGGGCCCCCTGCTCATGCGCGTCGACTGGACCTACCCCCAGGGCGATGCATTTCGTGCCACCGTGGTTCAGGCCAACATTCCCCAATCCCTGAAATGGGATCCGGATTCCCGTATTCCCTCCCTGCGTGCCTACGTGGAGTTGACCCGTGAGAGCTGGGGAAGCGACGTCATCGTCTGGCCGGAGACGGCGGTGCCGGACTTCCTGAACCGGGTGCGAGATGTCCTCATCGACCCCTTGGCGGAAGAGGCCAGGGAGGAGGAGGCGGAGCTGGTGATCGGAATTCCCGTGCTCGAGGTCGAGGAACGGGCCTACTACAACGGTCTCATCAGCATCGGAGGTGTCGAGGATCTTTACACCAAGCGCCACTTGGTTCCCTTCGGTGAGTTCATTCCCTTCAAGGGCTGGCTGGGGGCGCTCGCCGAGGCGTTCGAGGTGCCCATGTCCGACTTCAGCGCCGGCCGCGCCGAGCGCCCCCTGCTGCGGGTGGGCGACCACTTGGTGGGCGCCTCCATCTGTTACGAGGACGCCTTCCCCGCCGAGGTAATACAGGCCCTGCCCGATGCGGCCTACTTGATCAACGTGAGTAACGATGCCTGGTTCGGAGACTCGTTGGCGCCGCACCAGCACCTTGAGATCGCACGTATGCGCGCCCTGGAGAACGAGCGCTGGCTGCTGCGGTCCACAAACACCGGGATCTCCGCCATCCTCGACCATAAGGGGCGCGTGCTCGGACGCGTTCCGGCCTTCGAGCGTGGCCTGTTCACCGCCGAGGTGCAGCCGAGGGCGGGGGCTACGCCCTTCGCGCGCATCGGGAATTGGCTCGCGATCGGGGCCGCACTGCTCATGTTGGCCGCTGCCTTTCTTCTCGGCCGGCGGCGCGGTGTTTGAAGAAATGACCGCGTAGAGGCCGAGTAAGTTGGGAAAATGGGGCGGCTCCCCGCAAACGCCCGTCTCTCAGCTCGAAACGGGTGGAGCCGAAAGGGTTGATGGCTTCCCGTTGCCCGGTCCGCTGCTCTTCCGCGTTCTTGCGGTGAGCAATGGGGGCCGACGCGCTTTGGCTTACCGCCCAATGCACTTATCATGCGACCGTAACCTTTGCTCTTTGGGAAACACGGCTTGCAGTCTCTGATCCGGTTCTTCTTCGAGCTCTGTCTGCTACGCAGGGCGCCTCAAGATCTTCCTGGGTCTTCCACCCTGCTGGGCCTTGTCCTTGTCGTGGACCTGCTGGTGGGCATGCTCCTCGCGACCTCTGCGGGACTTTCCCCGGGCCTGGGTTTGGTCCAAAGCCTAGTTGACCTATTCTTCATGCTGGCACTGCTCTACGGGGCACTGTATCTGCTGGACCGGGTCGCGCGTTTTCTTCAGGCGGCGACCGCGCTCCTCGGCAGCGGTGCCCTGCTCGGCCTGATCGGGGTGGTGCCTTTGAGTATGGCGCCCGCCCCCGATGCGGCGGAGCAGCCCGCGATGGCCGTGCTGTTATTCCTCGTCCTCGTTGCCTGGAGCGTTCTGGTGATGGGCCACATCCTGCGCCATACCTTCGATCTGCGCCTTGGCCAGGGTACGGCCATCGCTGTCGCCTATACCCTGCTCGCCTATTCCCTGGTCGGCGGCCTCTTCTCCGGTTCTTGAGATGCATCTTCACATTCTCGGTATTTGCGGCACCTTCATGGGGGGCATCGCCCTGCTGGCCCGTTCCCTGGGGCACCGCGTCACCGGCTCCGACGCCAACGTCTATCCCCCAATGAGCACCCAGCTCGAGGCCGCCGGCATCGGGCTGACAGAGGGCTACGACGCGGCCCAGCTGGACCCCGCTCCTGACGTCGTGGTGGTCGGCAATGCCATGACCCGGGGCAACCCGGCGGTGGAGTACATGCTCGATCGCGGTCTGCCCTATGTCTCCGGTCCCCAGTGGCTGGCGGAGCACCTGCTCGGCGAGCGGTGGGTGCTTGCAGTGGCGGGTACCCATGGAAAGACCACCGCCTCCAGCATGCTGGCCTGGGTCCTGGAGGACGCGGGGCTCGATCCGGGCTTCCTGATCGGCGGCATCCCGCGCAATTTCGGGGTTTCCGCCCGCCTCGGGTCCGCGCCCTTCTTCGTCGTCGAGGCAGACGAGTACGACACTGCGTTCTTCGACAAGCGTTCCAAGTTCGTCCATTACCGGCCGTGTACCCTGGTGCTGAACAATCTGGAGTTTGATCACGCGGACATCTTCGATTCCCTCTCCATGATCCAGCGCCAGTTCCATCACCTGGTGCGCACGGTCCCGGGGGCCGGGCTCATCCTCCACCCGCAAGGCGACCGGAACCTGGACGAGGTGCTGGCCATGGGCTGCTGGACGCCGCGGGAATCCTTCGGAGACGGCGCGGACTGGGCGGCAGAGCTGCTGGAAGCGGATGGTTCGCACTTTCGTGTGCTGCTGAAAGGGGATGAGGTCGGTGAGCTGGTGTGGGACCAGACCGGTCTGCACAACGTGTCCAACGCCCTTGCCGTACTCGCGGCGGCCCGCCACGCCGGCGTGACCCCGGGACAGGGTATTGCGGGCCTGAGCCGCTTCGCCGGCGTCAAGCGGCGCATGGAGCTGCGTGGAGAAGTGCGTGGGGTACGTGTCTATGATGATTTCGCCCATCATCCCACGGCCATCGCCGTCACCCTGGATGGCCTGCGCAAACGGGTGGGCGGAAGTCGCATCCTGGCCGTACTGGAGCCGCGATCGAACACCATGTGTCTGGGCGTGCATAACGCCGAGCTCGCCGAGTCCTTGATGCAAGCCGATCTCGTGTTCGTCTATGTGCCCGAAGACCTCGGCTGGAACGCCGCGGCGGTGCTCGACGGGCTGGGAAACCGCGCCGCCGTCTTCGACCAAGTCGACGACATCGTCTCCCGTGTCGCCGCAGAGAGCGTCCCGGGCGATCAGGTGCTTGTCATGAGCAACGGGGGGTTTCAGGGCATTCACCAGAAGCTGCTCGATGCGATTGCTTTTAACGACGCGTAGCGAAGCTGCACAACGACCACCTCGCCCCCGGGGGTGAGGGGTGCCCCGTCAGGGCCCTGTTTCGTCGCGCGAGCCTAATGGTACGTTGTCGGATTTCGGCGTCACTTGGGTTGCCGTCATCCCGGCTGGGACGCCGGGATCCAGTCCGCCATAGCCTGCCCCGGAACTCGATTCGGGGGAGGGTGAGCCGGCAACGTTGTGACACACTTGCAGTGCCATCCATGGCAACTGGATTCCCGCTTCGATGCGGGAATGACGGCTGGAATTTCAATGTGACAAAGTAGAACTAAGCCCCGGGGGGCGCAAGAAACCGATGCCCGAACCGACGAAGACCTGGAACAAGACTGTCGCGCTCGCGATCACCGGGGCCTCAGGCTCCCAGTACGGGCTCAGGCTGGCGCAGTGCCTGATCCGAGCCGGTATTCGTGTCTACCTGCTGGTCTCTCAGGCCGGGCAGGTGGTGCTCAAGATGGAGACGGGTATTGAGCTGCCTTCCAGGCCGGCGGAGGCGGAGGCGTTCTTCACCGAGCGTTTTGGTGCCGAGCCGGGGCAGCTGCGGGTCTTCGGCCG
Organism: Pseudomonadota bacterium; assembly: GCA_034716535.1. Taxonomy (GTDB): domain Bacteria; phylum Pseudomonadota; class Gammaproteobacteria; order Chromatiales; family Chromatiaceae; genus JAYEJW01. The sequence goes on from JAYEJW010000507.1 coordinate 24,120, forward strand.
TCAGCAGTGGACCGCACCGGTGGCCAGCGGTACCAGCCCGCCGGACGCCATGGTGGTCTGCCCCTGCACCACCGGCACTCTGGCCACCATCGCCTCGGGCATGTCCCAGGACCTGATCGATCGGGCGGCGGACGTGACCCTCAAAGAGGGCCGTAAGCTGATCCTGGTGGTCCGCGAGACCCCCTTCACCGCCCTCCACTTGGAAAACATGCTGCGCCTGGCCCGGGCCGGCGCCGTTATCATGCCCGCAAATCCCGGTTTCTATTTCAACCCCAAGAGCCTCGATGATCTGGTGGACTTCATGGTCGCCCGGGTGCTGGATCACCTCGGTGTCCCTCACGAGCTGATGCGGCGGTGGGGGGAATGACAGGCGCGGATTGCCTCGGGCGCGCCGCCCTGCGATGCTTTCCCTTGAGGTTTCGGATCGAGGCAGGGCGGCAAACCATTGCGGCCGCAGGCGCTGAATCCCCGCGCGCTGAGCTCACGACCTCCCGCCGCTCAGAGACCGCTGCAACGCCGAGCCACGGCCCGAACTAAGAGCAAAGCACCGTCCTGGTCTGTGGTGGACTTGGAAGTCGACGCAAAGCGTGGCGGCAAGGAGAATGAGCACTATGGAAAATTCGCTCCGAGTCCAGTAATGGCGGCTTACCGATGGCTGCACGTGACGGACCTCCACCTCGGCATGCCTGGCCAGCCATCGCTCTGGCCGAACGTGGAGGAAGCCTCTCTCGACGATCTGGATTTCTTACGCGAGCAAGTGGGTCCGTGGGATCTGGTGTTGTTCACCGGGGACCTGACACAGCGCGGCACCGAGCCCGAGTTCCGTGCGCTCGACGAGCTGCTGCGCAAGCTCTGGACCCGCTTCGATGGCTGGGGGTCCAAGCCGCGGCTCCTGGCGATACCTGGGAATCACGACCTCATCTGGCCCGCCGATGCATCGGACCCGTCCCTGATCACGCTGCTGCACAGCTGGCAACGGCCCGAAGTCCAGACACCCTTCTGGCAGGACCCGGATTGTCCTCAACGGCGCCTAGTGTCCGATGCGTTCCAGGGATTCAACCAGTGGTGGGAGGATACCCCCATCCCAAAGCCGGCGATCGTCAACAGCGGTCTCCTGCCCGGGGATTGGGCAGCTTCTATCGACACGGGCGGCTTCAAGCTCGGCATCCTGGGCCTCAACAGCGCCTACCTCCAACTGGCGAAAGGCGACTTCGAGCGGCGGCTCCACCTGGACGTCCAGCAGTTTCATGGGGCCTGCAGCGGGCACGGTCCCGATTGGATTAGGCAACACGATGCGTGTCTGCTCCTGACCCACCACCCCATCACCTGGCTCTCGCCCGACGCCCAGAGGCACTTCGCCGACGAGATCCACGCCCCGCCCGAGCGCTTTGCGCTGCATCTTTTCGGCCACATGCACGAGGCGAACCTCGGCTCGATGGCCCACGGAGGCGGCCGTCCCCGGCGCGGCCTGCAAGGCTGCTCGCTGTTCGGGCTGGAGACCTGGGGCGAGGACCAAGTCCAACGGGAGCACGGCTACTCGCTGTGCGAGCTCAAGCGCGAAGACGGCGAGCTTCGGCTGCGCGTCTGGCCGCGCCGCGCCATCCCGAAGCAGGGCGGCGGGCGCAAGCTGGAGCGGGACCAGTCCTTCGATCTGGACGAGCGCGACGGCGGCACCCATCCAGTGGTCGTGGCGCGCCTGGGTCCGTCCCGGCCGGCGCACCGCCGTCGCCGATTACGATCCGCGCAAGCCGGTCTTCCATGTCCCCTACCGGCAGAAGGGCGACCAGGTCATCGGCCGAGAGGAGGCCCTGGAGCGGGTGCGCCGACAGCTCATCGCCGGACGGCGCACAGCGATCGGCCAGACGGCAGTCTTCCAGGGTCTCGGCGGCTTGGGCAAGACCCAACTGGCGGTGGAGTACGCCTACCGCTACCGGGATGCCTACTCCAACGGCGTCATCTGGCTGACCGCCGATCAGGACCTGGATGCCCAGCTCGTGGACTTGGCGGTCAAGGCGCGCTGGATCGCGCCCGAGTCCGAGCACCGCTTCAAGCTGGAGATCGCCCGCCGCCGGCTGCGCAGCGTCTCAGGTTGCCTGATCGTCTTCGACAACCTGGAAGACCCGGCCTCCATCCGGGACTATCTGCCCGAACCCCTGGCGGACCCCCATATCCTGGTGACCAGCCGCACCGAGCAGCCGGACTTCATCTCGGTCCCCATCGACCTGCTCGATCCCGACCAATCCCTGCGGATGCTGGTCCAGGAGGCCGGCCGCGAGCCGGACGGCGACACCGAGTGGAAGGCCGCCAGCGAGATCGCGCGTTCCCTCGCCGGGCTGCCTCTGGCCCTGGAGCTGGCCGGCGCCTATCTGTCGCGCCGCCCGGTGGCGTTCCAGCACTACCTAGAGCTGCTCCGGCACAGCCTCAGGCAGGCCCTGCCGGCCCGGTTCGCGAGCCTGACCTCCCACGAGGCCGATCTGTACTCCACCTTGCAGGTCAGCGAGGACGTTTTTGCGGAAGAGCCGCTGTTGCAGGCGGTGATGGACGTTCTCACCTGGAGCGGTCCGGCGCCCATGGGCCTCGACCTACTGGCAGCGCTGGTCGGCGTCGAGGACTGTGCCGAGCTGACCGGCGCCCTGGGTCTTGGTACGGGGCTCCGCATCCTCCAGCCGGTGCCGGGGGCCGACCGCTATGCGCTTCACCGCCTGGTGCGGGAGGTCCGGCGCGAGCAGATCCCCCTCGCGGACCGGCCTTGACTGGGCGGCCGACCTGTGCGGGCGCATCGACGCCTGGTTTAGTGCCCTGCTAGGGGATTTCCTGCATCTACCGAGCTTTGAAGCCGAGATGGATCATCTGCGTGAGTGGCAGGAGCACGCCACGCAGTTCGCACCAAAGCGATCCCCACGACTCACCTGGCTCCAGATCTATCCATCCGTCCACCGAAGGCAGCCTCGAGAGATTCAGCGCTCTGTCGAGCGCGCGTTCGCGGAGTACAAAAGGCAAGGGTGCGACGACGATGCACTTCTCGCGAGTTTGTATAACGATCATGCGTATGCACTTCATGATTTGGGCGACATGAAGCGTGCCCTGGGACTGGCGGAGAAGGCTCTTGCGATCCGGCGCAGACTATTCGGCGACCGGCATCCAGACACCGCCAACTCCCTCAATAACGTCGCTTTCCAAGTCAACGCTATTGGCAATCCCGGATTTGCCCTCGAACTGGCCGAGCAGGCCCTCGCCATTCGACGCGAGCTGTTCGGCGAGTGCCACCCCGACACAGCCACGTCCCTCAACAACATCGCCGGCTACACTAGCCTGAAGTTCTTATTTGAGAAAGCTAATATTATCTTATCTATCAGCTAGATAGCGAAAAATCGGTGTATCCGCTCTGCCTACACCTGGATGTTTTTTAGCA
>JAYEJW010000508.1:0-7623 GCA_034716535.1 Pseudomonadota bacterium
CCAGGCAAGACACAGAAGACCATTGTCGCACCGTAAATCACAAACCGTAGTGCCATAACGAGAGACAAACATTCATAACCCAATGTTATTATTGGATATTATCAGATGCGGTGACAAAGATGGGTTGGCGCTTTTCTTCGGGGCCTAGAATTTTGACCCGCGTCGTACGCGCCGAGAGCGAAAACCACCCCCACCGCGATGATGAAATGTCGAGGAACTTTAAGAAGTTAAGAGAAGTTAAGGGGCCAGGCTCAACATGTTTCTCTCGCTCCGAATAATTTCAGTTCGAGCCTGGCCCCTTTAATCCCTCCTTTAATCCCTTTAATCGCTTTAATCGCTCCTTCTGATTCCCCGGTATCGAGCCGGAATCGTCCGCTGAACAGTTCCAGATAGGGCGTTACCGACGCGCTCGCTCAGCGCGTCGCTCGCCGGTGTTTCCGACATTCAGGCGCTCGGCGCAGGTGCCTGAGGGCAAGGATTTTGATTTGAACGTGTCCGGCTCGGTCGATCAGAGCGAAAACAAAGGTCGCAAGCCGAGAGTCTCGGATCCTCGGCTCGACATACGGGCGAATTCTCGAGTCCCCCGGCAGGAGGATCCGCCTCAGTTTCATCCAGAATAAGCCGGCCAATCGATATGCCCGGCCTCCTGATGGCTGTACCAGGTGGACATATCGGCCTCAGGGGCCAGGGGCCAGCTGTTCTTGAAACGCTCGACCAGATCCGGGTTGGCGATGTACGGGCGGCCGAAGGCGATCATGTCCGCATGACCTGCCGAGATCCTCTCCTCCGCGCTCTCCTGCGTATAGCCCACATTGCCGATCAGAATGCCGGAGAACAGCGGGCGCACCTCCGCGAGGGTCATGGGCTCGCCCAGTTCGTGGAAGCCGAACCCCAAACCGTCCATGATGTGCAGGAAGCCGATGCCGACGCTTTCCAGCTGCCCGATGACATAGGTGAAGAGCTCGCGGTATTCGGGCGTGCCCATGTCGTTGAAAACCCCGTTCGGTGACAGGCGCACACCGACATGCTGCACCGGGAAGACGTCTGTGACCGCCTCTACGACCTCTCCCAAGAGCCGATAGCGGTTCGCGAGACTGCCGCCGTATGCGTCCTCGCGCCGATTGGTCTTTCCCTGCAGGAACTGGTCGAGTAGATAGCCGTTGGCCGAATGGACCTCAACGCCGTCCAATCCCGCCGCCTTCGCGCGCAACGCCGCTTCACGGTAGTCGTCTATGATCTGCGGGATCTCCTCCGTCTCCAGCGCCCTGGGCGTCTCGTAGGGGAAACTCCCCCTCGGTGTGTGGCTGTGGTCGTCGGCGATGCCGATGGCAGAAGGCGCCACGGGCAGGCGCTCGTCCTCGAAGAAGTAGCGGTGCGACGCCCGACCGCAGTGCCATAGCTGCAGGAAGATCTTCCCGTCTTTGCGATGGACGGCCTCGGCGACGCGACGCCAGCCCTCAGTCTGGGCGCCATTGTAGATTCCCGGGGAATTCAGCCAGCCGACGCCTTGTTCGGAGACGACCGTGGCCTCGGTGACAATGAGCCCGGCCGCGGCCCGCTGCTCGTAATAGGTGGCCATGGTCCGATTCGGGGTTCTCGATTCTCCGGCACGGGAGCGGGTCATGGGGGCCATAACCACCCGGTTGGAAAGCTCCATGCCGTCGCGGGCGGTGATGGGGGAAAGAAGCGTTTGTTTGCTCATGGTCTTGTGTCTCGATGCTATCGGAAAGACAGTCTGTACGACCCCAGCGATGAACTTGGCGCACAGACGACTAACAAGGCGGGCCGCCGACGCCGACGGCGCGCGCGACCCGCCTCAGGGTCGCCGACATCGCCGAACTGGCAAGATGCGCGAACGCGATCCCGATCCTTAGGCGACAGCCGCAAGGGACCCCAGGCGCGCGACGATCTCCGCCGGCTCCATTCGCTGCGTATAGTCTGCGTTCACAAAGGCATGGGCGACGATGCCGTCCTGCCGGACGATGTAGGTCGCCGGTACCGGCAGCTTGAAGCTTTCGTCGCCGTTGTAGGCGTCGATCGCTTCTGTCAGCACACCCATCGTGGTGCCTCCGGTTGGTTGTGGAGCGAATGATCAAAAACTCTAGCCAATGTTGATCGAACATTCAAGAATTATTTTGAACAATCGCTCAAAAACGCTAGACTGAAGGGCAGAGCAAGAGGCGTTTCGATGGCGAGACCTGCAGAATTCGATCGTGAACAAGTCCTGGACCGGGCCATGCACGCCTTCTGGAACCAGGGGTACTGCGCCACAAGCATGGCTAAGCTCACTGAGACCACCGAGCTGAAGCCCGGTAGCCTCTACGCCGCTTTCAGATCCAAGGAGGGGTTATTCCTGGCCGCGCTGGACCACTACGGGGAGCGTAGCGCGGAGAAGATCCGCCAGACCCTCTCCTCGGCAGATACCCCGCTGGAGGGCATCCGTGCCTTCTTCGCTCAGCTTTCGGAGCATGCAGGAGAGCCGCAGGCCGAGCGCAGCTGTTTTCTCGTCAACACGGTCCTGGAAATCGCCCCGCGCAATCAACAGGTACACGATCGCGTCCATCATCACCTGGATCGGATCGAGGGCCTGTTCCGCGAGACCCTGACGAAGGCCCGGGAGTCTGGTGAGCTGGCCCCCGACAAGGACCCGGAGGCGCTGGCCGCCTTCTTCATGACCAATATCTGGGGCTTGCGGGTGCTCCTGGCCGCCGGGGCGGACCCGCAACGGGTGGAGACCGTCGTGGACCGATTGCTGGGCCTATTGGATTGACCCGCGCTACGGTGCAATGGTGCACCCCGTTGATTCCACGAGCGTGCGCGGCGACCCGATGTGAGCTCAGCCGGTCTCGACCGGAACCGGTGAGATGGACAGCGAAAACTCCAGCTCTTCGGCCAACAGAATGCGAAACGGCAGCCCGGGGTTAGACAGCAGCCAGTCGAAGCTACCCCGCTCGCTCGACTTGGTTTAGAGGCAGAAACCGGCCATTAGCGCCGTTGTCGGGGTCTACTTGGCCTTGAGATTGAAGCGAGCTAGCTTCCGGTAGAGGGTCCGTTCGCTGATATTCAAGGCAATAGCCACCTTGCGCCGATTGCCTCCGTAGCGGCTCAGCAGTTCGGCAATATGCTCCGCTTCTACGTCCTGCAGGCTGGGCGTGACGACTGAAGAGCGTTCGCGCACCGCCGCCGCTTCACCCGTGGGCTCCGTAGAGCCTCTGGCTACCGGACTCGCCACCCCGATGCGTGCCGACGCACGCTGTTGGTCCTCGCCTACTTGGGAAGACGTTAGGCTGAACCGCATGTGCAGCGCACGCGCGATCGCTTCCCGCTGGATCACGCCGTCCTGTTTGTGCCCGCGGTGGGCGATCGCGACCTGAAGGATGTTGCGCAGCTCGCGTATGTTGCCCGGGTAGTGGTAAGTGCACAGTAGATCCGCCGCGTCGTCGGTGAGGCGGAAGGAAGCGGCCTCCCTTTGCCCCAGCCGTTGCAGCAAAGATTCCGCGATACGGGGGATGTCCTCGAGGCGCTCGCGAAGTGTCGGAACACGGATGCAGAAGCAGGCGATACGGTAGTAGAGGTCTTCGCGAAACTCACCGTTCTTGACGTTATCCCAGAGCTGGCGGTTGGTGGCGCAAACGATCCGCGCGTTCGCCTTGATCGTCTTGTTGCCTCCTACGCGTCGAAACTCACCGGTTTCAAGAACCCGAAGGAGCTTCGCCTGAGTGGTGAGCGACGCCTCGCCAATCTCGTCAAGGAAAATCGTCCCGTCGCTCGCGACCTCGAAAAGTCCTTTCTTCGACTCCACGCTGCCCGTGAACGCGCCTCGCTCGTGACCGAACACCTCACTTTCGAACAGCGATTCCGTGATGACCGTGCAGTCGAGGGCGACGTACGGCTTGTCCTTCCGACTGGAATAGCGGTGGATGAAATGCGCGGCGAGCTCCTTTCCGGTGCCCGTCTCCCCGATGAGCAGAACGGGGCCGTCGGTTCTCGCGGCCTGCTCAAGTTGCTCCATGGCGTGGAGAAAGGCCGCAGATCCGCCCACAGGCCGTAGCTCGCCCGATTCCTCCGTACCGTCGCGGGCCGCGATCTCGTGCAGCATCTCGCCGACATAGGTAGTGCCGTCCTCGCACTTGATCGGGTACATGTTGATGCGCACCCAGCGCGTGCGCCCCTGCGAATCGTGGTGCGTGTGCAGACAGCTGCAGGTTTGCTCGGTCTGATAGCACTGCATGTACGGACAGTCCTCGCCGACTTCGTAGCAGGGGCGGTCCCTATGGTGAAGGATGGCATGGCACTTCTGACCGACGAGCGCAGCCGATGATGTGTTGAACGCCTTTTCATAGGCACTGTTTACGGCCACGACGGTGTAATCCTTGCCGATCACCACGAACGGCCGGTCGTGGGAGTCGACGAGGGATTGAAGCTCGATGCGCTTTGTCATGACAGGACGGTAGAAAGGATTGCGACTGCGGGCCGGGAGGGACGTCTGCCCAACCGGGGCGAATAAGAGAGTCCGATCCGCGGCGTCCTCGGCCACTGCGCGTGCATAGACTCGAGCTCTCGCAAGTTCTGTTCCTGCGCCTCTGCATATCGCACGGGGCCCGTTTCCATCGTGCAGGAATCACCTAGAAATTTTTCGAAGCTCCCCTTCGGATGCCGCGGGAGCTATTTATGTGAAGTATGTCACAAATGACAGGATCTGCCAGAGATGTCAGATGCCCGTCAGCAAGGGACCTGCCAGATCTGGCGGAATCTTCTTCCAGCGGGCGGCCGTCCTCAGGCTAACCCTTTAATTTTCCGTCCTGAGAAAAATCGGCATGGATCATGCTTATACTTGACTGTCAGCGTCAAGTAATATTCGAATTTCACCAACCTCTGAAATACGGGAGAACGCAACGATGAACAGGAGAACCCCGGGACGCTTGTCCCATTGGCTGTGTCTGGGCGCGCTGGTCGCATCCCCGGTGTTCGGGGCGAACATCGTGCCTAACGAGGTCAAGATGCCGGGCACTCAGCCGGAGGACGGGATCGTGCCGCTTGATACCGTGGGCACCTGTGCGCAATGTCACGGTAACTACGACCAGAACGTGGAACCGCTACACAACTGGAACGGCAGCATGATGGCACACGCCGGCCGCGATCCCATTTTCTGGGCCACGGTCGCCATCGCCGAGCAGGACTTCGACGGCGCCGGTGACCTGTGCATCCGTTGCCACAGCCCCGCAGGCTGGCTCGACGGCCGGTCCTCCCCCACCGACGGGTCGAATCTCGATCCCGCCACCGACGGCAACGGCGTCCAATGCGACCATTGCCACCGTATCGCCAATCCGGACGATTCTGAGCACTTGGGGGTTCAAAACGAGCCCTTTATCGCCAATGACGGTGGTAATCCCCCGGAGGGCAATCACGGCAGTGGCCAGTTTGTCATGATGGACAGCAACGCCACGAAGCTTGGCCCCTACTCCGACGCAACCCCGCCTGCGGGTGCCCATGCCGCGGCACAGTCGCAGTTCCACCGCTCGCCAGAGCTGTGTGGGACCTGCCACGACGTCTCGAATCCGGTCACGGGCGACCTCGCCCACAACAACGGGGCGCAGCTGGACCTGAATTATAATGGTGGGTTGGGCAGTCCGCTCGCGGACAAGGTGGCCTTCAATTACCGCCCCTACGAGTACGGTGTGGTGGAGCGCACCTACAGCGAGCACAAGTCGAGCCGGCTCGGCACAACCCTTGTCTCCGACTACCTGAGCCTGCCTGCCGACCTGCAGACCGGCGCCATCAAGCGCGCATACGACGCCGCCATGGCGGCGACGGCGGACGGCAACTACGAGGACGGCGCCCCCCGATACTTCACCTGCCAGACCTGCCACATGCCCCCGGTACAGGGCAAGGGCGCGGGCAGACCTGCGGCCGGGAGGTTCGCGCCCCGCGTGCGGCCGGATCTGCCGAAGCACGATCTCACCGGTGGCAACTACTGGATGCCCGAGGCGATGCAATGGCTGGACGCACGCGGTCGGCTGAAGTTCGGCGGTCTGACGGCGGCCGAGATCGGCGCCATGGACGACGGCGCGTTACGGGCGAGAGCGAACCTCGAGGCGGCGGGCTCGCTCAGCGTCACCGGCGACACCGTGAAGGTGATCAACCTCACCAGCCACAAGCTCATCTCCGGGTACCCGGAGGGTCGGCGCATGTGGCTGAACATCCAATGGTTCGACGCGAGCGGAAGCCTGTTGCGTGAGGACGGCGCTTACGGCGATCTGGAGGTGCAGATCGACGGCCAACCCACGGTGGTGCGTACTCTATTGGACCTGCACGACCCGAACACGCGCATGTACGAGGTCCACGGCGGCATCACCCAGGAGTGGGCGTCGACCCTGATTGCGGTCAATGCGCAGAAGTATACCGATCTGGTCGTCGGCTTCGACCGCGTGACCGGCCTATCCACGGCCACCCTGGCCGACGTGACGGCGCTGCCCGTCGGCAAATATCAACAGAGCTTCCACTTCGTGCTCAACAACTACGTGGCCTCCGACACCCGTATACCGGGGTACGGCTACAGCTACGACGAGGCGAGGAAGCGCAATGCCCTTCCCGTGCCCAGCGACCAGTACGGCAATCCGGGCCCAGGCGGCGAGTACAACTACTGGGACGAGTTCGCGTTGAATGTGCCGGCCGGTGCCGAGACGGCCACCATCCGTCTGATGTACCAGCCCACGAGTTGGGAGTACGTGCAGTTCCTGTACCTGGCCAACAACACCCAGAATCCGCAGCTCAACACGACCGGTAGAGACTTCCTCGACGCCTGGCTGAACACCGGCATGGCCGAGCCTCACGTCATGGGTACTGCGACCTGGACGGCTGGCGCACCGCAAGGCAACACGCCGCCGACCGCCAGCTTCAGCGTCGCTTGCACCGACTTGAGCTGTAGTTTCGACGGCAGTGCTTCGGTGGATTCCGACGGCGCCATCGTCAGCTACGACTGGGACTTCGGTGACGGCACTGTCGTCATGGATGCAGGCGCGACCCCGACTCACGCCTATGCGGCCGACGGAGCCTATTCCGTGACCCTGACCGTGACGGACGACCAGGGGGCGACCGCAAGCACCACGAAAGAGGTCACCGTGGCCGTGGGCAATCAGTCGCCGATCGCCAGCTTCACCTTCACCTGCGTGGATCTGGCCTGCGACTTCCTCAGCACTGCGACGGACCCGGACGGCACCATCGTCAGCTACGAGTGGGACTTCGGTGACGGCGCAATCGGCTCGGGTGCGACCGCTACTCATGTCTACGCGGCGGGTGGGAACTATAGCGTGACCTTGACGGTGACGGACGATGCCGGGGCGGCAGCCAGCGTCAGCCAAACCGTCGCGGTCACGGCGCCGGTGACGAACCTGGCGCCGACTGCCAGCTTCAGCTTCACCTGCACGGATCTGGCCTGTGCGTTTGATGGCAGCGCGTCTAGCGACCCCGAGCTCGGCCCCCTCAGCTACGCATGGGATCTCGGTGACGGGACAACGGCAACGGGCGTAAGCGTCAACCACACCTACGCGGCGGCAGGCACTTACACGGTGACCCTGACGGTGACGGACGATGGTGGTCTGGGCGACGCTGTCGCTCAGACCA
>JAYEJW010000509.1:0-1502 GCA_034716535.1 Pseudomonadota bacterium
GATCGCGCCGCACGCGGCCAGCATCGTCGAATCCTTCTACGAGCGTCTGCGAAAGGAGCCGGAAGTCGAGGCCATCCTTTCGGCCAACGGCACCCGGATCGAGAATCTCAAGAAGACCTACCAGCGCTACCTGCTGAATTTCGGTGTCGATTTCGAGAGCGCCGATTACTTCCGGGAACGCCTGCGGATCGGCGCCATTCACGCATCGGTAGGCGTGCCATTGAGCCTGTACGTGGCGGCCGGGCGGCTGATGCAGCAACTCATGATCGATCTCATTCTCGCCCGCGCCGGAGATGAACGGCGCGCACGCGCCCTGTTGGATCTCGTGCTCAAGCTCACGACCCTGGATACCTCGCTGGTCATAGAGGCGTACCACGGGACGCGGGTGGGGGCGCTGATGAACTCCGTCAAGGCACTTCGGGCTCGGGGAGAAAAGCTCGTGCAGGTCCTTTCGACGGATACTCTGACGGGAGCGGCGAGTCGCCGGAGCGTGTTGGAGACGTTGCGGAGAACTCTCGATCACTCACGTGACCACGGGCAAAGCACGGGCGTCATCCTGCTCGATCTGGATCACTTCAAACGAGTCAACGACGCTCATGGCCATGGCGCCGGCGACAAGGTCCTGCAGGTGGCGGCCGCGCGCATGCGCTCTGCCTTTCGTCCCATGGACACGGTAGGCCGCTACGGAGGCGACGAGTTCCTGATCATCCTGCCTACCGCCGAGGCGGCATCGATCCTGCGAATCGCCGAGCGCGTGCGTATCAGCTTGAGCGCCGATGTGGTTCAGGCAAACGGCGTCGTCGTTCACATCACGGCGAGCCAGGGAATCGCGGTCAGCGATGGGTCGGAGGACCCGCGGGTCGTGATCGAGCGCGCAGACGCGGCCCTCTATGCCGCCAAGCGGGCAGGCCGCAATCGCGTTGTGGGAGCCGATACGAGGGATAGTCCCGCCGATCCTTAAAACCCCGCCTTGGGGCACCAAACGCCCATTTCCACTGAAAAGACTCCATCAACCGGCATTTAGGAAAACAGTTCTTTAGTCCTGACTGCCGCCCGGTGGTAGAGTGGTTCCCGCACGGACCGGGATTGGCGAGTGCACGATCAATAACTAAAAAGCCTGGCGCACGTCGCTCAGCGCCGGAATCCGGAGGGGATTGTGTCCGGAAGGCCCACATCACGGCCGCCAAGAAGGCGCCGTCGTTCTCTATGCAAGGTTGCTGCACGGCGTCCTTCGAAGGACGGTGGGCAGGCCTCTCGCTCACGTGCGCTCCGACAATTCCAGCAACCTACCCACCTCCTCGATAAGCGTCAGGGCGGACCGAAGGTCCCGGGTATTTCTCCATCGATTGACCCGCGCAGTTTCGACCCCACGGGTATCGGTGATCGCATGGAAACGACCATGGATGACATGGACGATTTCATCATCGGCGTGCCAGTGCCGCCGCCCATTGATGACGACGACGATCCAACGGAAATCGAAGAATAAGCCGGTCTTCTCCTGT
>JAYEJW010000510.1:0-7618 GCA_034716535.1 Pseudomonadota bacterium
AGGGAGAAAGCAGGTCTATCGCAGGGCCGGCGCGGACGGCACCTTCGCGATGGACCTGTTGACCCTGGAGTCCGCACCGGCCGACGGCGAGCCGCTGATCGCGCCCGTCATGCGCGGGGGCGAGCGTGTGGCGCCGGCCGAGTCACTGGACGTGATCCGCGACAGGTTCCGCGAGCAGCTCCAGCATCTGCCGCCTGGCGTGAAGCTTCTGAAGGACCCGGCGCCTTATCCCGTGAAGGTCTCGGCGGCTCTCGAGACCCTGGCGGAGGAGCTGGATCGCAGGCCCCATTGAATCGGGCGGGTTTGGGAGCAACCGCCGAATGCGTCTTGCCCTAATCGCGGAAACCATATCCAACCTGGGGCGGGTTCGGCGTCCCGACGCGGTGATCCGTCGAGTTGTTGCCAAGCAACTGCTTTCATGATTAGTACTAGGCCACCCCCCGCATTCGAGGAAGCGCTGACCCGTGGAAAGGCCCGCTGGGAGACGTACGGAGAGCGGCGCTATCTGCGTCTGAGTGACGATTTTCGCGGTAACCCCAAGGGCGCCGTCTCCTGGTACGGCAGCCTGGTGCCAGGCTATCCGCACATCGGCCGCATCTTCCGCCTCGAGCAGGGCCTTGCACAGCAGTTTCGGGGCCATTTCTGGGTGGAGGAGAAGGTGGACGGCTTCAACGTCCGGATCTTCCGCTCGGGGGACGAGCTCCTGGCACTCACCCGCGGCGGTTACGTCTGCCCGTTTGCCACGGACCGGCTGCCGGACTTCGTTGACGCCGCAATCTTCGATGCCCATCCGGACCTGATTCTTTGCGCGGAGCTGGCAGGCCCGGACAACCCTTACACGCAGGGCGGGCCCTCCTTCGTTCCGAAGGATGTGGAGCTCTTCGTTTTCGACATGATGCGTTTCGACCAACGGGGCTTCCTGCGCCAAGCGGAGAAACAGGCCCTGTGCGAGCGTTACGGACTGCCGACTCCCTTGCTCTACGGCCGCTTCGAAACGAGTCAATGGCAGCGGGTGCGCGACATCGTAGAGCAACTCGACGCCGACGGCCGTGAGGGTGTGGTCATCAAAGAAGATGCGCCCGATGGCCGGCGCACCAAGTACGTCACCGCCTGGTCCGGCGTTTACGATATCGCCGTTCGGGCGGCGGATACGGTGGAGCTGCCCGGCGACTTTTTCACCGGCCGTATCCTGCGCATGGTGCTCTATCTGGACGAAGCGGGCCGGGAGGTGGACCGGCAGCTGGAACAGGACCTGGGTCGCGCCTTTCTCCAAGGTCTGGCGGGATCGGTGCAGCGTTTCAAGAGGGAAGGGCACGTCTATCACGACTTCCGCTGCCGGTTCCGGAAGCGGGAAAACGCCGCGGCCTTCATGGATCACCTGCGCTCCATCCTGGGCCACACCCACGTGGTCCAGACGCGCCTGGAGCTGGAGGGCGGCTACTGGGTGTTGGAGTTCGAGAAGGAGGTCCCGAAACTGACGGGGCTCCTGCACCAGCTCTTCCGTGGGGCGGCGATCGTCGACTGACTTACGAGTCTCCCCCGAGCCGCGTTGCAGCCTCCGTAACCACACCGTTCGAGTACTTTCGGATTTCCGAGGGTTTTTCGGGATTTTCCGAGGGGGAGGCGCGTCAAGCATCGCCGCCGACGAAGAAAAATACTGAAACACCGGACAGGCTCATCTTTTGAGCCACCCGCTGTGCTAAAAAAAAGGACCAGGATACTCAGGGAGGACCAAGGAATGAACCAAACGCCGGCTATATTCCGCTACTGGGGCAAGGCGGATTCGAGCTACGACGGCGAGCCGAAGTGGCATCCGCTTGCGTATCACTCGCTGGACGTGGCGGCTTGCGGGCAGACCCTGTTGCGTCAACAGCCTGCGTGGCTGGAAAGCTTGGCGCGTCTGTCCGGGCTTGAGCCTGCCGTGCTATCTCCCTGGCTGGTTTTTTTGCTTGCCATCCACGATATGGGTAAGTTTGGCGACGGTTTTCAATCCCTGCGCCCGAACCTGCAACAGGAACTACAGGGACGCGCCGCCAAGGTCGCTTACGACGTGCTCCATGACACTCTGGGCTACGCCGTGGTTATGGAGCATCTGCCCGAATGGCTTGGGTTTCCTGATCTGGCGCGACGCGGGGGAAGCTTGTTACGCCTTTGGGCGGCCGCGGTCACCGGGCATCATGGTCGCCCGCCAATGAATGACGGGCTGAAAGCTCACGTTATTCGCCACCTTCCGGCCAACACCGTGATGAAAGACGCAGAGCAGTTTGTTGTCGACGCGCGTCGTTTGTTGCTTCCCGAAAGCTGGACGTTTCCTGGTCGCGCCGGTGACTCGCTTGAACGTTACAAGCGGACCTCTTGGCTGTTCGCCGGTGTGGCCGTGGCCGCTGACTGGTTGGGTTCAAATACTCGATGGTTCAAGTACCATCAACCGAGCCTGAATCTGGAAGAGTATTGGCATCAGCTTGCGCTTCCTCGCGCCGAAACGGCGGTTTCCGAAAGCGGCATGTGCGCCCCGATTTCGGCGAGCGATGCCGCCTTCGCCAGACTTTTTCCCCGTATCGCCGCCAGCCCGACACCCTTACAAGCCTGGGCGGATGCCGTGGTCATCGGGCGGGGGCCGCAGCTCTTCGTTTTAGAGGAGCTCACCGGTGGCGGCAAGACGGAGGCCGCACTGACTCTTGCCGCCCGCCTTATGAAGGAGGGTTGCGCGCGCGGCGTCTATTTCGCCCTGCCCACCATGGCCACGGCGGACGCCATGTTCGACCGCGTGCAGAAGAAGTTTGACGTCGAGTCGGACGAGCCGTGGCGACGCTTCTTTTCCGGCGGGAATGCTGCCCTGGTCCTCGCCCACTCTGCCGCCGGAACCAAGCAAAAGCTGGATGCGCTTCAACTCCGGGATGGAGGCTATAACGACCAGCATGAAGAAGCCTCGGCCTCGCAGTACAGTACGGCCTGGATAGCCGACAGCCGTAAGAAGGCCCTACTCGCAGATTTTGGCGTGGGAACTGTAGATCAAGCGCTGCTTGCCGTAATGCCGCTTCGCCACCAATCTTTGCGCTTGCTGGGGGTGTCGACCAAAGTGCTGGTCGTGGACGAGGTTCATGCCTGCGACTGCTATATGGGTGAACTGCTGGCCCGTTTGTTGCGCTTTCACGCCGCCCTGGGCGGATCAGCGGTCCTGCTCTCCGCCACTCTACCCCAGGAACACCGGGAAAAGCTGATATCCGCTTTCGCAGACGGAGCGGAATTCGCCAACAGGGCGCCTGTACAAAACGACTACCCCCTGGCAACCCATCTCCACGCATCTGGTATTGCCGAGGTCCACACTCCGGCAAGAGAAGCCGTATCGCGCAAAGTCGCTGTCGAGCCATTCACGGACGAGGACGCGGTATTTCAACGCCTGCAAGCCACAGTTTCCCGAGGAGGATGCGCAGTCTGGGTACGAAACACCGTAGCAGACGCGGTGGCGGCGTGGCACACGTGGAGCACGAACAACCCCGACGACCCGGCGACCCTGTTTCATGCCCGTTTCGCATTGTGTGATCGGCTGAAAATTGGAGAGCAGATCAACAAGGATTTCGGGGCAGAGAGCAGAGCCGAAGCCCGCCGTAGGAGATTGGTCATCGCGACGCAGGTGGTCGAGCAGTCTCTGGATGTGGACTTCGACGACATGGTGACCGATCTCGCACCCATCGACCTTGTGATTCAACGTGCCGGACGCCTACAGCGGCACAAGCGTGATGTCGATGGCAACCCGGCGGCACGGGACGGGCGAAGCGGAGCCAAGCTGGGCGTTCTGATGCCCGAGCCGACCGAGGATGCCGGTTCCGACTGGTTCAAGCGCCTACTGCCCAAGGCGGCCAGGGTATATCCCGACCATGGCAAGCTTTGGCTGACGGGCCGCTGGTTGGCCTCGCGCGGTACCTTCGACCTGTCCGCCGATGCCCGCGACATGATCGAGTCCGTTTACGCAGAGGACGGGTACGAGCGAATCCCCCCAGCGTTGCAGGGCGTCACTGACGCGGCCGAAGGCGCATGCAAAGCGGACAAGGGCACGGCGCGGAGCAATCTGCTCAGCTTCGATCAGGGCTATGATCCTACGGGAATGGATTGGCCCGACGAAGATGCCCAAGTCGATATCACCACACGCCTTGGCGAGAAAACAGTACGCCTGCGTCTTGCGAAAATTTCCGGAGGCAACCTGACATCTTGGGCTGTTGCCGACGAGAACATCGAGTGGACGCTCTCGGAGCTCACCGTGCCTAGGCGGCTGCTGACGAAAGAAAGTTACCGCTACGCCGGGCTTATTAAACAGGCGCGGGAGAAGATGCCTGACCAAGGCCGGTACTGTCTGATCGTGCCGTTTGAGCAGTATGAGGACGCCTGGCGCGGTTGGGCGCTGCGCGAGCGAGACGAAGACGTTTTTGAGGAAGTTCGGGTGATGTACTCGCCAAAAACCGGATTGAGCATCGAGAGTGGAGAGGTGATCGATGAATCTGATCTCTGAGCCCTGGATACCTATACGAAGAGCCGACGGCAGAGTAGAAACAATCGCGCCGTGGCAGCTAACCGACGGCATCGGCGAAAACCCGATCCTCGCCGTGTCCAGCCCCCGGCCCGATTTCGACGGCGCATTGACGCAGTTCCTTATCGGTCTTCTACAGACCACGTACACACCCAGCGAGGATCAGTGGTGGGATCGGCGAGACGCAGCGCCGGCTCCGGAAGTACTTAGAGAACGCTTCGAAGTGGTGGCCCATGCGTTCGACCTCGAGGGTGATAGGGCGTTTCTGCAGGACTTCAATCCGGAGCAGCTGGACAAGAAGTTTGGCATCGTTGCACTGCTGGTCGGTTCACCGCCTGAAAATAGCGACACGGATCTTTTCGTCAAGGAGGACGCGGTGAAACAGCTCTGCCGCCGTTGCGTGGCGGCGGCAATCTTTGCACTACAAACCGGCGCGCCCGAAGGCGGAAGAGGCTACCGCACCGGGTTGCGTGGCGGGGGGCCACTAACTACTTTAGTGCTCGGCGACAACCTGTGGGATACGTGTTGGCTCAATGTACTCGAAAAGTCCCGCTACCTTGCCGGCGCCTCGTCGGAAGATCCTGCCGCGCCGGAGCGTTTTCCCTGGCTCGCTCCGACGCGAACGAGTGAAGCAAAACCGCCGGCGGGCGTGACCACACCTCTCGACGTCCATCCCGACCAACAGTACTGGACCATACCTCGGCGAATCCGCCTCGTGGCAGAGGCGTGCGAACCAGTTGCCTGCGATATCTGTGGCGTGGAGCATCAACTGGTTTACCGAACTTTCCTCACCAAAAACTATGGGGTGAACTACGACGGCTTCGAGCATCCGCTAAGCCCGCATTACACGAGGGACAGCTCGCTCTTGCCGGTACATCCACGGCCTGGTGGTATCGGTTATCGGCATTGGCTCGGACTAGTGGAAAGCAGTGCTGACGGGAGTCAACGCCCCGCCCGTGTAGTCGATCAGTTCCGTACCTTCACGCGCAAGGATGGTGATCTTTGGGCCTTTGGCTTCGACATGAAAAGCAACAAGGCGCGCTGCTGGTATGACGCCAGGATGCCGATCCTGTCCGCTCCCGTGGGGATGGAAGATGTTTTCAGGGACTTGGCAAGCCGTATGGTCAAGGCCGCCGAAAAGGCGGCCGACGACCTGCGAAACAGCCTGAAAGCCGCCTTGGCGGGTAAGGCGAAGGTACGTGGCGACCTCGGCTTTGTACAACGCGATTTCTGGGAGATAACGGAAGTATCCTTCTACGTCCACCTGCGCCAACTCCGCGCTAGGTTGCCGGATGACCCTTGCGCCTTCCCAGTGCTTGAGAGCTGGCTCCAAGCACTGCGTGCGGCGGCACTCGATTTGTTCGATCGGCATTCCCAGACCGGCGATTTCGACGCCGTGGAGCCGCGACGTATCGCATTGGCACGTAAGGGCCTGGGCAAAGCGCTCGCGGGCGCGCCGTTGAAAGGAAAGATCCTCGGCCTGCCTAACCCGACACGCGCTAAATCCAAGACAGGTAGCAGGAGACGCCCGTGAGTGAGATCAACAAGTATCCTTTCCCGCAAGGCAGACCAGACCATCCTTCGTTCGCTCTACTATCCAGTTGGTGGCAGCGACTGGAGAACGACAAAGGAGAGCGTGCCGTTCTACGCCGCGCCGCCAGTCTCACCGAGGTGATGTTGAGTCCCGCCTTTCATGCCCTGTTGAATGACCTTCGGCGGGCCAGTTTCGGCGTTCCGGAGTACCGCTATCCCAAGCTCGCCGCGATCGTAGGGCTGGCAGCGCGGATCAAGACGATGGCGACCGACGGCTTGGCAACCCGCATGGGCACGCCCAAGCCAGGCGGATCGGCACCCACCTTTTCAGAGTTGCGTTTGCGCCGGATTCTCGCCTGTGACGACATTGAAGAACTTTACACCCTGCTCCGCCGGGCACTGGCATTGCTGGACGAACACGCCAACCTGGCGGATCTCGCCGCGACTGTCTGGTATTGGTCGCCCTT
The DNA here is from genome assembly GCA_034716535.1 of Pseudomonadota bacterium. GTDB lineage: Bacteria > Pseudomonadota > Gammaproteobacteria > Chromatiales > Chromatiaceae > JAYEJW01. The sequence goes on from JAYEJW010000510.1 coordinate 6,526, forward strand.
GGACGACAAACGCCCCTACGATCCGCGCCGACGGCTGGCTTACGACTACTACGCGGTCGCGCCCATCAAAGCCTGATCCGATTTTCCACGGAGGAAACCATGACCACATTTCTTCAGCTACACCTGCTGACCAGCTATCCACCCGCCTGTCTCAACCGTGATGACCTCAATCGCCCAAAAAGTGCCGTCTTGGGCGGCGTACCTCGACTGCGTATTTCCAGCCAGAGCCTGAAACGCGCATGGCGCACGTCCGAGCAGTTTGAGGAAACCCTGACCGAACACATGGGAACTCGCACTAAGCTCAAGGGCGTGCGAGTGTACGAACGGCTCACAAAGGCCGGGGGAAAAGAAAAGGAGGCGAGGAAATGGGCGCAGGCCATCGCTGGGCGTTTCGGCAAGCTTAAGGGCAAGAAGGAGGACAAACCGCAAAACGATTTGGAGATAGAACAACTTGCCCACTTCAGCCCGGAGGAAGAAAGCGCCATCGATGCCCTAGTCGATATGCTCCTGAAAGATAATCGTGCGCCAACAGAGGCGGAGCTCGCCTTGCTGCGCAAGCAGCATACAGCCGCGGACATCGCGATGTTCGGTCGGATGTTGGCCGACAGCCCAGGCTTCAATACCGAAGCGGCTTGCCAGGTCGCCCACGCGGTCACCGTCCATCGCGCAGCCGTCGAAGACGACTTTTTCACTGCCGTAGACGACCTCAATACGCGAGAGGAGGACGCCGGTTCCGCCCACATGGGTGAGCAGGGCTTTGGCGCCGGGCTGTTTTATCAATATGTCTGCATCGACTGCGACCGGCTGCAGGGGAACCTGGGTGGCGATACCGATCTGGCAGGAAGGGCCACCGAGGCGCTTATCGAGGCCGCGGCTACCGTGGCCCCCACGGGCAAACAGAACAGCTTCGCCAGTCGCGCCTGGGCATATTTTGTGCTGGCCGAGAAGGGCAGCCGCCAACCCCGTGCACGGCAAATCCGTTCTAACCAGCCTGATCGCATGTAAGTTGCGATCGGGGGACCGAATTGCCGGTCATGCGCAGATAGTCGAAGACACGCCGAACATTACGGGCGAGCTTGTCGATAGTGGCGGC
>JAYEJW010000511.1:0-1174 GCA_034716535.1 Pseudomonadota bacterium
AAGGTCTCCACCTTGTACGACATGATCCATCCCAATGCAGACAATACGCTGACCGTGCGTTCTCTGTTCATTATCGACCCGGACAAAAAGATCAAACTGATGATCACCTACCCAGCCAGTACCGGCCGTAATTTCGACGAGCTGTTGCGCGTCATCGATTCTCTGCAACTCACCGATGAATTCAGCGTAGCAACCCCGGTAAACTGGCGCATGGGTGAAGACCTTATCATCGTCCCGGCAGTGAGCGATGATGATGCCAGGGACAAATTCCCCGCGGGCTGGAAAGCGGTCAAACCCTATATGCGGATGGTCCATCAGTCGCAGGTGCACCACTGAGGTGTGATTCGGTAAATACAGGCGCATAAGGACTTTGCGTGCTTTGCGTCTTTGCGAGAGTCTCATCGAGGGCCGCTTTGCAGCGGCGCGGTGGTGCCTTGAAACGCCAAGGCGAATCAGCCCCCCCGAAATCCCTTGCGGTTTTCGGCGCTTCCATGCCACGAAAATCGTCTTGCATATAACGCTTGGCACTCTACACGAGTTGAACTTCACCCACAGATTTTGCTGACAAGCCAACTTTAATATACGTCAACGAAAACACGTCTATTAAATACCTGTCACGCGACCAGTATTAGGCATCAGGGACGTAAAACTAGACTATACTAGTACTATATACTGAAGGCGACGAACCGATGTTGACACTCAGCAAACTCAGCGATTACGCCATCGTGTTGGTATCGTGTCTGGCCACGCTCGATGCGTATACGGCGAGCGCCCGAACGCTGGCGCGGGCGACAGAGATTCCCCTGCCCACGGTGGTCAAGCTTCTCAAGATACTGGCCACCGGCGGTACATTGCGCTCGATCCAGGGACGCAGCGGGGGTTACCGGCTGACGCGCGCCCCATCCGAGGTCCCGCTCACGGAAATCATCGAAGCGGTCGACGGACCGATCGCGGTGACTGAGTGTAATCGTGAAACCGGTGACTGTCGTATTCAGGACCGCTGCCTGGTCCACAGACATTGGGTGGTGATCAACGGGGCGTTCCGTCAGGCCTTGACCGGCATCAGCCTGGCGGATCTGACCGGCCCTCCGCTGCGGATCGAGGGGGCCTTGCGATTCGACCGCGCCAGCCCTTCGGGGCCGATCTCCGGCGTGGGGTAGCGCCGTCGTGTCCG
>JAYEJW010000511.1:1274-7558 GCA_034716535.1 Pseudomonadota bacterium
ATGTGCTGGGCACCATCAACCCGGTGGCGGAGATCGTGCGGATCGCGCATCGCCACGACGTCCCGGTGTTGATCGACGGCGCTCAGGCGCTGGCGCATCTGCGCGTGGATGTCCAGGCGCTCGATTGTGATTTCTACTGTTTCTCCGCTCACAAGATGTTCGGTCCCACCGGCATCGGCGTGTTGTACGGCAAGGCGTCCTGGCTCGAGTCCATGCCACCCTATCAGGGTGGCGGCGAGATGATCCGCTCGGTGAGCTTCGAGAAGACCGTGTTCGCGGAGCCGCCGCAACGCTTCGAAGCGGGGACGCCTCCCATCGCCGGCGCGGTGGGGCTGGGTGCGGCGATCGATTATCTGGGCGGCATGGACCTGGAGTCGGCGGCCCGCTACGAGAAAGGCCTGCTGGAGTACGCAACCACGCGGCTCCATGAGTTACCTGGTCTGCGCATCCTCGGAGAGACACCCGATAAGGCGCCAGTACTTTCCTTCGTCATGGAGGGTGTACACCCCCATGACCTGGGCACGGTGCTCGATGGTCAAGGGGTGGCGGTGCGGGTGGGTCACCACTGCGCCATGCCGCTGATGGACTTTTTCGGCATACCGGCGGCCACCCGCGCCTCGCTGGCCTTTTACAACACCGCCGCGGAGGTCGATCGCCTCGTCGAGGGCCTGCGCCATGCACGAGGACTGCTGACATGAATGGCGAGCTTGGGGACCTCTACCAGGAGATCATCCTCGACCACAACCGCCACCCGCGTAACTTCCGTGCCATGGCGGATGAAAGCCGTAGCGTGGCGGCGGACAACCCCCTGTGCGGCGACCGCCTGAAGCTGTACCTGAAGCTCGAGGGAGACCGTATCGTCGACATCAGCTTCGAAGGTTCAGGCTGCGCCATCTCCATGGCCTCGGTCTCGATGCTGACCGAGCGGCTCAAGGGCGCGAGCGTTGCGCAGGCCGAGGGACTGTTCGAAACGGTGCACGCGCTGTTGACCAACGAGGACCCACCGGCGGAGCCAATGGCTCTCGGCGAGCTGGAGGTGCTCGCGGGAGTGCATCAGTATCCGATGCGCGTCAAATGCGCCACCCTGGGCTGGCATGCCCTCAAGGCGGCTTTAGCTCCCGGCCGGGTGAAAGTGGTCAGCACCGAATAACGGCAGCCCTGAATGACTGAGGGTGGAAAACACGATGAGCGAATGGCTTGAAGTGGCAAGCAGCGAGGGGATCGATCCTGCGTTGCGTCTGCCGCCGGCGCTGAAAGAACTGTTGGAGGCGCTGGTGCGCGCGGGCTATCCCGAGGAGACCTGCGGCCTGCTGCTCGGACGCCAAGCGGAGGGCACTGTAGAGGTCCTGGACCTCAAACAGGCGCGCAATCTGAACCGGGAACGCGCCCGCGACCGCTACGAGCTCGACCCGGCAGACTTCCTGGCTGCGGACCAGGCGGCCCGCGACCGTGGGCATCAGATCGTGGGAATCTGGCATTCCCACCCGGACCATCCGGCCAGACCGTCGGCGAACGACAGGGCGCGCGCCTGGGCGGGCTGGTCGTATCTGATCGTCTCGGTCACCCCGGACGGGGTGAGGGAGCTGCGCTCCTGGCGGCTGAATGACGGTGATTTTATCGAGGAGGTCCTCGAATGAACGCGACTGTGATGATACGCATTCCCACGCCGCTACGCCCACTGGCGGGCGGCGCCGATGAGCTGCGCGTACAGGGCGCCACCGTGGGTGAGGCCTTGCAGGCCCTGGACGATGCCTTGCTCGAACGCATCCTTACACCCGAGGGCGAGGTGCGACGATTCGTCAATCTCTATCTCGGTCCGGACAATGTGGCCACCCTGGAGGGGCTCGCGACCCCCATCCGGGAGGGAGACGTGCTCTCCATCGTCCCCGCCGTGGCCGGCGGAAATGCGGCGCAGGCGAAAGACCGGTGGCTCGCCCAGCTGCGCGCGGAGATCCCCGCAGTGGACCCGCGCGAGGCCCTGGAGCTGCAACGCGCGGGGGCCGTGCTCATCGATGTGCGCGAGCCCGACGAGATCGCCGCCGGAACGCCGGAAGGCGCCCTGCCCCTGGGGCGCAGCTATCTGGAATTCCGCATCGAGGAAGCCGTACCGGACAAGGAGCGCGCCCTGGTGGTGCTCTGCGCGGTCGGCCTGCGCTCGCTGTTCGCGGCGGAAGGGCTGCGGCGGCTGGGCTATCGAGACGTACGGAATCTGGACGGGGGCTTCAACCGATGGAAGGATGAAGGCATCCCTTTCCAGGTCCCGCGGATGCTGGACGCCAACGCACGCGAGCGCTATGCGCGTCACCTGACGATGCCGGAGGTCGGGGAGTCCGGACAGCTCAGACTGCTCGACAGCAAAGTCCTGTTGATCGGCGCCGGCGGATTGGGATCACCGGCGGGCCTCTACCTGGCCGCGGCCGGGGTCGGCACGCTGGGCATCGTCGACCACGACGTGGTGGATCGCAGCAACCTGCAGCGCCAAATCCTGCACACCGATGCGCGGGTAGGCCGACCCAAGGTCGAATCTGCCCGGGAGGCGATCCTGTCGCTCAACCCGTCGGTGAAGGTGGTGGGCCACAAGACCCGGCTCGACAGCGACAACGTGGAGGCCCTGCTCAGCGCCTACGACCTGGTGGTGGACGGCTCGGACAACTTCCCGACGCGCTACCTGGTCAATGACGCCTGCGTGAAGCTCGGCATCCCCAACGTGCACGGGGCGGTGTATCGCTTCGAAGGTCAGGTCACCGTCTTCTGGCCGGCTTACGGAAAGCGTCGTGGGCCGTGTTACCGTTGCCTCTACCCGGAACCCCCGCCGCCCGAGATGGCCCCGTCCTGCGCCGAGGCCGGGGTGTTGGGCGTGCTGCCGGGCGTTATCGGCCTGCTCGAGGCAGTGGAGGCGGTCAAGATCTTGCTGGATACGGGCGACCCGCTGGTCGGCCGCCTGCTCTACTACGATGCGCTACGGGCCAGTTTCATCGAGCTTAAGCTGAAGCGCGATCCAGCCTGCCGCTATTGCGCGGACCCCGCGCGCTTTCCGGGCTATGTGGACTACGAGGCGTTCTGCGCTGAGGCGGGAGCATGAACCACAGCGCGGTCAAAGATTACACCCGCGGGACCGGCGAGGCGCTGCGCGCTCCTGACTCCAGCGTCATGGCCGCCGGGCTGTTGGCCGCAATCGGGAACACCCCCCTCGTGGAACTCGACCTGGCGCGCGAGACCGCCCCCGGGGTGCGCCTCTTTGCCAAGCTGGAGAGCGTCAATCCCGGCGGCTCGGTCAAGGACCGCCCGGTGGCGCGGATGTTGACCCACGCACTGCGGCACGGCCGGCTCGCCGGAGGGCGTCGATTGCTGGACTCCACTTCCGGCAATTCGGGTATCGCCTACGCCATGTTCGGCGCAGCCATGGGCATCCCGGTCAGCTTGGTGGTGCCGGGCAACGCGAGCCAGGAACGGCTCGATCGCATTACCGCCCACGGCGCGGAGCTGATCCTCACCGACCCCCTGGAGGGCTACGATCACGCCCTGCGCGAGGCACGGCGGCTGGCCGCGGAGTACCCCGACCGGTACTGGTACTGTGACCAGTACAGCAATGCGGAAAATTGGCGCGCCCATTACGAGACCACCGGAGCGGAGATCCTCGCCCAGGTCAGAGCCCGGACGGGGACAACACCCGAGGCTTTCGTGGTGGGCGTGGGCACCGGTGGTACGATCACCGGCGTGGGACGTCGGCTGCGGGAGGCCCGCCCCGACACCCTGATCGTATCGGTCGTGCCGGAGACCTTTCCCGGCATCGAGGGCCTGAAGCCGTTGGGCGATCCCGGTGACATCGTGCCCGCGATCCTGGATGAATCGCTGATCGACGAGCGGATCAAGGTCACCATTGAGCAGGCTACGGCGATGTGCCTGCGACTGGCCAACCGGGGGCTGTTCGTGGGTCCTTCTTCCGGAGCCTATGTTCACGCCGCCCTGGAGGTCGCCGCCACCGGCCGCTGTCGTTCTATCGTCACCGTGCTCTCGGACGCCGGTGAGCGCTACGCCTCGACGGGGCTGTGGGAGCGGGGCCGTTGATCCATATCACTCCGCCCTGCGCAGCATCGGCTTTGCCGCCAACCGACGTTTGTTAGACATCGAAAAAATCAGCCAGGACTGTCATCTCGGGGAAGCGGTCTTTGATCGGGTGAAGCAACCCCAGGTGGTTGATGGTCAACGTGCTTCGGCGCCGGGGTTAGGAAATCCGCACGTCATGGCGCTGTTTCAGCCCCTGTGTCTGTTCATGTTACTGCCAGAGGGATTTCGCAATGCCACACTCTGCGATCACGTCGCCCAGCTAATGGGGAAAGACTGGAGGATTATACCCCCGGTCGCCTGACCTATGATCTGCGGCGATTGCGCCTGCACGGTGTCATTGAGAAAGTCCCCGGCATCCATCACAATCAGATGACATCCGAGCGCCTGCGCATCTACCTGTTTCTGACCAAGGTCCATAAACGGGTGATCCGCCGTCGCTTCTCACAGCTGAATAACGATTGCCCAAAAGCGCCAAACCGCCCCATTACATCCGCCATGCGCCAATTGGACCGGGCAATGGATCAACTCATTGGTGGAAGCAAAACTGGCCGCTTGACAATTTGACTCATTTGTAGAGATCTTGTTCACTCAAGGATTCCTATTGACAATTCGAGCATGTACCGCGAGGCGATAAACCCGATTAAACCCCGCCAGGGCACATACCATGGATACCAGTCATTTCCCTCCTGAAAAAAACCGCAATATCGGCATCATTGCGCATATCGACGCCGGCAAGACCACAACCACAGAGCGGATTCTGTATTTTTCGGGCTTCACCCACAAAATGGGTTCGGTGGATCGCGGCACGACCATCACCGACTGGATGGATCAGGAGCGCGAGCGCGGCATTACTATTGTGTCTGCGGCAATTACGGCGCAGTGGCGGAAGCACCAGGTCAATATTATCGACTCGCCGGGGCATATCGATTTCACCGCCGAGGTGCAGCGCGCCCTGCGTATTCTCGACGGCGGTATGGTGGTGTTTGACGGTGTGCACGGCGTTGAATCACAAAGCGAAACCGTGTGGCGCCAAGCGGACCGCTTCAAGGTACCGCGAATCTGTTTTATCAACAAAATGGATCGCACCGGCGCCAGTCACCGCCATGCGCTCGACACCATTCGCCAGCGCCTGCACGCGCCGCTGGCGGTGCTACAGCTTCCCCTGGGTGAGGAAGGCGGTTTGCCGGTCGCTACGCCGACCCCGTTGTTTGGCCGGCGGCAGTTGGCTGGGGCTGAGCGATGAAGGCGTGGTCGCCACAGTCATGAATCGCCACGGGACCCTGGGACCGCAAGCCGGCAGGCGCAGCCGCGGTGAACTGGTGCTCAAGGCCTTGGCATATAGCGGGGCTACAGAGGCCGCCACAGCGCTGACTGAACTCGAACCGGCGTTATACAGGAGCTTTAATCTTGTGGTGGCCGACCGAAATGAAGCCTTCTGGTTATGCCACCGTGGGGACGAAAAGCAGGGCAAGATCGAAGTGCGCGCACTACTGACCGGAATTTCGATGCTGACTGACCGGGATTGCAATGATCCGCGCTCACCCCGCATCCGGATCTGGCTACCCCGCTTCCGGAGCGCACCGCCCCCGAATCCGGAAGCCGATGATAGCTGGTCAGCGTGGATCGCCTTGCTGGCAAGCCAAGCTATTGATTCCAAGAGCGACCCGGAAAGCGCGATAAACGTTGTTACCCAACGCGGCTTCGGTACGGTGTCGAGTTCGCTGATTGCGCTGCCAACCGGATCGTACAAGCTGTCCGGTGTCTTTTTGATGCTGGGGGTAATCCCCTACATCGTGTATGGCAGCTTCACGGAGCTGCTAAAATGCTGCCCATTGATCGGTGCCGGTCTGGTCCTGCTCGCTGTCGATCTTGTGGCCCGGTTTGGCGCTCAGGTCACCCACACCGCGAACGCCAGTGCCATGCCGGCTTTGTATCTTTGCCTGGTCCTGACTCTACTGGTGATTCCAGTCGGAGCTGCGCCGGGAAAACTGCTTGCAAAGTTCTGGCCGTGACTGAGTCAGCGGGAAAGCCCCAAAGGCCAGGAACATCCCGCCCCCGCGCCGTCTGGTGCATACCTTACACTACCAACAGTGACATAACGGTATCCACCGCTGTCTGTTCGAAGCGGGTCTGGTCTGAACAGCATTCCAGCAGGCGGTCGGCATTTTCATGGCTGACGCGACGACGCAGGTAGCGCTCGAACTTGTCGAGCAATA
>JAYEJW010000512.1:0-7551 GCA_034716535.1 Pseudomonadota bacterium
ACCGGCACCCCTTGGAATTACTGTAGGGTGCCGGTGTCTCAGTCATGTTGGCAGAGAGGGGTCCGAGCGGGCGTGATCGGCGATCCGGCCGATTATCGCTGGTCGAGCTACCGAGCGAATGCGCTCGGCGCAGCCAACGCCTTGGTTTCGCCACATCCGCTCTACTTGGCCTTGGGACAGGGTGAAGGTCAGCGCCAGGCGGCATACCGGGAATTGTTTCGCACAGCACTCGACGAGGCCCCGATTGCAGAGTTGCGGATGGCCTTGACCCAGAATCAACCGATCGGCAACGCGCGTTTCTATGCCGAGATCGCAGCGATGACAGGGCAGCGTCGCGACCTGCGAAAACGGGGCCGCCCGCGCAAGAGGGATGCGGAAGCGGAGGAGTCGGCGGGGCGTTCCGAGCAGAATGAGTTGCCGTTGTGAGCCAATTGAACCTGACCCCTTTTCTCCACTTTTCTCCACTCATCGCCTCGTTGGCCGCCTTCGTGCTCTGGCTGCTCGGCACCGCCGCCGAGCGCGCCGGACTCGAGCGCCGGATGCACCCCGGCAGCGGCAAGCGTCGCGCATACTCGCGCTTGTTCCTCGCGCGGCTGCTGTTGGCTCTGGAGAGTTGCCGCGATGTGCTCGATGAACTGGTCTCCTCGATCGAGCCACCCGATCAGTGGGTTGCGAGTGACCATGATGCCCTCCTCGCCGCTTGATGAAGGGGGCGGGATTTGTGGGGATATCTCAGGGTCTGTCCCCATTTATCTGCCATTTATCTGCAATCTCTTCCATAAGCTGGTCAAGCGTGGCGTGCCACGCCGCCAGGCGGCGAAAGCGGTGTTCTCCAACCACAAGCGTTGGAAGCTCTCCAACACCTTCGCGGTGAACCGAGCCTATCCGGTTGGGTGGTTTATCGGGGACATGGGACAGGTCACCCGTTCCGACAGGCAGTTACCGCATTGGTTTGACGTGGATCGGTGGATACGCCTTACGTGAGGAGCCGTGTACGGACCCGTACGCACGGTTCTGTGGGCAGACGGGGGCTGACGCCCCCTCTGACCCGATGTCCGGTGTAACCCATTGTTATATCTCAATTTAACTCCGCTTCGCCAAGCTTTTTATCCATGACATACACGATTCTATTGCCCAGACTCGTTGCTGTGCTTGTGTCTTTGGCCTGGGCTCGCTACCTGCCCCATGGCTTCGCGGATTTCGCAGAGTAGTAAACAGATGCTTCATGGCTTCCGACTCCCATACATCGATAAAGCGACCGTTACTTTTGCTAACCAAATGATCTATATAGTTCGATGCACCTTTTTCTTTGCCAGTGTTCCACCCATTTTCTTCCGAAATGACCTTAATCGTGCTTTCTAAAGCTTTTAGCGCGTATGTTATGGCATCCTCCTTATCAGCATCGCGCCTATCTATGGCTTCCTTCATCTCGTAATCGACATTAGACCATTTTGGATCAGCCACTAGACTCCAGAACGGTTCGTCAATTTCTTTTTGAGTGAATTGATCTTCAACGATCTGGATGTAACCATTATGATATGTGAAAGGAATTTTTGATTCCTGAAATCTGGAATTCAATTCAGTATATGCAGCAATATAGCTTTCCAGTGCTCGTTCTACAGCATTCTTTCTTTTTGGCTTTATTCGCTTCGATAGAATACTTGCCTTCATTCCAAGATCACTGCTATCGAGCTCAGACTTCAAATATTCTTCGGCTCCTCGAAACAGCAGTTCGATAAGCCCGATCCGCATTTTGAAAAAATAGTCTTTGTCACCGTGGCGGTTATTCCACAAATCATACCTTTCGAAGAGAAACTTCAAACACACCTCTTCGTAAGTGTCGCCTGGATGCAGCAGCCCAATGCCATACTCCCGTGACAATCTCGTGTGTGCCTCTTTGTATAGTTGTTCTTTAACAGAAATTGGAGGGAAGAGGTCCTCTGCAATGATTTGCCCAGCTTGCACGAGCATTCGTGCCGCTTCAGGTGGAAAGCTGTCCCCATAAAAGAAGCGGTGCGTATAGCGTTTATGGAATGAGTCAGTAAGCATGTGCTATTGAGATATAACGACTAAATAAGCCGCGCGGCTTTTTGCGTCGGCTTGAGTTTTTGGTTATGTTTGATTGTCTTCATCGATTGCTGGAAGTATGGTGGCAAGATCATCCTCTATATCTAGCCCATGTTGAACTGCAACTTGAGCAATGTGAACCCCAAAAACTCCGCGAAGTTCACCGATAGCTCCATTAAACTGCCAACTTGCATAATGTCCATGTTGCGTGCCATATTCAATTATTCTTTCATCTGCATTAACGGTATCTAGAAATTTTCGGCAAGCTGCTCGCATGGCGCGTAGCGAGCTTGCAAGAGTTGATTTATCACTCAAAGAACCAAGTTCGTTAGACATCAAGCGCCGAATCTCGATAACTGATTGCACACAATGTGCAGGAATTTCCATTGCTGATGGGTTATACAAAACCCGCCGATCCTCAAGTTCAGTAATAATACGCTTTGCAATGGTCGTTTCAGATTCTGGTGGATTCCACGATACTCCGAATATTGGCGAACTAAAACCGGTAAGACGTTTAGCAATTTCTTTGAAGTTCAACGGTGCCTCCTTGAAACATAATGCAGAAGTTCACCTGCGGAGCGAAGCGGAGTCAGGTGGAACTTCTAGTTCTACGAGAATTCACGGCGTGCGCCAATAGGTAAAATGGATGAAAATCTTCCTTTATTCAGTAGCGGATCCGTCGCAGCGTATTCGTATCAACTCCGTTATGCGATCCGCTGCGACGGATCCGCATGTACCATATTTTCGTCCGTTTTTCAATCGGTTAGCCATGAATCTTCGGTTGAACCAGTGATTCTATAGTTTCGGCATACTCTGCCACCGCTCCGCACCCTAAGACAAGCCAAGCCCCTAGGCTAGAAGACGCTAGCCGGATATCACCCAAATTCAGCAAGATATCCAGATCCCGATATCATCGCATGTTCAACGTCCCATCAGACTTCTGACGTCACTACGACACCCTACTGTACAGATCGTCTGTCGCCCCCAGGTTTGGTGGAACCGGAAGTCTGACTCGGGTTGGGTGGGCGGATCGAACAGTCATAATAGTTCAATCCAGCCAGTTCTCGCATGTCTCCTTTTGGCCGGCAGCCATCTCTCAGCGCCGGGTATCTCGCGCCTGGTGATCGGGTTTCCCAGGGGAAATAGCAGGGAAATAGGCAGGGAAATAGGGACAGACCACGTATCTCCCTCTCCGTATTGCGCTTACTACTTGAATCTAGCATTGCAGGATGGGCAAGTCGCAGACCTACGGGTCCTCGCAACAACTTGCCAGGGTCAGGCCGAGGTGAAAGCAAAAGAAAAGGCGGCGCCGGACGTTTCCGACGCCGCCGAGTTGTAGGTTCGGCAGGATGCCGACTAGTCGGCGCTCCTAGTCCTCCTCGTCATCATCCTCGTCGTCGCTGTCGTCGTCCTTCGAGACGATGACATAGGTGGTGACGGTCCCGCTGACCTCGCTGGCAACTGCTAGGAGCGGCTCTTCGATTGGGCTGTCATCTTCGGCAATGAACGTCAGTCCCTCGGGACCGAGGTCGCCGGCGGTGCCGGCCACCGGGTCACCAGCGAAGTCGCGGGTGTTGATGTATTGCACAAACGTCACGTCGTTCGGGTTCGTGATGTCGTAGACCATGATGCCGCCGACCCGCTCCAGGCCGATGAACGCATAGGTACGGCCCTCGATCTTGCCCAGGGTCAGTCCCTCGGGCTCCGGGCCCTTGTCGTCTGAGCGATTGTCGAACGAGTCGTTCTCGTCGTTGGTCGAGTTGAAGTCGGCCGGGATCTGCGCGGCGGTGATCTGCTCGAAGTCGTCGCCGCTGTCGTACAGGAGTTTGCCGCGCGCGGTCCGGATGGAGAAAGAGCGCGCGCCATAGGCGTACAGCGCATCGAAGTCACCGTCGCCGTCGGTGTCACCGTTGGCCGTCGTGATTTTCAGCCGGCCCAGGTTCTCATCTGCCTGCAGGGCGGTGGCATCCGGGAACGCCGTTGGATCGAGCATGAGGTCCTTGACCCGCTCCTCCTCGCTGAAGCCGTCGTAGTCGCGGGAATCTCCCTCGTTGGCGGTCACGATCAGGGTCCGGCCCTTGTAGCGGTAGGTCCCGATGGCGTCCGGCTGGTACATGCCCCGCACCGGCCAGTTGGCGATGTTGATGGCGTCGTCCCTATTGCTGGCGTCGATGCCGTTGCCGCCGGCCGAGTGATCCTTGAAGCCGAGACCGAACAGGTCCAGGACCTTGGCCCGGCGCACGTCGATGCGCGCCATGGCGTTGTTCTCCTGCATCACCACCCAGGCGTGCCTGCCGTTCTTCGAGGTGGCGATGTACTCGGGTTCCAGGTCATTCTCCACCGTCGCGAGGGGCCCGAAGATCCGGATGGACGGGTCAAGCGGCTCGTCGTTGAAGGCGCTGAAATCGACGCTGCGCACGTCGGACGGGTCGAGGTCGTCCGCGCCCGCGCGCATGTCGATGATGCTGACCGTGCCCGGGGGATCGACTGTGTAGTCGTCGTTCGGCTCGCCCTCGTTTGCAACGAGCAGCCAGTCGCCGTCGTGTGTGAAGGTCAGCATGTCCGGCAGGGCACCGACTGTCACTTGGCCCAAGTATTCGCCGTTTGTGTCGAAGAACACCACCACGCCGTTGGCCTGTTTGTCGTTGTTCTCGACGGCGGCGGCCACCACGCCGTCGTTCACGTCGACCGAGTTTGCCGCCTTGCCGTACGGGCTGACGTCGATGTCGAACGACTTGACCAGGTTGGCCGGGTCCGAGACGTCGAGCACGTCGATGGTCGCCTCGGCGCCGTTTGCGACGAACAGGCGCTGGCTTTCAGGATCGTGGGCGACGATCTCCGCAGCGCTGTCGTCGAAGATCGCAGTGGCGTAGGTGTCGAGCGGCACCAGCTCGATGCCCGACTTGTCGGCGAGCGCGACCGGGACGGCGGCGGTAAGACCGATGGTGACGCCGGCCGCGACCAGGCGGCGCAGCCGGGGTGAGTAGATAGGCGGCATTAGAGACTCCTTGGTTGTTGTTGGGACGGATAGCGCCGGGACACGGCCGGGAACGGCGGGGCCCGACTCGCCGATGCAGTGCGCGCAAACAGGCACGCGGCATCCACGAGGATTCGGTTCCGATTCTATTCGGGGTGCATTACCAACCCGTTACGGCGGGGCCAGGATTCGCTTCTGCCGACGACAAGATAGAAGTTGTCGGCTCGTCCACGGTGTATCCCTGATGAGCTATGAACCTTCTCGAGTGGCTGCTAGGGAAGCGCCGATTGCGCGACTCGGTGGGCTCTGCGCTACTTCGCCTCTCTCGCTGCCGCGGGTGTCGGGATGGGCTCGGGGAGGCTTGGACTTGGTTTCGGCCCAGCGTCACAAACTCGCTTTGGCACGACCTGCTGCGGAGGCACAGCCCACTCGATCAGCTCCATCTGCCCATCTTCATGTTCCAGGATGGCGGTGCAGCTATCCACCCAATCCCCGCAGTTGATGTAGCTAATGCCGCCAATCTCTTTGATCGCAGCGGCGTGGATATGACCGCAGATGACGCCGTCCACCCCGCGCTCCTTCACGTAGCGGGCCACCGACTCCTCGAAGTCGAAGATGAAGCTTACGGCAGTCTTGACCTTGCGTTTCGCGTAACCGGCCAAGGACCAGTAACCGGCAATTCCAAGGCGGCGACGAGTCCAGGACACCAGGGCGTTTAGGCGTACCACAAAGGCGTAGGCATGGTCCCCCAACACGGCGGCCCACCGGTGATACTTGGTGACCTGGTCGAACTCGTCGCCATGGGTGAGCAGATAGCGCCTGCCGTCGGCGGCGGTGTGCACGTGGTCGTGGACTAGCCGGATGTGACCGAAGGAGATGGCGACGTGCTCGCGCAGCGCCTCGTCGTGGTTGCCGGGGATGAAGACCACATCCGTCCCGTGACGGGCGCGCTTCAGAATCTTCTGCACCACCGTGTTGTGGTGGGTCGACCAGAAGACCCCTCGCTTCATGGCCCAGAAGTCGACGATGTCGCCGACCAGGAAAAGGTGCTCCGAGTCGTACTCGCGCAGGAACTCGAGCAGGCGCTCAGCCTGGCAGGCGCGGGCTCCCAGATGGATATCGGATAGGAAAATGGAACGGACTTTAGGCATCGGCGCTTCACCTCGATCCTGGCCGCTTTCCAAAGAACAGCAGGTTGCGCGCCGTCCCGCCCCCGAGGTCCATCACGCGGCCGCCTGGGGGCGGTGCGAGCCGCTCGAGAAGCTCTCGCCGCGCGCGCAGCGAGCGTTCCCGAAACGTCTCGTCGTCCTGGGGACCGTAGAAGGCCTGCAGCCGCTTTGCGTGGGAACCATGGCGCGAGCGGGTCAGGGCACGAGCAGGATGCTCGTGTAGGCCAGCGCGAGTCCGATGGCGGCGGCCGCCAGTACGTCGCTCGGATAGTGAAGGCCGAGGACCACGCGGGAGGTCGCAACCAATAGGGTGAAGGGAACAAGCACCCAGGCGAGCTGGGGGTAGTAGTTCATGGCGACGGCGGTAAAGCTCACCGCGTGCAGGGTGTGCCCGGATGGAAAGCTGTAGTAATCCAACGGTGGAACGGCGGGGGTAACATCGGCCACCCAGCGGCAGGGACGTTCGCGTCGGGTCACCCCCTTGAGAGACTTGTAGACGGCTAAGGCTGCGCCACCGGTGAGCAGCATATGCAGCCCCGCGTGCAGGCCGTCCCAGCCGTCGACCAGGGGTAGGAAGATGATCAGGCTGTACCAGAACAGGCCGTCCCCCAGGCGGCTGATGAAGGCGAACGGCCGCAGGACCCGATCGCGCCGGGGCGGCTGGCTCCAGGACCGGCAGATCGGGGCTTCGAGCTCATTCAGGTGTTGTAGCCAAAGTCTCATGTCGATGCTCCGTGCGGCGGGAACCAATCACCTCGAACAACCTTTCCTCGAGACCCCCGATGGCTCGACCCCAACTCATGTTCTCGGCGGTGGCCAGGGCGCTCTTACCCATCGAGCGAAGCCGCGCATCGTCGCAGGCGGCAGCCGCAGCCGCGTCGATGAAGGCATCAGCATCTCCCATCGGCACGGTGATGCCGTTCTCCCAGCTGCGGATGCAGGCGCCGGCGGCGTAGTCGAACGCGATCACCGGCAGGCCGCTCGCCATGGCCTCCGGCACGACGTTACCGAAGGTCTCGGTCAGGCTTGGGAACAGGAACAGATCGCCGGACGCGTAATGTTCGGCGAGGTCCACGCCGACCTTGGCGCCGGTGAGGACCAGGTCGGGATGGGCTAGGCGGAGGCGTTCGAGCGCGGGGCCGTCGCCCACGAGCACGAACTTGGCCTGGGGGTCTCTCGAAGACACCCGCTGAAAGGCCGCGACGGCCAGGTCCAGGTTCTTCTCCGCCGCCAGCCGGCCGACGTAGACCACCACCAGCCCAGCGGGCGGACAGCCCCAGCTTCGGCGCAGGTCTTCGCTGCGCCTGCTTGGGTCGAACAGCTCCGTATCCACGCCTC
>JAYEJW010000513.1:0-27188 GCA_034716535.1 Pseudomonadota bacterium
CTCGCCGAGCGCCAGGTTCCCGCGCCGGTCGAGTCGGTCCGGATCAACTGACCCCTTTTTCCGGCTGCCCACCGCGATTCACCCCCTAACAGTCGATCCCAAACCCAAGAGGAAATAACCATGCATCGACTTCAATACCGTATCCCCTTGACCGCGGCTGCGATCACCCTGGCGATGGCGGTTTCTTCCGGTGCCCACGCTTACGGCGAGGATGACGCCATCCGCGATTGCGAGAGCCGCCTTCGCAGCGAATACAATCTGAGCGATTTCCGTCATCAGAAGGCGGAGAAGCTGCCCGGCGAGGGGCACAAGTACAAGGTCACGGGCGAGACCAAGATCGAGGGAGACAAGCATCCCTTCGGGTGCCAGATCGAGGACCGTCACGTCACCTCGATCGAGTACGACGGGCCGGAGCCGGAGGGCATGGGCACGGCCGAGAAGCTGGCCGTCGGTGCCGCCGCGGCGATTGCGGCAGGGCTTGTCGCGTCCGAGCTGAGCAAGGACGACGAAGAGACCTCCACCTCGACGTCCGCAAGTGGGGGACTTCCGCCAGTCGACACCGTGGCAGCAGAGAAGATCCTCTCGAGCGATGAGAGCCTGCAAACGCTCGAGTTTCCGAGAAGCGGCACCAAGACGGTCAGTGGACGCATCGAAGGCTACAAGACGACGGCCTTTGCGTTGCCGGTAAGCAAGGGCCAGCGCCTGGAAATCGCCATGGACACCTCCAGCAGCTCCGCCTACTTCAATATCCAGGATGCCGCTGATACCAGCGGTGCGGCCCTATTCGCCGGCGAGGCCGAGGGGACCAACACGGCCCTGATCCCGGTCGCCGAGGATGCCACCTACGTGATACGTCCTTTCCTGGTTCGCTCCGCGGCACGCCGCGGCTCCAAAGCCGATTACACCTTCAAGATCGAGCGTCAGTAGGAGATAGCGCGTGGCCGCGGCAAAAGGAGAAGATCAATGAAGTCTTTTATCATCGCAATCGTTTTCTTGGTCATTGGCGGCGTCGTCGGCGGCTTCGTCGCGCTCAGTGTCGGAACCGGCCTTGGCGCGGGTGTCGGTGTGGCAACAGGGTTGCAGGCCGGCGCTTGTTCGACCCTGGAGGCGGCGAAGGCCCGGGGCCTGGTGACCGACGAGCAGTTTGACGAAGTGCTCGGAGCAGCCATGGCGCAGATCGCGGACCTTGGCGAGCTTCCGCCCGACGCGGCGCTGGCCGGCACCGCGGCGGAATGCGCCAAGGTGATCGCCGGCCTGCAGCAGGCGGGCGAGAGCCAATAGTCGTTGTTCGCCCGGGCACCACAGGGGTGGTGCCCGGGGTCGAAAGAGCAATCGACCCGACATTTGTGAGGCAGAATGCTCAATGAGTAACAGGTACTCCTTCGCAAGATCAGGACTCGGCTGTTTCGCCGCAGCGGCGCTGCTGTTGGGCACGGGATCGGCATCGGCAACGGCCGACGGTCCGGACTTCTACTCGGTGACGGGTGTCGCCGACGACGATGTGTTGAACATCCGTGCGGAGCCAGACGCGCACGCGAAGAAGATCGGCGAAATCCCCCCCGACGGGACCTGCGTCCGTAACCTCGGCTGCCAGGGAGGTCTGACGTTCCGGGAGTTCACGGAGCTGACAGAAGAACAAAAAGCCAAGCGACTGAAGGAGAACCCGCGCTGGGGCAAGATCGAGTACCAGGGCGTCAATGGCTGGGTCGCAGGACGCTACCTGCGGGAGGGCACCTGCAGAGAATGAACACGGCGGGCGGTGGCTTCAATCCCCCGAATCCCCCGGCGCCGAAGAATCACAACTCACGAATCCGTCTTCATTTTGCACCTTACCAATATCAAGGCCACAGCGATCGCCGCCGCCATTTCGCTGAGCCTGGCTGCTCCCAGTGCCGCCATCGCTTACGACACTGCTGTTGCCTCCGGCATGTTACAGCAGGGTGCATCGGATCAGGGCGCCGAGACGGCCGGTGGCGACGAGTACCCGAACCGCTGCGAGCTTTACTCCGAAAGGGAGAAGACGCCGATTGCATCCTTGAGCTGCTGGTACTTACAGCGCCAGGACATGATCTATA
Source organism: Pseudomonadota bacterium (assembly GCA_034716535.1). Taxonomy (GTDB): domain Bacteria; phylum Pseudomonadota; class Gammaproteobacteria; order Chromatiales; family Chromatiaceae; genus JAYEJW01. The sequence continues at coordinate 2,076 of JAYEJW010000513.1, forward strand.
TCGACCTGTCCAACGGGGCTAGCTTTGCACTGAAGCCCGTCGACGACATGCCCGGGGAATACATCAACACCGCCAACAATAACAAGGTCTACAGGAAGCCCGGTCTAGGCAAGCAAGGGGCTACCTTCCAGTTCCCGATGGAATCCATCTACATCTATTACTGACTGCGAAGGGCCTAGACGTGGCCGGACTCGGTATAAGACCCGGCAGGCACGCTCGCATGCGGTCTGCGCGAACGTGACCAGGTTTCCGCATCACTTGGACATCTCCAATCACGAGCTGCCGGTTTCCAAGCTGAGGTGCGGTTAGAGGGGCCTCTGGGGCGACAACATCAAGGGTTGGTCCGTCCTGTTCGGATACAGGACATAAAAAGGCACGTCCGAGCCGTGTGTTGCACGTCCGCTGTCAACGATGGTGTCAAGGTAACCGCAAGTGCAAGATCGACGAGTCGGCTTAGCGTTTGAGCGCGGGATCTCGCGTTCGAACACCCTCCATCGGCGGAGTCCACACTATGAAGAAGATACTGACCAGGCTCTTCCCCGCCATCCTGATACTGGCGAGCCTGTATCTGATTCCGATAAACCTGGCGCTGAACCTGCCGACGACCCGTGCCTATCTCAACAGCCTTCAGCCCGACCAGTTCGCGGTCACCTGGGAGCGCGCATGGAGCCTCTATCCGCTTCGGATCGAGTTGACCGGTGTCGCCGCGGACGGTCAGACACCCACCGAGCAATGGCAGGTGGATGCCCGACACGCGGCGGCCTCGGTGTCGCTGCTACCGCTACTGAAGGGCGAGATCCGCGTGCACGACCTGGATCTGGCCGATATCGACCTGCGCCTACGCCCGCGACCTAAGCCCGAGGAGGAGCAGGGCGACTTCGTAAGCTACTTCCCGGTCATCCGCAACCGTGACCCGGACGCGTTGGCAGATTCGGTGCCGGAGGAGGAAGGGGGCGCGCTGGTACTCGAGATCGACGACATCCATGTCAAAGGCGAGCACGCCTTCTGGGTCTCCCACGTCCGCGGCAGCCTTCCCGGCGAGGTCCGTGGGAGCTTCCGCATGGACACGGGAGCCGGCCGGCTCTCATTGGCCGGAGGTGCCTTGGACCTGGCCGTGCGGTCACTCCAGATCGCCGACAAGGCGCACGTGACTGACGAGGTGTCGCTCAAGGGCCGCATCGAGATCCCGCCGTTCACGCTTTCCGAGACCGAGGGGCTGGAGCTCCTTCGCGTGCCGGAGCTGGATGCCCAGATCGACCTGCCGGTGCAGGACCTGGACTTCCTGCCGTTGGTCATGCCGGTCCTGGACGCGATGGAGCTCAGCGGCCAGGGTCGCTTGCGCGGCCGTGTCGTGCTGTCCGGCGGCGAAGTGCTGCGCGGCACCGATCTGGTGGTCGAGGCCCACAAGCTGTCGATGGACCTTGGCCCCTACGACTTCAGCGGTGACGGGTTCGTCGAGATGCGAGTAGACCCTGAAGACGAGGCCCAGGCCGACCTGATCGTCCGCTTCGATCAAGTCCACGCCGCGCTGGATTCGGCCGAATCAGCAGCGAAGGATCAGCCACAGGTGCTGTTCTCGGGCCAGGGGCTGACGGCGCAGCTGCATGCAGCGGAGACCGATCCGACCACCACCTCGAGCGCGAAACGCGCCGAGGAGCTGCTGTCGGAGGTGGACCTGAAGCTCACGTTGACCATCCCGTCGATGCAGGTCGCCGATCTTGCCGTCTACAATCGCCTGTTGCCGGACAAGTGGGGCCTGCGGCTGCTGGGGGGCGCCGGCACGGTGAGCGGCCGCCTGGCGATAGCGTCGAATGCCCTGTCGCTTGACCTCGATCTCGGCTCGGACGAAGCCGATCTGCGTTATCGGGACTACCGCACAACCACCGATCTTCAGCTTGCGTTGCGTGCTCGGGTCGACGAGGACGCCGGGGCGACTCTGCACCTGGACGGCACGTCCTTGCGGATCGACGATGTCGAAATCGCCGCCGCGAAAGTCAAAGGACCGCATGCCAAGCCTTGGAACGCCGAGCTCAAGATCGCCGATGGTGCGCTGACCCTGCCGGTGTCGGCGCAGGGCGCCAATGATGACCCGATCCCCTCCGTGGCCAAGGTCCTGCAAAACCAGGGATTCGGCGCTCTGCTTGACGGCGCCGACGGGCGCCTGTCGGCGACCTTGACCGTATCTGGGCTGGACTGGATCGCAGAGCTGCTGAACCGCCCGCTGGACCTCAGCCTGACCGGTTCCGGCGAGCTCGACGCCGAGATCGTCCTTGCCGATGGCTGGCCGGCACGGGGTACGACGCTGACGATCCCCCGCGAGGCGCTCTCGATGGCCTTGATGGAGCATCGCGTGGATGGTCAGGGGAAGGCGAGCTTGCGCGTGGAGAAGGGCGGCGAGCACCCCCGTTTGCGCCTTGCTGTCGCCCTGGACGAGGGGCGTATGCGCAGGCAGGACGAGCCGGAGCCAAGTATCGGCGAGGTACGCATGGACGCCAAGATTCTTGTCAGCGATCCCCTCGCCGCCTCCGGCGGCACCTGGGATGTGAGCTTGCAGATCCATTCGGCCCGGGTGCGGGACATGAGCACCCACAACGCCTATCTGCCCGCGCATGCGCCGCTATCTCTTATCTCCGGCGAGGCGAGCCTTGTCGGCGACTTCCATTTCACGCCCGGCAGCGCGAAGGGCGAGCTCTTGCTACTGGCCAAAGGCGTCCGGATGGCGTTGGCCGAGGAAGAGCTGTCCGGTAACCTTCGTCTCGACTTACTGATTCGCGACGGATCTCCGGAGAACATGCGTTTCGACATCACCGGTTCGTCTTTGATGCTCGACGGCTTTCAGGTGGCCGGAGAGGTCGGCTCGGCACTGGCGCCAGACTGGCGTGCCCGGCTGCAGTTTGAAGCGACCGAAGTGCTTTGGCACAAACCCATGCACCTGGACATGACCGCGGGTATAACGATCAAGGACACCCGGCCCTTCGTGGCGATACTGGATAATGTGCGCGGTGAACATGGTTGGATCGATAATCTGCTGACCGTCGAGGACCTGGGGGGACACATCAATCTGACCCTTGACGGAAAGAGCGCGGTTCTGTCCGACGCGATGCTCGGCAGCGAGCGGATCAACATCGGCGCAAAGGGCCGGGCCGATCCCGATACGCGTGAAGGCATGGTCTACGTACGTTGGCGCGATCTGACCGGTGCGCTGGCGCTCCAAGGGGAGGAGAGCCATTTCGATCTCATCGATGCCCGCGACAAGTTCGATGCCTACGTGCCGGGCGCGACCGCCTTGTCAGAGGCAGGTCTCGAGGCGAAGGTTGAGGGTCTTGGCAAGCCAACCGTGCCCAGCGGTGCCGCGGCGGAAGCGGTTGGTGCCATCTCGTCACCCAAGGTCGACAACGCCCCCACGGAGCCAGAAAACCCCTTCTTGAACGAGGATCTGTGAAAATCCGCAGCGCACTCTTCAACGCCCAGCCTTTCGTACGGTCCGATAGGGACCGCCGTTTGGAGACGTCGGCTTTGTCAGTGGCCAAGTAAGGACCTGCCGTCTTGCAGAGGCGCCGGACGGCACTGCTCGCGCCTAGAGACCGTGACCTCCGATGCACGCGTCGGGTTGTCGGACCATGACGCCTGCCTCGCGAGTTCCACGGCGGAAATTTGGTGTCTGCTAAGCGAGCCATTGCGGCAGATCGCGGGTCGAGCCCAGGACATCGAACGACGACCATCACCCGCGTTGCGTCTGAGCAAAACCGATGTCCGATATCAGCGTTTTGCGGGCCTAACCCGAGGCTGGACCACCGTCTGTTCCTGGCCGTTGGAGACGGCGGCGGGGGCGCGGTACCCTGTTCACCACCTATCCTGATCGCGAGCGCCCATGCCTTGGATTCAAGTCACCTTCTGCGCAGATTGTGAGCGGGCGCCGCTTATCGAGGCTGCCCACTAGAATGCGGGCGCGCTGGCGGTGACTCTGTGGGATGCGGAGGACGAGCCGCAACTCGAGCCACCGCCCGGCGCCACGCCCTTGTGGAGCCAGGTGTAGACAGGTAACGTCAACGGCAACTGCGATGCAGGTTGTATTCTTTCCCCGTCTACTGTCCGCCATCTCGCCCATTGGCATTTGCTGAGCCGAAACAGGTATTCTTTCGCCCCTTGCTATGCCCTGATTGGAGTCCCCCGAGATGAAGAGTCTGTGGAACGACGAGGAAGCTCGCCGGTTCGAGACCGACCTGGAACTGCGGGTCTACAGCTCCCGCCTGCTGGGGCGCGATCCGTCCCTGGTGCTGCACGGCGGCGGCAACACTTCGGTGAAGATCCGCGAGACCAACCGGGTGGGGGAGGAGGAGGACATCCTCTACGTCAAGGGCTCCGGTTGGGACCTGGCCACCATCGAAGCCGCCGGCTTCACACCCATCCGCATGGCTCATCTGTTAAAGCTGGCCAAGCTGGATGCCCTGTCCGACCTGGACATGGTCAACGAGTTCAAGACCCGGCAGACCATCGCCTCCGCTCCCACGGGTTCGGTGGAGGCCATCCTGCACGCGGCTCTGCCGTACAAATACGTGGACCACACCCACGCCGACGCGGTGGTGACCGTCACCAACACCGCCGAGGGGGAGGCCCGCATCCGGGAGATCTACGGCGACGATGTGGTGGTCGTTCCTTATGTCATGCCCGGCTTCGACCTGGCGCGGCTGGTGGCCGAGCGTTTCGCCGCCGAGGCGGGTGATGGCAGCATCGGAATGGTGCTGATGAACCACGGCATGTTCTCTTTCGGCGCCACGGCGCGGGAGTCCTACGAGCGCATGATCGAGCTGGTGGAACGGGCTGAGCGCTACCTGGCTGACAACGGCGCCTGGACGTTGCCGGAGCCGGCGGCGGATGATCAAGGAGATGCCCCCGGGCTGGAACTGGCGCAACTGCGCCTGGCGGTATCCGAAGCGGCCGGTTACCCCATGCTGCTGACCAGTGACCGCGCTCCGGAGGCCATGGCCTTCTGCCGCCGCGACGACCTGGCCGCCATCAGCCAGCGCGGCCCCGCCACTCCGGACCACGTGATCCGCACCAAACGGGTGCCCATGCTGGGCCGCGACGTGAGCGCCTACGTGGACGCCTACCGGGCCTATTTCGAGGACAACGTCCCCAACGCCCGCAGTCCGGTGCAGATGCTGGACCCGGCCCCGCGGGTGATCCTGGATGCGGAGCTGGGCATGGTCACCTGCGGCAAGAGTGCCAAGGAGACCGGCATCAACGCCGACATCTACCGTCACACCACGGAGATCATCCTGCGGGCGGAGCGCCTGGGCGGCTGGCAGGCCCTGCCCGCCGGCGACATCTTCGACGTGGAGTACTGGGAACTGGAGCAGGCCAAGCTGCGCAAGGGCAGCCGCCCGCCCATGTTCCGGGGCGAGGTGTCCCTGGTCACCGGGGCCGCCTCCGGCATCGGCAGAGCCTGTGTGGATTCTCTGCTGGCCCGGGGGGCGGCGGTGATCGGCCTGGACCTCAATCCGGAAATCGCCGAGCTGTACCCCCGCCCCGACTTCCTGGGCCTGGCCTGCGATGTGACCGACAGCGACGCCCTTCGGCAGGCCTTGGGGGTCGGCCTGCAGCGTTTCGGCGGTCTGGACATGTTGGTGCTCAACGCCGGCATGTTCCCCGGTGGCAAGCGCATCGCCGATCTAGACGACGACCTGTGGCGCCGGGTGATGGCGGTTAACCTGGACGCCAACCTGGCCCTGCTGCGCCTGTGCCATCCGCTGCTCGCCCTGGCGCCCAACAAGGGCCGGGTGGTGGTGATCGGCTCCAAGAACGTGCCGGCCCCGGGCCCGGGGGCGGCCGCCTATTCGGCCTCCAAGGCGGCGCTCAACCAGCTGGCCCGGGTGGCGGCCCTGGAGTGGGGCGGGGACGGCATCCGCATCAACTCGCTGCATCCGGACGCGGTGTTCGACACGGGACTCTGGACCGACGAGGTGCTCCAGGCCCGGGCCGACCACTACGGCATGACGGTGCAGCAGTACAAGACCAAGAATCTGCTCAAAACCGAGATCGGCTCCCACGATGTGGCGGAACTGGCCGCGGAGATGTGCGGCCCCCTGTTCGCCAGGACCACCGCCGCCCAGGTGCCGGTGGACGGCGGCAACGACCGGGTGGTGTGAGAAGCCGGCATAATCCGGGTGAACTATCTGCACGCCAGGCAAGCGGGTAATTTCGCCGACGTCTTCAAGCACGCATTGTTGTCGCGCCTGTTGCTCGCCATGGGACGGGACGATGCACCTTTCCTGTACCTGGAGACCCACGCCGGGGCGGGCCGCTACGAATTCGCCGAGCGGGACGTCGGGCGAATCCGGGATCGGACCGATGCGCCGCCAACACTACCAGACTACCACTGTACCTGCTGGTCGAACACGTACTCGGTCTCCGGCGGTACCCTCGCCTCCCACTCCGGGACAGGCTCCAGTCCGTCGTCCCACGCCGGCGGCCCACGTGGCGGGGCGATGCGCGGCGGTTCGGCCGACTCGCCGACGTAGTCGCGAATCCTCTCCACAGCGGTACAGTCGAGTGCGATACGAGGATACGCGCAAGGTCTGCTGACTATTGCGTAGCTGCCGAAACCGGTAGTCGCATGGTCCTCAAAGTCCGCAGCTGGAACTTTTGTCCGGGGGATCGAGCTCGCGAGGGCAGAACGAAGCTGGACGCTGGTGTTGCGTTTTGAGTTCGATCAAGTACCCTCTCCCTCGTCTGGGAAACCAGACCTCCAACAATCTCCAACTGAGGATGGAACAGACGATGAAACACCTAAAGTCACTGATTCTTTCGTTCGGACTGGTGGTTGCGCTGCCGATATCGGCGCAAATGCAGCCACCGCCTGCGCCAGTGGGCGAGGGCCAGCTAATTGAGGTTACGGCAACTGTTGAAGATGTTGATCTGGAAAAACGCCTGATCACGATAAAGGGGCCTAAAGGCCGCGTTGTTATCTCCAAGGTGGACCCGAAGGTGGAAAACCTCGAAAACGTAAAGGTCGGCGATGAGGTCCAGGTGAGTTACTACCGCGCGGCGCTACAAGAAGCCGAGAAGCTTGACCCCGATGCCAAACGCAGCGGAACAGTCACCGAAAGCGCGGCTGTGACCGCTACGGGCGGAGAGAAGCCGGCGGGCGCTGTCGGGCGCGAGGTGAGAGAGACGGTAGAGGTCCTGGATGTCGATCCGTACAAAAAGGCTATCGCTTTCCGAGGAATGGACGGAAAGTTCCGGGAGGTCTCGGTGGACGCTCCCCACCTCGAGCATTGGCTAGACGACCTGAAGAAGGGTGACAAAGTGCGGGTCGCTTACAGGGAAGCGCTCGCAATCGTCGTGGAGCCGAAATAATCGCTTCGTAGCTGGCGGCGCGGGACGGCGGGTCCCGCCTGCTGACCGCGGAGAGGATTTAGGCAAAAAGGCTCGCCTTTAGGCAGCCAGGAACCCCGCTGCGGCGGGGTTTCTTATGTCCGGTTCTGGCCGACAAGCGCCGCTCAGCGCCGAGCATCTCTTCCCCTAGTCCGGGTTCCTACAGAATCCGTTCAAGGGCTCGTTGCTGCGCCCTCAGCGCCCGCGCCAGCGCTCGCAACTTCGGCCTGATCCTGCCCTTGTAGCCCCTCATCGCCGACTGACGTTTGCCCTCCTGAGTCTTCGGTCCGGTGGACTGCTCCCACGGCTTCCACTCGCGAATCAGCTCCGCCTGCCGAGCCTGTCGTTCTAGCGTCCAGCCTGTTGCCATCGGTCTGCTCCAATAGTTGGGTTTGCGACTTCTCGGATTCCCGTGTGCGCGAGTCATTGTTCACCTGCTGATGCCCCTGCGCCACGTTGACCTGTTTTGCGTAGCCTGCAACCGGCGGGTTCTTGATCGCGGAGAGCGTTTCCCAGGTCGCCCTGCTCTGAGACTGCGCTCGCAAAGCCAACCGTAAGTTTGCCTCGAATTGAGGCAAGAACTCGGCATTGATCGCCCGCGCTGCCAGCCGGTGAAAGATCGCGTCCAGTGCGTGAGCCTGACTGGCCAACATCGCCTCGGCGCGAGACAGATCGCCGCCTTGGATCGCCTTGCTTTGGGCCATTAGCTCGGCGGCGAGTCTGGTCAGATCCAATTCGTCGTCGGTGCCCAGGCTAGAATACTGCGCAATCGTCCCTGTTGCCGAGAACGCCGGATCAAGGCTTGCTCGTGCCCGTGCTCGCTCGGGACTCTCGGCCGGCCCGCATGGGAAGTGGACCGTTTTCTTCTTCATAATGATTCAGCTTGCTTCCTTCACTCAGTACCGAGCAGCTTCAAGACCTCCAACCCGTCGTACCTGTCGGCCGGAATCATCATCAATGCTTGAGCCCCGCTGCTACGAAAGGCCAAGACAGTAACATCCCTCTCGGCGATCTCTTTCGGCAGTAACCCGATCCGGACAGCCTCGGCGACCTCCTCCGGCTCCAAGGTGGCGACGCTCTTCTCGGTGTTGCCCAATACCCGCTCCCACCATGCGGGCCGCTCCGCCTCCACCGCCCACTTCAAGTAGTAGATTCGGGCCTCTGGATCGGTGCGGGCCTTCTCAAGGATCTCACCGATGGTTACGGGATCCTCCTCGCCGATGGACCGCAGCCAGCCCCTTATGCGGGCCTCCTCCGCCAGCACGGCGAGCAACCCCCGCTTATGGGATCGGATCAGCCGGCGGGCCTCATCGGTGAGTGCCTTTCGCGGCTCCGCCCTGAGCTTGCCGCCCGGGATCGCCGACAGGGTGACGCCCTGCCGGGACAGTCGCTCCAAGATCGCGGTAGCGTGCATCTCAAAAGTCCTCCGGGCCATCATCACCCGCTATCCCCCCCTCGCCATCCGGGACAGCGGGACAACCCGCGTAGTTACTGGCCTCGCGGCAAATGCTATCCGGGACATCCGCGCCGTTTGTCCCGGATACGATTTCGCTGAAACCCGCGCCGTTACTGAGATGTCCCGGTGTCCCGGATGGGAAAGGGGTATCTTTCGGGGAATAGCGCTCAACTGCCTTTTCCATTTCTGATCGGCGATACCCTTTCCGATGGTCGCCGCCGATACGGATACTTCCAGGCTTCACCTTATACTGCGCCGCCAAGGCACTCATTTGGCGGTCGCTGATGCGGCGCTGTTCCGGCTCCCGTGCCCGGAAATTGTATTCGCTCCAGGGTCCATCCTCGATCTGCTCCAGCCGCGCCAGGATGGTTTTCGTGAACAGTTTGGTTTTACCGCCCTGGAACGCGCCGGCCATGTCGATCAGCAGTTGCAGCGCCTTGCTCGGCTCGCGCGTATCTGCTCGGGAGAAGAGCGCCGTCTCGGCGAGCTTGGGCCAGTGCCCGCCGGCTACCTCCGCGATGGCAAAGAGCGGAGTCCATTTGTCGGCGAGTCGGTTTCGCACCTTTGGCGGAAGTGTCGGTTCGTGCCTGGCGATGCGCTCGCGATTGTCAGCACACCAACGCGCTATCTTGCGCCCGACTTCCCGGAAGACTTTCTTGTGCTGGCGAGCGTCGTATGCCGCCTTGTCGGCGATTTCATCCTCCGCAGCTCGGTCCAGGGAAACGACAATGCTCCTGCTTATCGTGGTTGGCGCCAGCTTCCGCTCCAGGTCGATACCCGCCAGAACCACCGGCGTATGCGTACCGAAAAGACGAACCTCGTTATCATCGCCGACGCATCGCGGGACCGCGCCGTGCGGCTCCCATCCATTGTTGATCGCCGGGATCAGATCCGAATCCTCCCGGAGGAACACGTCACATTCGTCTATCAGGAAGCACGGCTTGTGATCCTCCGCCAGCCGGAAAAACGGGGCCGCCTTCATCAGCTCAACGGGTTGCGGACGGCGAACCATACCTCCGATCAAATGCGACATCAGCAGGGTCTTTCCGCACTCGGCGTCAGGTGCGGTAATGAGCAATCGCGCCGTGTGGCTGAACACGTCGAATAGATGGGAATGAACCGCCCATAGCGCGCATGCAATCGCATCCTCTCGGCGCATAACCATGAACCGCGTCAGCAGATCGAGGATGGAATCGAGCAGCGCGACGCCAGAAACCGGATCAGGCCACGGCTCGGGCTCGTACAAGACAATGGCGCGTCCTTTGGCCTCTCCCCCGCTGCGCGCCTTTGCTACCTCCTTATCGAGCGCACTCACCCGAACGCCAAGGACCTCCGCCTGCTGTTCGCGGATGCGCTCGTATTCCAGGGGTTTCAGGGTCGCTAGACGCTCCAAAGCGGCATCTATGGATTCTGTCTCGGCGGGCCAACCTTGGTCGCCGCCTCCAGGGCCGCCAGGACGCTCTCAGGGCCACGTAGACGGGCCATGTCGTTGAAGTCGCTAGCAACCCCTCCGGCCTGTCCTCGCCGGGGTCTGGCAGGGCCAGGAAACCGTCTACCGCCCGAGCGGCGCTCTCGGCGTCCTCTTGTCCGTTGCCCAGATCCGCCAGGACAACGATCTTCGCCCTTGGATAGCGGCCCCGCATTTCCTTCGCGACCGCCTCCAGGTTGCCGCAACTGAGCGCCGCAACAGCCGGATGTCCACTCGCCTCTTTGGCCGAAAGCGCGGTGGCGACTCCCTCGCCGATCAGCAGCGTCTCCAGGTCCTCGGGTAAGCGTTGCGCAGCCCAATACCCGCCGGCTTTCTGTCCGCCATAGATCGCGGTCTTGCGCCCGTTGGTGTCGATCAGCTCCGCAGTGGAAACCTTGTCGCCGACCTTGACCGGAGCGACCAGCACCCTCCCTGTAAGCGGCTCGCCTCGGGACTTCGGTGAGTACCCAAGGGTGTTCGCCAGCTGCTCCGCCGGGATCTCACGCAATGTAGACACCGGCTTGACCTGTTTACGCTTCACATACGGATGATCCTCTCGGGCCGGTTCGGCCTCTCCCCATACCGCTACCGTCTTTGCTGCAGCATCTTTCTGCCGGCGTTCCTCTTCGGCTTTTCTCTGCCGGCGTTCCTCCTCACACTTCGCCCGAAACGCTGCCTTCTCCTCCGGCGAAAAGGGGCGCTCTCGCTTCGCCTGCCAGACCTCCGACAGTCCCGAGCGCCAGTCCCCGAAAACCCCGCCGGTGCAATCCTCGAAAAGCTTGCACCATCCGCCATCATCGCCGGGTTTGCCGTTGCTGCTGAATCGGTGAAGCCGGCCCGGTTCAATGGTCGGCGGTGGTTCCAGACCGGCTCGGCGGATCTCCTCTGCAAATTGTTCAGCGCCGATCATGTCCGTGCTCCAATAGCTCAAGACGATCCAGCGCCAATTTCAAATCGCGGGACAGTTCTTCGTTGTCGGAAATCAGGCGGTCTATTTCGAGACTGGCGTCCCGATCAAAGAATTGTTGGCCGCAGAGAAACCTGCAAATGTGCTCGCGGATGGGCTCGAAGAGTCTGCGAAGCGGACTCGTCATACTTGCCTCCGCTTCGCTTCGAGTTCGACAACCAGCTGACGTATCTCCGCATCGCTCCTGCCGGCGATCCGGGCCTGAATAATCGCCTCCACTTCGTAATCGGGCCAGCCTACTGACCGCGCGCCGAATCTGATCGGTTTTGTGAATAGCCTCTCGGAGACCTTTTTATATATCGTGGACCTGCCATCGCCGGTGCGTGAGTTCACGCCGGGCATTCTGAGGATAGTCGTCATAGGCGCTCTCCAATTGTTTGGAACGCCTATGGATTATTTACATCATCGCCGGACTTGCACCCTACTAAAGTCTGCGACGTTTCTTAAGGTAGGCCGCTTGCCAATAGGCCGATGGCCGCCAATCCTGGAACGCTTTCTTGACGATGGATTCTGATACGTCTCTATCGGCCGCGACGGTGGCGATTGCCTCCAGTTCATTGTCTGCCCGCGTCCAATTGTCGGGATCGAATTCGTCTAAACCGTCGGGCTTGATCGGATCGCCGAGCATTCGACTCGCTACAGCGGTCGCAAGAGCAGAATGCTCATTGTCTTTGCTTGGCCTACCCTCCCGATTCGGCTTTGGAAACACTTTGCGCGGATCTTCGGCCGCGAGGATGCGCCGGAGCTTCTCGGTGATGAACGCCAGTAATCGCCCGTCGATCTCAGCGCCTTTGTCAGCGGCCAGGATGAACCGCTCGATCAGATCGTTACCGGCCGGCTTGTTGCCGGCATTGGCACGCCTGAGAAAGAAGCCGATCGGATCGGCTTCGAATCTATCGATAGCCGCGCGGCGATCATCGTCTTTGAACATACACCGCCCTCACGGTGCCCTCGGGATGGGAGCCAGCCCGAGCCGGACGAGGGAGCCCGGCTTTCAGCCCGTCGGCCTAGGGCTGGCGAAATCGGATCATACCTCTCGCTTCAGCCACGCCAGCGCCCGGTGAAAAGCGTCGGGGTCGCTCCCCCAGTGTGGAGCCTTGATCGGGACAACCTTTGCAACCGCCGGCGGGAGCAGGAATTGCGCCCATGCCGCCATCAGCGTTCGGCGTTTCTCGAACAGATCGCCGCGCTGATAACTAGCTTCAACCTTATTCGGATTGACGTGAGCGAGCGCAGCCTCGGCAACCTCACGCGGGAATGACGTTTGCTCCGCCGCCCAATCCCGAAAGCTGGACCTGAAACCATGCACGACGAAATCGCCACGCTCTCCATTAACCCCAAATCCCATTCGGCGCATGACCTGAAGCATGCTCATGTTGCTGATCGGGCGTCCGTAGCGTGATCCAGGGAGCAAGTGCTCATACACCCTCGGCAGACGCTCTAGGAGCGCCATAGCGGCCTCGGTGAGCGGCACCCTATGCAAGCGCTTGGCCTTCATTCGCTCCGGCGGAATCGTCCAGACAGCGCCGTCTATCTCATCCCACTTCGCCCCAATCAATTCGCCGGTGCGACAAGCGGTGAGGATGGTGAACTCAAGCGCCCGTGCTCCAATGCCATCATGAGCCCGCAGCTCCGCCACAAATTCCGGCAGATCGGTATAGGGCATCGCCGGATGGTGGGTGACACGCTTCACCCTGGACGGGCGAGGGAGGATCTTATTCAGGTGCCTACGCCAGCGAGCGGGATTGGCGCCGGTGCGGTATTGCCGGGCCGTTGCCCAGTCGAGGATGTTCTCGATCCTGCCCTGTACTCGCTTCGCCGTCTCGGTTTTCGTCTGCCAGATCGGTTGCAGGATGCGCAACACGTCCTCGGTGCCAATATCCGCCACGGGCATATCGCCGATGTGAGGGCGGGCATAAGACCTCATCGTCGACACCCATTGACGGGCATGCTTCCGATTCTTCCAGCCGTGCCGATGGGAGCGGATATAGCGGCCCGCGCACGGGGCGAAGTTGATCGCCTTCGCCGCCTCCAGGGCCTTGCGCTTCGCCTCCGCCTCCCGGTGCTCGATGGGATCGACGCCTGCCTTCAGAACTCGGCGATACTGTGCTGCCAGCTCTCGCGCCTCTGATAACGGCACCTCGGGATAGCCGCCGAGCCCCATCTGGCGGGAGCGCCCGGCGAGCATGTAGCGAAAGATCCAGCTCCGAGCGCTGCCCTTCGGATAGACCCAAAGGTTGCCGCCGTCGTTGAGCGGCTTTGCGGCGTGCTCAATCTGCTTCGGTGCCAGCCGGTGAATGGTGGGTGCGTGCCATGTCCGCCTCCGTTTTTGTGGGGAATCGGGCCTCCCCACAAATCTACCCACAAAAGGTAGCTGGATTGTAACGGACCGCTGCGGACGTGGATAGACCTAAGGTGCTTGATTGGAAAGGGGGATGTGGACGCTTGCGGAGGTGGGTGGAACCTATGTCAGCGGACTCTCTCTCCGCCATCTATTTGGCGCGACCGCCGGATTCTGAACGACTATGTTGCCTTGATCGGCAAGACTGCACCGTACGAGGGCGGCAGGGCTTAGATCGAGGTCTTCGCCTGTTCGGACGAGATCGTCCCGGACGAACAGTCCGAGAGGGCAGTTGTGCACAGCGGTAATTGGCATCGAACGTAGGCGCTCGGTATGGGGCAATCGGCGATGGGCGCCCCGACCAGGGCCAAGAGGCCGCCCGATCTCCGTTTGCTTGGCCCAGTCGCGCCGCATGCGACAACCCCTAGCGCACAAAATCCGCTAGAATTGTATTGGAATCCAAGCATCACGTCGGTTTGACCCAAGCTCGAAAAACGCTAAAAAAAAGGGGCTTTGACATGTCCGATGCCACGAGCAGTATCCAGCTAAGCCGCAAACCTCCCTCCATCGACCCAGGCGACCCGCTCGATACGCATTCGATACCCGCCGGGTCAGAGGCCCCCTGCGGTCACTCGGCCTGCAACTCGGCGGTCGCCCTGTTCGTCAAGCTCGAGCGCATGGCGCGGAGCGAGATACCTGCGGAACGACGCATCAGGCTGCTGAGAGCGGTACAACCGCAGGTGTTCCGAGTCGCCTCCGAGATGTCCAATCCCAAGGTATCAGCGAGGGGGCAGGATACCAAGGCGGTTGGAGGACAAACCCTGGAGCAGCGCCTCTATCGTCTGATGATCAACAATCTGAAGACCACGATCGAGGGTCTCGATCGCTCACCAATGGCGTTTGCGCGCTCTGCTGCCGAAGAACGGCGATGGTTGGTGAAGAACCTGTTCCTATTCATCGGACGCCAGATCGAATACGGGTTGCTCTGGGACCGCCCGTGGCCGGAGCACACGTGGCAGGAGCTTCACGATCTCTTCCTCTATCTCAGCTCCCGCAAAGACATCGCTCTGGGCATGGAATCTGAGGAAGCCGCCGAAACGTTCAAACCGGAGAACGAGTACAAGCGTCTGCTCTTGTTGGGCCTGCTCGGCCACCTCGTTCCGTTTCGGCACCGCCCATCTTTGCCGGATCGAAGGATGATGTCCTGGGCAGAACAAACCCGGCTGCAGGATCCCGGCGCTTTTGGCGGCACGTTCGGTCTGTTCGTTGTTGATGTTGCTCGGGACGAGCCGCCCACGCGGCACAGCGGGGTACTGGACCCTCGATTCAGCGGGTGGGTGCTGGCTCCGGCGCAGGAATTTCTGGACGAGGTCGGCGGCTCGGCCCGAAACGAAGTGTCGGAAACACGAAGGGAAGGAAGACTGGGTCCGAACAGTTAGCGCGAAGAGCTGAAGGCGTCGCTAATCACCGCTTCCGCCGCTTCCAGTCCACGCTGTACCGTCTCCCAGGCGCGATCTGAGTGCGGCTCACAGGCGTATGCAACTTGGGCGGAAGAGAGAGCGCCCTGTATGTCCATCAAGTAGAAGCTGCAGCCGGGGAACTGCTTGTTCAACTTGGCCAACTTCTTGTCGTACCAGTCGCGAAGACGCAAGAACTCGTCAATGGCCGCCTGTTGTTCCTCGCAGATGGTATTTCGGCTGGTTTTTGTTTGGGCGATCGCCATTTGCACACCTCCTAAAGACGGATAGCACCTGATCCGCCTACCCGAACACCAAGCAACGTCCACGAACCAGATCCCTGCCTTCACGATAGCAAACGGCAGAATCACCGACGAGACGCCAATCACAGTTCGGGCTTGGTTCGGGCAACCAACCCATCCTGATGGCTGGAACGGTTACGGACGAGGGTAGGCATCAGGCGAAAGGCCGACGCCGCGGGCTCATGGCCGTTTAGGATTCATGCTTCCCAGACGGTACCCAAGCAGGTCCATGGCCACGTGGCGGAAACCAAGCTCGGTCAAGACCTTGGTAACCTCATCCGCCTCATCCAGCAGGCGCTGCCGCTGCTGCGGATCCACCTCGACGCGCGCCAGGTCCGCGTGCATGCGCACCCGAACCCAATCGTAGCCCCGCTGCCTGAGAAACTGCTCCGCCTCTTCCACACGCTGTAGGTCCTCCATGACGATCCGTACGCCCACGGGCAGCCGCGTGAGCAGACAGGCATCGGTGGGCTTGTTCCAGGTGGGCAGGCCCAGTCCATGGGACAGGCGGCGAACCTCCGCCTTGTTGATGCGGCACTCGAGCAGCGGGCACTCGATTTCCAACTCACGCAGCGCGCGCAGACCGGGGCGATAGTCCTGTAAATCGTCCAGGTTGCTGCCGTCCAACACCCGCGGGAAACCGGCTGTTCGGGCTACTTCCAGCAGTTTCTCGTAGAGGGCCCGCTTACAGATGTAGCAGCGCTCCGGCGGATTGGTCGCCATCGCCTCGGGCATGTCGAGCTCGACCAGCTCGTGGCGCACCCGCAGGCCGGCACTCAGAGTCAGGGCATCGGCCACCTCCTGGCGGCCCATATAGGGGGTCACCGCCGTCAATGCCAACACCCGGTCGCCGAGGGCCTCCCGCGCCGCAGCCAGCAAGAAGGTGCTGTCGGCGCCCCCCGAAAAGGCGACGGCCGCCACCTCCATGCGACGCAGCCGGTCAACGAGCCGACGATAGATCTCATCTTCCATTACACGTCTCCAGGCGGCGCCGACCTCCCGAGAGGCCTTTCACTCCGGCGGGATGCGGCGGACTCGTATCCCCACTGATGCGGGCGAAGCAATCGTAGAGGAAGATCTCCACGGAAGCTGTGATCCCAATGACAACACAATTCTGATTATAGCCCTCGGGAATGACGGGCCGCGCCTGCGATTACCCTGCCACGAGTAGACTCTTTGTCCCAATCGGACTTGGCGGGATCTTCCGGTTAGAATACGGGCGGCGACCCCTTTTGCAGCCGCCGTTGGCGGTCTAGGACCGGCACCGCAGCTCTTTGACGGCATTACGGAGATTGGCCCATGACGCAGCTGTTGAGTCTTTCCCGCGCCGCCCGTCTCGCCGATGTCTCCCGCGCCGAGCTGCAGAGGCGCATCCGCCGTGGTGAGCTCGCGACCTTCGAAGGGCAGATCGCCATCAGCGACCTGTTGCGCGTTTACCCGGAAGTACGCCTGGAGCGCAGCGATGCCCTCGAACGGGTCGAGCGCATCAAGGCCGCCGCTCTGCCGAAGACCCACGAGACGGACTCTGTGCTGCCGAGCCCCAAGGTGCTGGTCTCCCGGCTCCGGTCCCTGAGCGAGGTGCTGGTCGAGAAGGTATCGGCCCTGGACGCAGCGGAGAAGCTGCTGGACGAGCTCGGCACAAGGCTCACCCCCATCACCGAGGCGGCCGACATCACCACAGCAGAGCGCCTGCGCGAGACCCTGGACTGGCTCGCCGCAACCCGCCGGGATCTTGCGCAACGACCCCAGCCTGACAGCCGCGCCGAGCTCTTTGCCAAAGACACCTTTCTTCGCATCATGGCAGCCAGCGTCAAGATCATCCCGAGCGGCCACGACTTCTTCGTCGAAGGTACCGAGTCCATCCTCGACGCCTCAGTGAAATCGGGCCTCAAACTGGCTTACGGCTGCTCCAGCGGCAACTGCGGGGCCTGCAAGGCTCGGGTCGTGAGCGGCGAGGTGTGGAAGACACGCGAGCACGACTATGTGCTCGGCGAACGGGAAAAGCAGATGGGCTATATCCTCACCTGCTCCAACACAGCGGTGACGGACGTGGTACTGGAGGCCGCGGAGGCGCTGTCGGTGGACGACCTACCCGAGCAGGAAATCCGCGCCGGCGTACGCAAAGTGGAGCGCCTGGACGATGACATGGTGCAACTGCAGGTACAGACACCGCGCACTCAGACCCTGCGCTTTATGGCCGGACAGCGCGCACGGCTGACACTGGAGGACGGATCCGCAGCGGAGCTGCCCATCGCCAGCTGCCCCTGCAACGGGCGCAACCTCCACTTCTTCGTCCGGCGTAAGACCGACGACCTGTTTTCCGCAGCGATCTTCGACAAGGTGCGCCAGGGACAAATGGTTACCGTGGCCGGGCCGACCGGTCGTTTCGTACTCGAAGAGGAATCCTCCGACCCCGCTGTCTTCGTCGCCTTCGGGGACGGTATTGCGCCCATCAAGAGCCTGATCGAGCATGCCGTTTCTATCGACGTCATCGAATCGTTCCACCTTTACTGGGCGGTTTCCGACCCCGAAGGCCAATACCAAGCCAGATGGTGCAGGGCGATGAAGGAGTCCCTGGACAATTTCTCTTACACCCCCCTGATAGACGCGAGTCCAGGTGACGTCGTCGCGATGCTTGCTTCGGACCACCCGAGCACAGAGCCGAGGCGTTTCTATGTGGCAGGCCCCGGTCCTCTCGTGCGGACCACGGCGGCGGGCCTTGAGCAGCTGGGGGTCGCGGCCGACCGCCTCTCCACGGAGTCCTTGGAGTAAAGACCCGGCGGGCGCTCATGCGACCCGGCGCCTGCCAGATCGCGAAGAACCCTTATCCTTGGGAAACGGCTCCGCCCGGTCTGTGAGGGCTCAGGCGCGCCGCCGAGGAGAGAACAGGATTGCATAGGAGGTTGAAAGCATGATCGCAATTCAGACAGACCGGCCGGATCAGGTGATTGAGGTAACGGCCAGCGGGGAGGTGACCGCCGAGGACTACGAGAGCGTCCTCATACCGGCGGTGGAAGACCGGCTCCGTCGGCATGAGAAGATCCGCATCCTGTATCATTTGACGAAGGACTTTTCCGGATTCTCGGCCGGCGCTCTTTGGGACGACACGAAGGTGGGTCTCGGGCACCTTAGGGCATGGGAACGGATCGCCCTGGTGACGGATGTAGACTGGATCGGCAACAGCGCCAAGGTTTTTGGGTTCCTGATGCCCTCGGAGGTCAGGGTATTCCCCACCGAGCGACTGGACGAAGCACGCGACTGGATCGTCAGCTGACGTACGTTCGGTGTTTGTACCGGAGAGCGGAGCATCCCCTCAGGAGATGCTCCGCCGTGGCGTCGGTTCGCCTGGCCGGACGGATGCGGCCCTAACCGCGAAGATCAGGAAGGGAACCTCACGGATCAAGCCTGCGAGCACCGTCCCCTCCGCCCGCGGCTCACGGTATCGAGGGCAACGGCAGTCGCCATATGCTTGAGACACTGCCTCTGACGCTCCAGACTTGGCTGCGAGGAAAGACCCGGCCGACATGAGCACATCCCTGACGGCAAGCGAATCCTTTACGCCTCCGGACCTGTTCACAGGCTGGTGGGACGGACTCGTCGCCTTCACCGCATTCGACGCCGCCCTGCTCGCCGAACCGGACATGGCCTTACGCATCGCCCTGCAGCTGTTGCTGCTCCTAGCCTCCGCCTTCTTCTCCGGCTCCGAGACCGCACTGTTCTCCCTCTCACGGCTGGACCTCCAGCAGCTGAGACGCCGCCAGCATCCGCAGACCACAACCTTGCTGGACATCTTGGACCAGCCGCGACGGCTCATCATCTCGGTGCTGTGCGGCAACGAGATCGTGAACATCGCCGCCGTAGCCAACATGACCGGGATCCTCGTGAGCCTCTACGGGGAGGAGCGGGCCGGCCTGATCAACGTCGCCATCATGGTGCCCCTCTTGCTCCTGTTCGGTGAGATCACGCCCAAGACCGTCGCCGTTTCCAACCCCGTGCGGGTGAGCGCCGGGATCGTGGCCGCTCCCATGGCCCTCTGGATCAAGCTCATCACCCCCCTGCGCTTCGTGCTGCGCGGGGTTTCCGACCAGGTCACGGGCTGGATCGTCGGGGCGGAAAAGGCGGCGGAAAACATCCTGCAGCTCGACGAGTTCCGGACCATCGTGGACGAGGTGGCCAACGAGGGTGAGCTCCACGCCACCGAGCGTACCCTGATCTACCATCTGCTGGACGCGGGTGCGACGGAGATCGTGGAGATCATGACTCCGCGCACCCGAACGGCCTTCATCGACGCCGACGCGGACCTGAACGACGCCGTTCGCCGCTTCCGTGCGTTGCGCCACTCCCGGGTCCCTGTCTTCCGCGGCCACCGGGACAACCTGGTGGGCTTCCTGCATCTGGAGGACGTCCTGCCATTGGTCGTCGACGAGGCAGACCTGAGCGGAGCGAGACTGGAGAGCATCCTGCGTCCCCTGGTTGCGGTGCCGCCCACCAAGCGCGTGGATGAGATGTTCGACTTTTTCCAGGCCAACAACACCCGTGCGGCGGTCGTGCTGGACGAGTTCGGGGGCGTAGCCGGCATCGTCACCATGCGCGACGTGCTGACCTTCATCTTCGGCCATCTCTCGGGGGAGGTGAAGGGCCAGGAGCTCTATCAGGAAAGGGACGAGAACCTCTACGAGGTCCCGGGCGACATGAAGCTCACGGATTTCAACGACCTCACCAACTTCGGCATCTCCGACCCCCGAATGACCACGATCGGCGGCGTCGCCTTCCGCCACCTGGACCGGCTTCCGCAGGAGGGGGATCAGGTCGAGGTGGAGGGATTCGAGATCCGGGTCATCGAGATGGACGAGCAGCGCATCGCCCGAGTGCGGGTGTCGCGGGGAAAGACGGTGGAAGAGCCGGAGGAGGCCGAGACGCCCAAACCGCACGCCGACGGCGGGACATCGGCCGATGCGCGGCCTGCAAGCGAGGAGACGGTCACCGAGACTTCGGAGCCCAAAGACCAGTCATGAGCGCAACCGAAAGACCCACAGGCGATCGGTCCGTGCCGATGCTCGCGGAGCCGCAAGAATTTCGCGGGGCGGCGGTCCCTCGCCGACACGACGGCTTCGTATCGGCCCCAGTGGAAGCCGGGTTGGGGTGACCGATGGACCCGTTACTCGCCATCGCCGTCATGCTGGTGCTTCTCCTCATGGAGGGCTTCTTCTCCGGCTCGGAGATCGCCCTGGTGCATGCAGACAAGCTCAGATTGCGGGCAAGCGCCAACAAGGGCCACAAGGGGGCGCGGCTGGCGCTCAAGCTCTTCGAGCGACCGGACGTACTGTTGACCACCACTCTGATTGGAACCAACATCTCGGTGGTAACCCTCACCACCCTCGGCACCCTGCTCATGATCCAGATCTTCGGCACGCGGGGCGACCTCTACGCGATCCTGCTGTTCACGCCCCTGTTGCTGATCTTCGGCGAGATCGTGCCCAAGAGCGTCTATCAGCAAAAAGCGGACAGCCTCGCCCCGATCGTTGTTTACCCCTTGAGGGCCTTCCGGCTGCTGCTCTACCCGGTCGTCTTCGCCTTCTCCCTCGTGGCCCGACTTGCGACGCGGCTCGCCGGCGGCCCCCGCTCCGAACAGAATCTCTTCATTACCCGCCAGCAGATGGGAATCCTCGTGGACATGGCCGAGCGCGGCGTGGGCGTGGACCTGTTCGATCGCAAGCGCATCGAGCGCGCCATCCGCTTCGGCGACACCACGGTTGGCGAGGCCATGGTTCCCCTTGCGGAGATCGTCGCGCTCAACCGGCTGCGCAGCATCGAGGACGGCGTGCGCTTGGTACGCCAGCATGGCTATAACCGCCTACCCGTCTACCAAGGCAACGTCGCCAACATCATCGGCGTCGTGACGCTCACCGTATGGGACATCATGGATGAGAACCTGGTCCAGCGGCCGTTGAGCGAGCTCATCCGCCCCGCCCTCTACGTTTCGCCCCTGCAGCGGGTGGACGAGCTCATGCCCATGCTGCGCGAGCGCGACGACCACGCGGCCATTGTGGTCGACGAGTTCGGCTCTGCGATCGGGATGATCACGATGGAGGATATCCTCGAGGAGGTCGTGGGGGAGATCCGCGTCGGCTATGACTTCGACGAGTACCGCCCCAAACGCAAGCGCCAGTACGTGCGGGTAGAGGACGGCCTCTACCAGTTCGACTCCCGGGTACCGATCTCTGACCTCAATGCGCTGCTTGAGATCGATCTTCCGGCCACCGAGTTCCACACCGCGGGCGGTTTTGTGGAGTCGCGCCTGCGGCGCATCCCCGCAGCCGGCGAGACCGTGACCGAGGCGGGTTGGAGCTTCACGGTCATCGAAGCCAATGAACGGGCAATTCTTAAGCTCCGCGTGGAACGGGTTTAACCGTGAGCCCTCCGAGGGCCTGGAGTACAATGACGCCGCTTTCAGCGACACCGGGACCGGACCATCCGTCCGAGCTCGCCCGAAGTCCCCTACTGAAACCCATCGGGAAAGAACACCTCATGAACAAGACTGTTGCATTCCTGTTTCTCCTCTGCGCAGCGACTGCAGGGGCCTATGAAACCGTCACCCTCTATCAGCTCACGGGAGCCATCCAGTGCGTGGATGAGACCGGGGTGCCGGCGGAACGGGCGGCCGACCTGCTGCGTGGCCAGGGCGTGAAGGTGGTATCAGCCGAGCGCCGCAAGCTCCCGCTGGACGTAACCACAGGCTGCGGCGCCCCCACAGGAGAGGCGAACGTGATGACGGTGGCGGCGGCCGATTGGGCCGCGTTCACGGCGAAGAACCCGGACGCCGGCGGCTACGGTCTTTGGGTGTTCGAGACAAGCACTGTTGAGGTCTACAAGTACGACGGAACCATGCAGTGCGGCTTGGGACACGAGATCCCGCTGGGGGAGATGGCCAAGGAGCTCAAGGCAGCCGGGATCGAGGTGCTGCAGAGCCGCAAGGGCACCGACGGTCTCACCCACATCAGCGTGTGCGGGGCGTCGACCGGTGCGATCAACGTCTATACCATCGAACGGGACGCCCTCCCCTCCGCCCGGGAGCTCGGCTACAGGCTGCTCTTGACACGAGAAATGACGCAGCAGATCAAGCCCAGGGTCAGCACACAGCGCATGGTGGGAATGCAGGCGCGATCAACGCCCCGTCCCGCCGCCAAGGCACGGGAGCCGATTCCGCTACTGTGGTAGGGGGCTCGGCCGCTTCACCCGGCGCCGATTGACAACCGCACTCTTGACCAAACCTAGATTTTTCGAGCGCCATCTCAAAGAATTATGGTGTAAGGATTGTGGTTTAATCGTCGCGATCATGAGGAGAAGCTCGATGCCACCACTCGGTATGTCACTTCACTCCATCTTGGCGTTTTGCATCTTTGCATGGACATTGCAGGTCCCTGCCGTGGCCGCCGAAGCGATAGTCGGGGCCGGCGTGGTTGCAGCCGTAGGAAGCGGGACCGCACCCGTGCTGGTTGTCGCCCTGGAACGGCCGAAGCCGGCCCCATCCGATGCGGGGGCTGTCAATGCGGCCATCGCCAGTGCCCAACAGGCGGTCCTTGACGCGTTGGATGCATCCGACTACACCCTGGTCCACCGCTATCGTTCGCTCTCCGCCCTCACTCTGATCGTGCGTACGAACTCCGCGCTGAAAAAGCTCGCGGCCCATCCATTGGTGCGGCGGATCGATCTGGACGTGGGTGGCAGCGGTACTCTGAATCAGAGCCGCCCCTGGATTGGGGCGGATCTGGCCCACGCAGCGGGCATCAACGGCGGGGGACAGGCGGTCGCCGTGTTGGATTCCGGCATCGATACCAATCACCCGGATCTGGCGGGCGATCTGGTCCACGAGCATTGCGTGTGCAACACGGGTATCGACTGCTGTCCCACCGGCGGCAGCTCAGGGGACGGACCGGGCAGCGCCGAGGACGACAACGGCCACGGAACCCACGTCTCCGGCATCATCACAAGCAGCGGCGGGGTGGCTCCATTGGGTATCGCGCCAGATGCCGGGATCGTCGCCGTCAAGGTCCTGGACCAAAACGGAAGCTTCTGTTGCTCCGCGGATATCGCCGCAGCACTGGATTGGGTGCTCAATAACCGGCCGGATGTGGACGTGGTGAATATGAGTCTGAGCACCTTCGACCGGTTCGGCTCCGACTGCGACAACTCCACCGCCTGGACCATGGTTCTGGCCGATGCCGTGGACGCATTGCGCACCCAGGGTGTCCTCAGCATCGCCTCGTCGGGAAATGACGGTGACAAGGCCGCCATGGGCGCGCCTGCCTGCCTGTCCGGGGCCATAGCGGTTGGAGCGACCTTCGATTCCAGCGATCTGATCGCCAGCTACTCCAACAGCAGCCCGTCGCTGGATCTGCTCGCACCCGGCAACAGCATTACCTCAACTATGGTGGGAGGCGGGCAGGAGACCTCGAGCGGGACCTCCATGGCCGCCCCCCATGCAGCGGCGCTGGCCGCCTTGATCTCCCAGCGAAAGCCCGCGGCAACCCCGAACGAGGTGGCCGATTGCCTCGCGACTTCACCGGTCCAGATCACGGACACAAATTTCCTCAGCCGGCCGCGCATCGATGTGCCGAGCGCCCTCGATGCCTGCGCGCCCGCCACGTCCGGACCTTATCTGGTCCACACCATCGCCCCCTGCCGCGTCCTGGACACGCGTCTCGGGAGCCCCGACTTCGACCGGCTTGCGCCCAACGAGACGTTGAGCATCCTGGTGGCCGGAGGGGGGATAACCGGACAGGGCGGCAGCGAAGATTGCGGCATTCCCGAGCCGGCGGCAAGGGGCCTGTATCTCAACGTTGCGGCCGTACAGCCGCCGGGTGCACAGCAGTTGCCGAATCCCTCGTCCAACTTCCTGACCCTCTACCCGTCCGGCGCCGTCCCACCGCTGGCATCCAGCATCAACTACGCCCCCGACTCCTTCGCCCTCGCCAACGGACTCTTCGTTCCGATGTGCGACGACCTCCCCTGTCCTTGGGACCTGGAGATCTTCAACGGTCCGAGCGCCTACGTCGACGTGGTCATCGATGTGACCGGATATGTGGCTGCTCCCTAAGGGACGCGCGAAACGCCCGGGAGCTCGCTCCAATTTCGCCGCTACAATCGGCGTTGACGTCGGGGCGGGCAATCCGCCCTCATCCGGGAATCATCCCTTAGGGAGGATTCCGCAGACTCATCTATCCTCATTGCGATCGCCGCGTATTCCTGAAGCCTGCGGTCGTAGTCGAAACAGCAGGGCATGAGCAGCAGGTCGGGACCCTGCAACAGGCGGCGCAATCGCTCGACCGGCGCGCTCATCGCACGGGGCAACGCGGGCAGTCTGGGACCGTCGTAAGGGCTGCGGGAAACGAGCGATCCGGGCGGACCGACACAAAAAAGGGCGGGATATCCCGCCCTTCAGGCTTCCAAGGAACCGGAATCAGCTGCTCGCCCAGTTACCAAAGTTGTCGGTGTTCTTCTCTTCCCCGTCGGAGTAGCCGGCCTCGTAGGCCTCGGTCAGCCTCTGCTCCTCGCGCTTCGGGTTCTGAAAGAAGCCGCACTGCCAACCCTGGATGTACTCGTCATCGACACCCAACTGCTCCATCTTGGTCACGGCGTCGTAGTAAAACTGATTCATATCCGGTCTCCGAGCATTACCAATGAACAGGTCAAAACCTTGGGATTTTACAGTGTTATCGTGCGGTTGATCAAGCTCCGCCGTTGC
>JAYEJW010000514.1:0-7494 GCA_034716535.1 Pseudomonadota bacterium
CCGCCACTATCGACAAGCTCGCCCGTAATGTTCGGCGTGTCTTCGACTATCTGCGCATGACCGGCAATTCGGTCCCCCGATCGCAACTTACATGCGATCAGGCTGGTTAGAACGGATTTGCCGTGGACGCATTCTGCTGGTCATGGCCACGGGCACCGGAAAGACCTACACAGCCTTCCAGATCATCTGGCGGCTGTGGAAGTCCGGCAGAGCCAAGCGCATCCTCTTTCTGGTTGACCGCAACATCCTCGCCGACCAGGCCAAGACCAACGATTTCAAGCCCTTCGGCTCGGCCCTGACGAAGATCCAAAAGCGTCAGGCCGACAAGTCCTACGAGGTGTATCTCGCCCTCTACCAGGCCGTCTCGGGGACCGAGGTAGACAAGAACATCTACAAGCAGTTCTCACCCGACTTTTTCGACCTGGTGGTCATCGACGAGTGTCACCGCGGCAGCGCCCGTGAGGACGCCGCCTGGCACGAGATCCTCAACTACTTCTCCTCCGCGGTGCACATCGGCCTCACCGCGACCCCGAAGGAGACCAAGGAAGTCTCCAACATCCACTACTTCGGCGACCCGATCTACACTTACAGCCTGCGCCAGGGCATCGAGGACGGCTTCCTGGCCCCCTACAAGGTCGTCCGCGTCGATCTCGACAAGGACCTGTTCGGCTGGCGACCGCCCAAGGGCAAGACCGACAAGCGCGGCGAGCTGGTTGAAGACCGCGTCTACAACCAGAAGGACATGGACCGCGTGCTGGTCCTGGAGCAACGTACCCAGCTCGTTGCCCGGCGTATCACGGAGTTCCTGAAAGGGACCAATCGCTTCGACAAGACCATCGTCTTCTGCGAGGACATCGATCACGCCGAGCGCATGCGCCAGGCTCTGGTCAACGAGAACCCTGATCTAGCCAAGGCCAACCGCAAGTACGTCATGCGGATCACCGGCGACGAGCAGGAGGGGAAGGCGGAGCTCGACAACTTCATCGACCCGGAGAGCGACTACCCGGTCATCGCCACCACCTCGGAGCTCATGTCCACCGGCGTGGACGCGCAAACCTGCAAGCTCATCGTGCTGGACCAGTCCATCCAGTCCATGACCAAGTTCAAGCAGATCATCGGGCGCGGCACCCGGATCAACGAAGCCTATGGCAAGTTCTACTTCACCATCATGGACTTCAAGAAGGCGACGGAGCTGTTCGCCGACCCGGACTTCGACGGCGAACCCGTGCAAATTTACGATCCAGGTCCAGAGGACCCCGTCAATCCCCCTGATGACGAAGAAACCAGCGGTGAAAAGGACGACGCCTTCGATTCCGGCGAAAGCGACGACGACAGCGGCGGCGATACGGGCGACGGTGGCCGCATCAAGTACGTCATCGGCGACGTCCCTGTCTACGTGATCGCCGAGCGTGTCCAGTACTACGGGCCGGACGGCAAGTTGATCACGGAATCGCTCAAGGACTACACCCGCCGCACCCTGCACAAGACCTACGCCTCCCTCGACGCCTTCCTGGACACCTGGACCCACGCGGGCAAGAAGAAGCTCATCATCGAGGAGCTGGAGCAACAGGGCGTGCTTTGGGAGGCCCTGGCCGATGAGGTCGGCAAGGACCTCGACCCCTTCGACCTGATCTGCCACGTCGCCTTCGGCCAGCCACCGCTCACTCGGAAGGAGCGGGCCAACAAGGTGCGCAAGCGCGGCTACTTCACCAAGTACGGCGATCAGGCCCGCCTGGTGCTCGACTCCCTGCTCGACAAGTACGCGGACGAGGGCATCGAGAACCTGGAGGACAAGACTGTGCTCAAGGTGCCCCCGTTCAACGAGATCGGCACGCCGGTGGAGATCGTCCGGATGTTCGGCGGCAAGCGCGGCTTCGAGGAGGCCGTCCAGGGTTTGGCCCAGATGCTGTACGCGAAATAAACTAGCTAGCGACCAACGAGGGTCCAGCGCCACGGCGCGGGCCAGACACCGATAGCTGAGTCCTTCCGGAACAAGCCATGAACCACCGATTCGACCGTATTACCATCGACCCGTCCGTCATGAACGGCCAGCCCTGCATCCGGGGGATGCGGTTGACCGTCAAGCGCGTCGTTCAGGCGGTTGCGCTGTATCCGGACCGCCGGGAGCTCAAGGACGAGTATCCGGAGCTGGAGGAAGACGACCTGCGCCAGGCATTGGAGTTTGCGGCCAGCTACCTGGACGACGAAGAGATCCACCTCGGCGCGGCCTGATGCGCCTGCTCCTCGACCAGGGACTCCCGCGGAGCGCCGTCCGACACCTCAGCGCCCGCGGCATCGACGCCGTCCACGCCGCCGATCTCGGTCTCAGCGCCGCTGCCGACAGCCTGATCCTGGAGCGTGCCCGCACGGAACATCGCGTCCTGGTGACGCTCGATGCTGACTTCCATGCACTCCTGGCTCTCTCCGGAGCTTCCGGCCCTTCGGTCCTGCGCATCCGCCGCGAAGGTCTCCGGGGCGACGCGATGGCCGAGCTGGTGTCCAGGGTCGTCTTCCTGGTCCGGGAGCAGTTGAGCGCGGGCGCGATGGTCACGGTCACCGAGCGTGGCGTCCGGATTCACCGACTGCCCGTAGCTTCTCCGGAACCGATGACCAAGAGGACGGATTGACCATGTAGAAAGACGGCTCAACGGATACGACCAAGATCGGCTTCCTTAACCGCAACGACCAGACCAACCTCGGCACCCGTGGTGTCAAGGGCACCGACCATGGCCAACTCGCCTACAAGCTGCGGTGCAATACGTGCGGCCATGAGTACGGCGCAAACGGCACTGACATCTTCCAGCGCAAGTGCCCGAACTGCCAGGGTGGCCTGCCAGGCATCGACTACTGACGACGCACGCCAACAGCAAGGAACCCAGCCTCGATGAGCCTCACCACCACCATCAAATCCATCCAGGACATCATGCGCAAGGACGCCGGTGTGGACGGCGACGCCCAGCGCATCGGCCAGCTCGGCTGGATGCTGTTTTTGAAGATCTTCGACGACCAGGAACAGGAGCTGGAGCTGACCTACGACGACTACGAGTCTCCCATCCCGGAGCGTCTGCGCTGGAGCACCTGGGCCGCGAACCCCGAGGGGATCACAGGCGATCGCCTGCTCGACTTCGTCAACAACGACCTCTTTCCGACGCTGAAGGACCTCTCCGCCACCTCCCGCGGCCACACCCAGCGCGGCCTCGTGGTCCAGGCTGCCTTCGAGGACGCCTTCAACTACATGAAGACCGGCACCCTCATGCGCCAGGTCGTCAACAAGCTCAACGAGATCGACTTCAACCGCGCCGCCGACCGCCATACCTTCAACGACATCTACGAGAAGCTGCTCAATGACCTGCAGAGCGCGGGCAACGCCGGCGAGTTCTACACCCCGCGAGCGGTCACCCAGTTCATGGTGGACATGACCGACCCCAGGCTCGGCGAGACCCTGCTCGACCCGGCCTGCGGCACCGGCGGCTTCCTCTCCTGCGGCATCGAGCACGTTCGCGCCAACTACGTGAAGAACGTCGAGGACCGCGAGACCCTACAGCGATCCTTCCACGGCATCGAGAAGAAGCAACTCCCGCACCTGCTCTGCACCACCAATATGCTGCTCCACGGCATCGAGGTCCCCTCCCGGGTCCGCCACGACAACGCCCTGGCCCGGCCCCTGACCAGCTACGGTCCGCAGGACCGGGTCGAGGTCATCGTCACCAACCCGCCCTTCGGCGGCATGGAGGAGGACGGCATCGAGCAGAAGTTCCCGGCCACCTTCCGCACCCGCGAGACGGCGGATCTGTTCCTGGTCCTCATCATGCGCCGCCTTAAGGAGCGCGGGCGCGCCGCCGTCGTCCTACCGGACGGCTTCCTGTTCGGCGAGGGCATTAAGACCCGCATCAAAGAGAAGCTGCTCACGGACTGCAACCTGCACACCGTCGTCCGCCTCCCCAACGGCGTGTTCAACCCCTACACCGGCATCAAGACCAACCTCCTGTTCTTCGAGAAGGGCGAGCCCACCGAGGCCGTCTGGTACTTCGAGCACCCCTACCCGGAAGGCTACAAGTCCTACTCCAAGACCAAGCCCATCCGCATCCAGGAGTTCGATCTGGAGAAAGCCTGGTGGGGCGGTGCCGAGCGTAAGGACCGCCAGGAGACCGAGCACTCCTGGCGCGTGCCCGTGTCGGAAATCCAGACCACCAACTACAACCTGGATATCAAGAACCCGCACGACGCCGACGAGGGTCCAGGCGACCCGGACGCGTTGCTGGCCCAGTATCAGGAGTTACAGACCGAGATCGACGCTATCCGCGACCAACTCAAGGCCGAGCTGGCTTCCGCCCTGGAGCACCACGCATGAGTCCGGAGCCGTTTCTGACGCAGTTCGGGCATCTGGCCGACGCCCCGAACGGGATCGCAAAGCTTCGGGAGCTGATCCTGCAGTTGGCGGTGAAGGGGGAGCTGGTGCCGCAAGACCCCAACGACGAACCCGCTTCTGTGTTGTTGGAGAGGATCAGAGCGGAGAAGGAACGTCTGGTCTCGGAACGGATGATCAAGAAGACAAAGTCGCTGCCGCCGATTGACCCTGATGAAACCCCGTTTGTCGTGCCGAATGGTTGGATGTGGGCACACTTGACCGACGTGCTCGGGCTTGTGACTGACGGAGATCATCAGCCGCCACCACGTTCAGAATCAGGGAAGCCGTTCCTGGTTATCGGCAATCTGAACCAGGGAAGAGTGACCTTCGAAGGTTGCCGATGGGTACCGGAAGCGTATTACAGAGAACTTGATTGGGGCCGGAAACCTCGCATTGGAGACATCCTGTACACGGTTACTGGGTCGTATGGAATTCCCATCCCAGTAGACTGTGATACCGAATTCTGCGTTCAGCGGCACGTGGCGATCTTCAAGGCTGCGCAATCCACACCCAGCGCCTATTTGATGATTCTGTTGGGATCTCGTTATGCGTTCGATTATGCGACGGCTGTCGCTACCGGAATCGCGCAGAAGACGGTACCGCTGAAAGGACTACGCACAATGCCGCTGCCGATCGCACCCATCGGAGAGCAATCCCGCATTGTTGCCAAGGTCGATCAACTCATGGCCCTTTGCGACGACCTGGAGGCCAAGCAGAACCAGCGCACCGAGACCCACGGCCACCTCATCCGCGCCGCCCACCAGCCGCTCACCCAGCCCCACGATCACGCCGAGTTCCAAGCCGCCTGGAAGCGCATCCGCGACAACTTCGACCGTCTCCACACCACCACCGATTCCGTCAAGGCCCTGCGCCAGACCATCCTCCAGCTCGCCGTCCAGGGCAGGCTCGTCCCTCAGGACCCGAACGACGAGCCCGCGAGTGTGTTGTTGGAGAAGATCAGGGCGGAGAAGGAGCGCCTGGTCGCGGAGGGGAAGATCAAGAAGGAGAAGCCGCTATCCCCTGTTGGCCTGGTGGAACTGCCTTTTGACCTGCCAGAAAGTTGGCAGCGCACGAGGTTCGGTGCGGTTTATCTGGATTCCGCGGCGGGGTGGAGCCTCCGCGCAGAGAACCGACCAGCATCCGATGGTGAGTGGGGGGTATTGAAAGTCAGTGCGGTATCCTGGGGCGAATTTCGATCCTTTGAGAATAAGGCTCTCCCGACGTCGTTGGCCCCCCGTCCTCAATACGAAGTGATGCAGGGAGACTTCCTCCTGTCTCGGGCCAACACCGCCGATTTGGTGGCACGTAGCGTCGTGGTAGGAACCACACCATCCAGGCTAATGATGAGCGATAAGATAATCCGACTTCACCTCGACAGTTCGCTCGTAGATATCCGGTACTTGAACCTGTTCAACAATTCCTCATTCGCCAGAGCTTATTACGCTAAGGAAGCTGGCGGGACAAGTAGCTCGATGAAGAATGTCTCTCGTAAGCAGATCGCGCTATTGCCAGTTGCATTGCCGCCAAGACCAGAGCAGTCCCGTATCGTTGCCAGGGTCGAACAGCTCACGGTCCTCTGCGACGAGCTGGAGACGAAGATCGAAGCCAACCAGGGTACGGCCCAGCACTTCGCTGAGACAGTGGTGGCGGAGCTGGCAGCGCAGGGCGTTGGAGGAATGGTAGCGGTGGATCATAGCCATCCCTCGCTCGCCGATCCGGCCCGGCATCCATGACCGTCCTTCGCTGCACCCAGAAGCTGCTCGCCGAGCTGCGCGTCAAGTCTGGCCAAGACACCGATGCTACCGAGACCGGCTGGCACGCCAACCTACTGCGCATCGACCGCTACAGGTGCGTGTTGTTCACCCACGACCAAACCCTGTTCTCGTTCTTCGTCTGCCGCCCGACGCGGCTCGACTTTGAACACTTCCCCGCGGTGTTCGGTCAGGGCCTATTCAAGGCCCTGTTGAGGGCCGGGTTTTCTCAAGGTCAAGTCGAGTACATGCTCGAGGCAACCAGGGAGATCCGCTTTGCCAAGACCAATAACCGCCGCGTGCTCGGCTCCATGAACAACATGGCGGAGATGCTGGAGTGGACCATCAGCTCCCGCGGCGGACTCGCCGCCGCCGACCCCGCCGATCTACAGCGCCTGCTCAACGAGACGCCTTTCAAGGCCATCGGGTACGAACACCCGCTCAAGCGAATGCAGGACCTCCTCTCAGAATTCCGGGGACAGCATACGTAATTCACTGGACTTGACGAGCGTCCGCTGTGCCTTCGATTGCGGACTTGCTCGAACCAAGCGTCGATGTCTGCTGGCCGACAACCGTCCGTCAGCGCCCTGCATCTCGTCCTGTGTTCCAGGGGAAACGGGGACGCAGGGGAAACGGGGACGGACCACGTTATCGGCCTTCGCTGCGATGCTTACTGGACCAGTACGTCCTTGAGAACAGCCTCGTGCCAAGAAGACCTCGCCTTTGTTCCGCCGGGATCCCGATGCATGTCATTCTGCGCGGTATTGATCGGAGCGCGATCTTCTTCGCCGACGATGACTACCGCCGCTTTCTTGCCCTGCTGGCAGAGGTTGGCGCCGCCGTATCGGTCGCTGTGCGTGCTGATGACCAATCATGTCCACCTATTGATGACGGCGGCGTATCCGCGGCGATGAAGAGTGTGGGGCAACGCTAGGTTCAGTACGTCAATCGCACCTACCACCGAGCGGGAACCCTGTTCGCAGGACGCTTCCGCTCTTCCTTGGTGGAAGCGGATCCCTATTTACTGGCCTGCCAGCGCTACATCGAGCTCAACCCCGTGCGTGCAGGCATGGTCGAAGCGCCGGCCGAATATTCCTGGTCGAGCTATCGTGCCAACGCGCTCGGTGTCGGCGATGCTGTCGTCTTTCCCCACGCGCTCGATGCTATCCTCGGCAATTCCCCCGAGCGGCGGCAGACCGCTTACCGTAGGCTTTTCGCCGATGTCTTGGGCGAGGACCTGCTCGCGCGCATTCGCGAGAGTGTCAATGGGGGATTCGTACTCGGCAACGAGCGGTTCGAGCGCGAGATTGCGGCGATGCTCGGAAGACGGACCTG
>JAYEJW010000515.1:0-7483 GCA_034716535.1 Pseudomonadota bacterium
GGAGGCGCTGTTGACGGACCCGACCGTCGAGGCCGTACCGGTGGTCGTTCCCAGTCGCGGTACCCGCCTCATTGGGGGTAGCATACGCACCGAGCTCACGCATGACGAGGTCATGCGCACGTTGGTCGAAGGTTTCTTCCCCGAGGTCCCCGCGAACTCCCGTCCCGCCGCCCGCTCACGCGCGGCGCTCACCAAGCTTGGCCTGCCGTATGCCCAGGACCCTGCGGTCACCCGACACCTGGCCGCCTTCCTCGGACTGCAGACCGGGGCCACCGAAGACCTGCCAGGGTTTGCATCCAAGGGTGGCGGCGGCTTCCTGCATCCGACAGCCGTCCTATTCAACGGCGGTGTTTTCAAGGCCGGTGTGCTCGCAGAGCGCGTGCTGAAGGTCGTCAACGATTGGCTGACGTCAGACGATGCCCCACCTGCCCGTCTTCTCGCAGGAGGTGACCTCGACCTCTCCGTGGCGCGAGGCTCCGCCTATTACGGATATGTCCGCTGCGGCGGCGGCGTCAGGATCCGTGGCGGCACCGCCCGCGCCTACTACGTGGGCGTGGAGAGCGCCATGCCGGCCGTTCCGGGACTGGAACCTCCGATTCAGGCGCTGTGCCTGGCCCCGTTTGGTATGGAGGAGGGAACCGAGGCCGACGTCCCACCTCAGGAGTTCGGTCTGGTTGTCGGGGAGCCCGTGAGATTTCGCTTCTTCGACTCATCCGTGCGCCGCGACGATCAGGTGGGGGTGTTGCTCGAGGATTGGTCCCCCGACGAGCTCGAAGAGCTCGAAGAGATCCAGGCGACCCTGCCCGCGGAGTCCCGGACGCCCGGAGAAGTGGTTCCGGTGCGCTTGCGCGCATCCGTTACCGAGGTCGGAACCTTGC
The DNA here is from genome assembly GCA_034716535.1 of Pseudomonadota bacterium. Taxonomy (GTDB): domain Bacteria; phylum Pseudomonadota; class Gammaproteobacteria; order Chromatiales; family Chromatiaceae; genus JAYEJW01. Next base: position 879 of record JAYEJW010000515.1, read on the forward strand.
GGCTGGAGGCCATGCCGAGCAGCGGCTCGGAGCATTGGAAGGTCGAGTTCAATGTGCGCAATCGCGCCGGCGAATAGGTCTTCTTCGAAGCCCCCAGGTATTCGATGTCCCGTTATCTCGTCGGTATCGATCTCGGAACGACCCACACAGTCGTCGCCTATGCAGACAGCGAAGCACGAGGCGAGACACTCGAAGTCTTCTCCATAGACCAATTGGTGGCCCCGGGGGAGGTCGCGGGACGCCCGCTGCTACCATGCATGCGCTACCATGCAGCGGCCGGCGAGGTGGCCGAGGGTGACCGGGGGCTTCCATGGCAGCCAGCGCCTTCTGAAGTTCCGATCCCCGACGCCATCATCGGCGCCCTGGCGCAGGAGCTGGGGTCCAAGGTGCCCGGCCGTCTTGTAACCAGCGCCAAGAGCTGGCTCTCACACCCCGGCGTCGACCGCACGGCGCCCATTCTGCCGTGGGGCGCGCCGCCGGAAGTCCCGCGCATCTCGCCCCTGGACGCCAACGCCAGCTATCTCCGTCACGTCAGGAATGCCTGGAATCATCGATTCCCCGACGATCCGCTAGAGGCCCAGGACATTGTTCTCACGGTGCCTGCCTCCTTCGACGAGATTGCGCGCAGACTCAGCGTTGAAGCGGCACGGCTCAGCGGTCTACCCCGGGTCCATCTGGTAGAGGAACCGCAGGCCGCCTGCTACGACTGGCTCGCTCGACATGCCGAAGAGCTTGAACCTGCCCTGGCCGGTGTACGTACGTTACTGGTCTGCGATGTCGGCGGCGGGACCACTGACCTCACTCTGATCCGGGTGGACCGAGCCAGCGGCCACCCCAAACTGGTCCGCATCGGGGTCGGTGATCACCTGATGTTGGGCGGTGACAACATGGACCTCGCGCTGGCCCACCTCGCCGAAAGGCGACTGGGGGGCGCCGGTAACCGGCTCAGTGCCGCGCAACTCTCTCAGCTTGTTCAGCAATGCCGTGGCGCCAAGGAAAGGCTGCTGACGCATGATGCACCTGAGACCGCGTCTGTCACTATTCTGGGGGCGGGTGCGAGGCTGATCGGTCAAGCCCGATCCACAGGACTTACTCGCGATGAGGTTGAGCAACTCGTCGTCGACGGGTTCTTCCCGGAGACCAGTCGTGATGACCGTCCCCAGCGCAGGCGCGGCGGCATCGTGGAGTTCGGCCTTCCCTATGCTGCCGACCCGGCGGTGACGCGCCACCTGACCGCCTTCCTGGCCGATCATGCCGATGCCCTGAGGGCGGCAGGGGATGACCGGGCACCCTCGGGAGACGGTTTTCCGGTGCCCGATGCGGTGCTGCTGAACGGCGGCGTGTTTCGCAGTGAGGCCCTGTCGAGCCGACTCTTGCAGGTGCTGGGTAGCTGGCGGGGCGAGGCTCCCCTCCAGCTTCACAACGACCACCCCGACTTGGCAGTCGCCCGTGGGGCGGTGGCCTACGCGCTGGCAAGGCGCGGGCATGGCGCGCGCATCGGCGGCGGCTCTGCGAGGAGCCTTGTCCTGCCGGTTGAGGAGGGACAGGGGCGAGCGCAACGCGCGGTCTGCCTGCTGCCGCGCGGATCGGAAGAGGGCCAGGAGCTGCGTCTGACGGACCGCGTGTTCTCACTACGCCTGGGGCAGCCGGTACGCTTCAACCTCATGGCCACAACCGGTGACCGCGGCTGCTCGCTCGGCGAGCTCGTCGACGTTGATCGAGAACACTTCCGGGCGCTGCCGCCGCTGGCCACGGTCCTTGACGCCGCAACGGATACTGCTGCAACAGCCCGCGAGGTCCCAGTCCAGCTCGCGGCAATGCTCACGGATATCGGCACGCTGGAAATTGATTGCGTCGCAACCGACGATGCCCCCGCTGATCTGAAACGTCGGTGGCGCATGGAGTTCCAGCTCCGCGGTCAGGGTGCCGAGGCAGCAGCCGTCGCATCGCGAGAGCTTCCAGCGACTTTCTCGCAGGCGGCAGACAGGATAGATCGGGTCTACGGCTCTCGTGTCGCCGGCGTCGGCCCGAAGGAGGCCAAGCTGCTACAGCGCGATCTCGAGAGGCTTCTTGGCCGTCGCAACAGGTGGGACACGCAATTGCTGCGTGAACTGTTCGGTATCCTCCGGGACGGTGCCAGACGCCGGCGACGCTCGGTCGATCACGAGCGGCTCTGGTTCAATCTGGTCGGCTTCTGCCTGCGCCCCGGCTACGGCTATCCGCTCGACGACTGGCGCGTCCATCAGCTCTGGTCCATCTATGAGCAGGGCGTTCAGTACAGAGAAGAAGCGCGTAACCGGGCGGAGTGGTGGACCATGTGGCGGCGCGTTGCCGGAGGCCTGGATCGGACCCAGCAGCTGCGCATTCTGAAAGATGTCGAGGGCCGACTCAACATCCCCCGCCAGCGAGGCGCGAGAGGTGCGAAATCGACCGCTTATGACGATATGGTCCGCCTGGTGGCAGGGCTGGAGCGGCTGCCCGCCGACAGTAAGGCGAGGTTCGGCGAGCTGCTATTGAGGGCGGGGCGAAGACCCACCGATTCAACGCAACGCTGGTGGGCACTGGGGCGCCTGGGGGCAAGGGTTCCTTTTCACGGAAGCATACACGACGTTGTACCGCGTGATCTCGCCCGAGCATGGCTCGAGCAGGTACTGATGCTTGACTGGCAGAGCGTGGAGCCGGCGGCGTTCGCGGCCACCCAGTTGGCGCGACTGAGCGGAGACCGCGAGCGAGACCTGAACCCGGACATGCGCGAGCGCGTCGTCGAGCGACTGCGCAAAGAGAAAGCACCTCAGAAATGGATAGCCATGGTACAGGCAGTCACCGAGCTCGACAGCGCCGACGAGTCCCTTATCTTTGGCGAGTCCCTGCCTCCCGGGTTGCGCCTCGTCAGCTGATCACGTCCAGAATGTGGCGTCTCGGTTCAAGCCACCGGCTGAGAGGCGGTGGTGAGGCGAACGATTGGGAGCAATTCGTGACGAAGTTAGTGCTGGGAGCAACAGAGGCCGGGCCAGCGTTTTTCGGCTGTTGACGAAGTTCAGGAGCTTCGTTTAGGGCCAACTGCTCAAGGCGCCCCCGCCGCGACGAGGACTTTCAACGTTCATCCAGGTTGAAAAACGGGAGACGGGGCGCTAGTTTACCGGCTGCCGCACTCCTTTGCTGTTCTTATTCCGTCCATCCCCCCATGCCCGCACTCATCGTCCGGAATATCAGGAAGGTCTACCGCAACGGCTTCGAGGCCCTTAAGGGCGTCGACCTTCGGGTGGAGGATGGGGATTTTTTTGCCCTGCTCGGCCCGAACGGGGCGGGCAAGTCGACCCTGATCGGCATCGTCACCTCCCTGGTCAACAAGACCGAGGGGCACGTGGAGGTGTTCGGTCATGACCTGGACAGGGAGCCGGAGGGCGTTAAGTCGTGCCTTGGGCTGGTACCCCAGGAGTTTAACTTCAATCTCTTCCTGCCCGTCGTCGAGGTGGTGCTCAACCAGGCTGGCTACTACGGTATCCCGCGGGGGGAGGCCCGGGAGCGGGCCGAGTTCTATCTGCGCAAGCTGGATCTATGGGGACGCCGGCATTTGGAGATGCGCGTCCTCTCCGGCGGGCTCAAACGGCGGCTGATGATCGCTCGCGCCCTGGTCCACCGACCGCGTCTGTTGATCCTGGACGAGCCGACCGCCGGGGTGGATATCGAGATCCGTCGCGCCATGTGGACCTTCCTGCGCGAGCTCAACGCCGGCGGCACCACCATCATTCTGACGACGCACTATCTCGAGGAGGCGGAGAGCCTGTGCCGCAACATCGCCATCATCAACGGTGGCCGGATCGCGGAGCGGGCGGAAATGGGCGCCCTGCTCCGGAGCCTGCAGACCGAGACCTTCGTGCTCAACCTCAAGGGCAAGGTCGCGGAGCTCCCGGAACTCGGGGGGTTTGTGCTCGAGCACGTTGACGACTGCACCCTGGAGGTGGAGGTCGACCGCGATCACAGCATCAACGGTTTGTTCGAGTCTCTGTCGCGCAACGGGATCGAGGTCATCAGCCTGCGCAACAAGGAAAACCGGCTCGAACGGCTGTTTCTGGACATGGTGGACAACGGCAAGCTGGAAGGGGACGTATCGTGAACCGCTGGGGGCGCTATTGGATTGCCTTTTCCACCATCCTCAGCAAGGAGATCCTGCGCTTCTCGCGCATCTGGATCCAGACAGTGTTTCCCTCGGCGGTCACCACGGCCCTGTATTTCGTCATCTTCGGGCGCCTCATCGGCGAGCGCATCGGCCCCATGGACGGCTTCGATTATTTGGACTTCATCGTCCCGGGGCTGGTGCTCATGGCGGTCATCACCAATGCCTATTCCAACGTGGTGTCCTCTTTTTACTCGAGCAAGTTCTCCCGTTACGTGGAAGAGTTTCTTGTAGCCCCCATACCGAATTGGGTGATCCTGGCGGGTTTCGTCGCGGGCGGCGTGGCGCGGGGTCTCGTGGTCGGTGTGGTCGTGACGCTTGTGGCGCTGTTTTTCACGGAAATCGAGATCCACAGTTACGGCGTAACCCTGCTGGTGTTTGTGCTGACCGCGGTGTTGTTCGCCCTCGGAGGCTTTATCAATGCCGTTTACGCCAACACCTTCGACGACATCTCCATCGTCCCCACCTTCGTCCTCACACCGCTCACCTATCTGGGCGGGGTGTTCTATTCCATCGAGCTGTTGCCCGCCTTTTGGCAGGGCCTGTCTCTCGCCAACCCGGTCCTCTACATGGTCAACGCCTTTCGTTACGGGTTGCTGGGGGTGAGCGACATCCCCCTGGGCATCGCCTTCTCCATCATCCTGGCGTTCATTGCCGTGTTGACGGCCTACAGTCTGCACCTGTTGCGCCGAGGTGTCGGCATCAAGACCTGATGTTCTTGCGACCGCCGGACCTCGCGGCGGTTGTCTGTGCGTTCCTGAGGTGGGACCATAGAAAGCTTTCGAGTTAACGGACGAGCCATCTTCCCGGTCATGAACGCGATTTTCCACTCATTGCCTCGGACGTGTCGGCCCCGCCCACGGTCAGGGAGCCGGTGCTGAGCCGTGGTTCAACGCAAGGAACCGAGCACTAGATCCAAGCGCCGTACCAACGGGCGTCGACGGGATAAGCCTTCGTCTTCGGCGCGTCGCCCGCGCAGCCGGTTTTGGGGAATCGTTGGCCGCTGGATGCTTCTGCTGGTTCTCGCCGCCGGTCTGGCGGGCGTTCTCTACGCCATTCACCTGGACGGCCTGGTTCGCGCCAAGTTCGAGGGCAAGCGCTGGGCATTACCGGCACGAGTGTATGCCCGCCCGCTCGAGCTTTACGCCGGTCGCCCCCTGAGCGCAGAGGCCATGGAGGGTGAGCTTGGACGCTTGGAGTACCGCAAGGTCAATGATCCCGAGCGCGTCGGCACCTACGCGCGCAACGGCGACCGCTTCGTGGTGCGTACCAGGTCGTTCCGCTTTTGGGACGGCTCGGAGCCCGGTCGCTACCTCGACATCCGTATCGCCGACGGCCACATCGAGCAGCTCCAGGATGCCGGTGGTGGTGCAGATGAGGCCCTCGTGCGTCTGGATGCGGCCCTGATCGCCAGCATCTATCCCACCCACAACGAAGACCGGGTTCTGGTGCGGAGCAAGGATCTGCCGGACCTGTTGGTCGACACGCTGATGGCGGTGGAGGATCGGGATTTCTACGGTCACTATGGCGTCGATCCCATGGCGATCGCTCGCGCCATGTGGCACAACCTGCAGGCGGGGGCGGTGGTGGAGGGCGGCAGCACCCTGACCCAGCAGTTGGTGAAGAATTTCTATCTGACCCACGAGCGCACATTTTCGCGCAAGATCAACGAAGCCCTCATGGCCGTGCTTCTGGACCTGCGTTACGACAAGGACGAGATTCTGGAGGCCTACGCCAACGAGATCTTCCTCGGCCAGGACGGCAACCGGGCCATCCACGGCTTCGGTCTGGCGAGCCGCTTTTATTTCAACCGCTCGCTCGACGAGCTCGGTGTCCCCGAGACAGCACTGCTCGTGGCCTTGATCAAGGGGCCGTCCTACTACGATCCCCGGCGCAATCCCGAGAGGGCCACCAAGCGGCGCAACCTGATTGTCGACACCCTGGCGCAACAGGGCGTGGTCACGCCGGAGCAGGCGGAGGCGGCCAAGCGTGCGCCCCTGGGCGTCAGCAACAAGGGGGGGCGGCCCGCCGGCGCCTATCCTGCCTTCCTCCAACTCGTGCGCCGGCAGCTGCAGCGGGACTATCGGGAGGAGGACCTTCGTTCCGAGGGGTTGCGCATCTTCACCACCCTCGATCCCCTGGTACAGACCGAGGCCGAGGGGGCGATACGCAAGCGGCTACCCAAGCTGGAGCGCTCGCGGGGCTTCAAAACCGGGACCTTCGAGAGCGCGGCGGTCGTCGCCTCTGCCAACCAGGGGGAGGTCCTGGCGCTCGTCGGCGGGCGCGAAACCACCTTCGCCAGATGGCGGTGATGTACAAGGGCCACATTATGGAATATTCGCCTGCCGATGAGCTCTTTGATAATCCCGTACACCCCTATACCCATTTACTGCTTTCCGCCATCCCGGATTCTGAACAGCGCACAGAA
>JAYEJW010000516.1:0-7481 GCA_034716535.1 Pseudomonadota bacterium
GCAATCTCGTAGGGCGGATCAAGGAGCGCAGCGACGGATCCGCCGATGGCCGCGATTTTGGTGGGTCCGCTTCGCTTGACCCACCCTACAGCGGCCGGGGTGCCCCGGGTTTTTGAGAAGCTACCAAAGTTGCGTCTATCTATCTGTTTTTGTTGACCATAACGTCGCACCGCGCTCGCTTTTCATCCGCACATTCTCCGGCACACGCGGCGCGACAGAAACAGAAAAGCCGCTTCAGAAAAACTCTGAAACGGCTTGATTCTCAAAAACTTTATTGGTCGGGGCGAGAGGATTTGAACCTCCGACCACCTGAACCCCATTCAGGTGCGCTACCAGGCTGCGCTACGCCCCGCGAAGCAACACAGGATATTTATCGAGCCGCCGATTGTCAATCGGCTCAACGCTTGAGGATGTGCAGAATCTCCTCGAGCTCCAATCGCATCTGACGAAGGATCTGGTGGCTCTGGGATGCGTCTTGTTTGGCGCTTTCGCCGGAGAGCTGCTGACGGGCTCCTCCGATCGTGAAGCCCTGCTCGTAGAGCAGGCTGCGGATCTGGCGGACCATGAGAACATCGTGGCGCTGATAGTAGCGACGGTTCCCCCGCCGCTTCACCGGCTTGAGCTGGGGGAACTCCTGCTCCCAGTAGCGGAGCACGTGAGGCTTGACTCCGCAGAGCTCGCTGACCTCACCGATGGTGAAGTAGCGCTTGCCGGGTATGGGCGGCAGCTCGGTATTGCTACTGCTCGCTTCCAGCATAGGCTTCCACCCTGGATTTTAGTTTTTGGCCGGGACGGAAAGTCACCACACGTCGGGCGGTAATGGGAATTTCTTCACCCGTTTTCGGGTTACGGCCAGGGCGTTGCTTCTTCTCCCGCAGATCGAAATTGCCGAAGCCGGACAGCTTCACCTGCTCGCCCTTCTCGAGAGCCGTGCGAATCTCTTCGAAGAACATCTCGACCATGTCCTTGGCTTCACGCTTGTTCAGGCCCAGCTCTTCAAATAGGTACTCTGCCATGTCGGCCTTGGTCAATGCCATAGCGTCAATCCCTCAGTCGTGCCCCAAGTTCACTCTCGAGCCGCGCCAGCACGCGGCCAACGGTCTGATCGACCTCCTGATCTGTAAGTGTCTGAGAAGATGCTTGCAAAATCAATCCCAAAGCCAAACTTTTTCGTCCGAAATCTATTTTTTCGCCCTGGTAGACATCGAACAGGACGATATCCCGCAGCAAATCGGAGGCCGCCGCCCTTACACAATCGCTTATCCGTTCGTAGGCCACGTCCAGGTCGACCACGATGGCGAGGTCCCGTCGGATGGCGGGGTAGCGGGAAAGCGGCTTGAAAGCCGGCAGCGCGCCCTGCTCGACCTCGGCAAGGGCGATTTCGAAGAGGTAGGCGTTTCCGTTAATGTCCAGCTCCGCCGCCAGGGCCGGATGCAGCATCCCGATCAGGCCCACGACGCGACCCTCGCGCTCGATCCGGGCGGTCTGTCCGGGGTGCAAAGCAGGATGCTCTGCTGGAACGAATCGGAATTGCTCCTCGCGGCCCGTCAGGTGCAGCAGCGCTTCCACGTCCGCCTTGGCACCGAAGAAGTCGACCGGGCGCACCGCCATACCCCACTGCTCGGGGGCAGTCACACCGACGACCAGACCCGCAAGTATCATGTCCTGGCGCAGGTCGCCGCCCTCCTTCAGGAAGCGCTGCCCACTCTCGAAGATACGCACGCGCTCCTGCTGGCGAGCCTGGTTCTGCCGCGCGGTTTGGAGCAAACCAGGCCAGAGGCTGGTGCGCATGGCGGACATGTCGGCCGAGATGGGGTTTGCGAGGGTCAAGACCGAGTGGCCCGGGTCCACCCGTTGTTGGAGTTCGGGGCTCACGAAGCTGTAAGTGACGACCTCGTGGTATCCACGGGCCACCAGGGCAAGCTTGGCCCGGTCCAGGTCGAAGGCGGTCTCCGGCGGGGCGTTGGTGGTGGCCGCGGAACTGGCATGGGTGATGGGAATGTTCTCGTAACCGTGGATGCGTCCGATCTCGGCGATCAGGTCCACTTCCAGCAGGATGTCGAAACGGCTCGTCGGCGGCAGAACGGTCCAACCGTCGGCAGCGGGGGTAAGCAGCACGCCCAACCGGGTGAGGATGTCCTCCAGGGTGCCGTCGGTGATGTCCACCCCCAGCACCTGGCGCACCCTTTCTCGGCGCAGGCGCAGCTCCCTGGGTCGCGGTAGGTGCTCTACCGAGCCCACGTCCACCACAGGGCCCGGCTCACCGCCCACGATGTCCAGCAGCAATCGGGTCGCGCGCTCCACCGCCCTCGCCTGTAGTCCAGGGTCGACACCGCGCTCGAAGCGATGGGACGAGTCGGTATGGAGTCCGTAGCTGCGCGCCTTACCGCTGATGGCTTCCGGGGCAAAGAAGGCACTCTCGAGCAGAATGTCGCGGGTGCCGTCCCCGACACCCGTGTCCGCGCCGCCCATGATGCCCGCCAGAGCCACCGGCCTGTCGGCGTCCGCAATGACCAGCGTATCGGAGCGCAGCCCAATCTCTTCGTCGTTGAGCAGACTGAGCCGCTCACCCTCCTCGGCCATGCGCACGCGGATCTCACCATCCAACCGGTCGAGATCGAAACCGTGCATGGGCTGGCCGAGCTCTATCAGCACGTAGTTGGTGACGTCCACCACGGGGCTGATGCTGCGCAGCCCGCTACGGCGCAGGCGCTCCTGCATCCACAAGGGCGTCTCAGCGGTGGGCTCGGTGTTGCGGATCACCCGGCAGACGTAACGGGGACATGCCTCGGGGGCTTCCAGGCGCACAGGGAAACGGTCTTCGATGCTGGCCGGCACTGGCTCTATCGCCGGCATGTTCACCGGGCTGCGGTTGATGACGCCCACCTCCCTGGACACGCCGGTCAGGCTCAGGCAGTCGCCACGGTCCGGGGTGAGGTCCAGTTCGATGCATTGATCGTCGAGCGCCAGGAAGGCCCGGAAGTCCTCCCCCAGCGGTGCATCCGCGGGCAGCGGCATGATCCCCTCGGAGGCGTCGGCGAGGCCGAGCTCCGCCGCGGAACAGATCATTCCCAGGGATTCCACTCCGCGCAGCTTTGCCCGCTTGATCTTGAAGTCCCCCGGCAGACGCGCGCCCACCAAGGCGACGGGCACCTTCATTCCTTCGGCCACGTTGGCAGCGCCGCAGATGATCTGCAGAGGCTCATCCATCCCGGCATCGACGCGGCAGACGCGCAGCTTCTCGGCGTCGGGATGAGGCTCCACCGCCTGAACCTCTCCGACCACCACGCCGCTGAACGCGGGGACCGCCGGCTCGACGGCATCCACCTCGAGCCCCGCCATGCTCAACTGATCCGCCAACGTCTGGGTGTCCACGTTCGGATCCACCCACTCGCGCAGCCATGATTCACTGAATCGCATCGTCCGTTGTCCTGTCTAGCTCGGTCGGAGACGGGTCTCGATGGGGCCGATCTCCAGCGGATTCCGCAGGGGTCCCGACGCCGGGCGGTACCCGCTTGAAAGCGGAATCTTACGAGTAACTTATTAGATAGCTATGCGAATTGCCTGAGAAACCTCAGGTCATTCTCGAAGTAGAGGCGAATGTCGTTAATGCCGTAGCGCAGCATCGCCAACCGCTCTACGCCCATCCCGAACGCGTACCCGAGGTATTGCTCCGCGTCGATGCCGACGTGGCGGAAGACCTCGGGGTGGATCATGCCGCAACCCAGGACCTCCAGCCAGCCGGTCTGCTTGCACACGCGACAGCCCGAGCCGTTGCACATAACGCACTGTATGTCCACCTCGGCCGAGGGCTCGGTGAAGGGGAAGTACGAGGGGCGAAAGCGCAGCTTCAGATCCTGCTCGAAGAAGTTGCGCAGAAAGTCGTAGAGCACGCCCTTGAGGTCGGCGAACGTCGCCTGCTTGTCCACCAGAAAACCCTCCACCTGGTGGAACATGGGGGTGTGGGTCAGGTCAGAGTCGCAGCGATAGACGCGGCCCGGTGCGATGATCCGCAGCGGAGGGCCCTGATTCTCCATCACCCGGATCTGCACCGGCGAGGTGTGCGTGCGCAGGAGCAGATGCTCGTCGAAGTAGAAGGTGTCGTGCATCGCCCGGGCAGGATGATGGGCGGGGATGTTGAGGGCCTCGAAGTTGTGGTAGTCGTCCTCGACCTCGGGCCCCTCGGCGACGCTGAAGCCCGCGTTGGCGAACAGCCGCTCGATGCGCTGCAGGGTGCGGGTGATGGGGTGCAGGCCTCCGGGGCGCTGGCCGCGCCCGGGTAGGGTGACGTCGATGCGCTCCTTGGCGAGACGCGCCTCCAGGGATGCCTGCTCCAACACCGCCTTGCGGCCCTCGATGGCCTCCTGCACCGCCACCTTGGCCCGATTGATGGCCTGCCCCGCTTCCGGCCGTTGCTCCTTGGGCAGCTTACCAAGCTGTTTGAGCTGCGCGGTCAGCACGCCGCTCTTGCCCAGAAAGCGCACGCGAACCTGATCCAGGGATGCGAGATCCGTCGCCGCGGCGATCTTTTCCAGCGCGTCCTTGCGAAGTTGCTCGATACCGAGTCCGCTCTCTTCGATCATGGCCCTACTTTCCGGGAAGCGTAACTAGAATGATTGCCGACTACAGGCTTCGGCTTGCCTCAACAGTGCAACTCCGACTTGGTGGGTTCAGGCGCGAAACGACACCCATCGGACGGGCTAAACGCACGACAAAGCCACCCCTCGTCCACACTGCATAAATGCAAGCTGCGTCGAGGCTCCACTTCGGCGCATAGAAAAAGGGGAAAGACCGCGGCCTTTCCCCTCTTCCCCCACAGGCTGCCGCGAACGGCCCCTGCGTCAGGCAGATAACGCCGTTTTCGCCTGATCCGCCAAGGCCGTGAAGCCGGCCTTGTCGTGGTAAGCAATGTCCGCCAGCACCTTGCGGTCGACCTCGACCCCGGCCTCCTTCAGGCCGTTGATGAGGCGGCTGTAGGACAGGCCGTTCTCGCGGGCCGCCGCATTGATGCGGACGATCCACAGGGACCGGAACTGGCGTTTCTTCTGGCGCCGGTCACGATAGGCATATTGTCCGGCCTTGATGACCGCCTGTTTGGCGACACGGTACACCTTGCTGCGGGCACCGTAGTAGCCCTTGGCCTCATTCAGCACCTTCTTATGACGGGCGCGTGCTGTAACGCCGCGTTTTACGCGTGGCATGAGTTCTCTCCGGTCAGCAGTACGGGATCATCCGTTGGGCGGACTTCACATCGGCCTTGTGGAGCGTGTCGGGGGAGCGCAGGTGGCGCTTCCGCTTGGTGCTCTTCTTGGTCAGGATGTGCCGCCGGTGTGAGGCGTTCCGTTTAAACGAACCGGAGGCGTTGCGCTTAAAGCGCTTCGCGGCTCCACGATTGGTCTTGAGCTTAGGCATCTCTCTGTACTCCGCTATTTGCTCATTCTGTTACGCGGCAAAAATCACCGCTATTTCTTCTTGGGGCCCAGCACCATCACCATTTGGCGTCCTTCCATCTGGGGTTGCTGCTCCACGGCGCTGATCTCGGCCAAATCCCCTTCCACGCGCCGGAGCAGTTGCAGCCCCAGTTCCCGGTGGGCGTGCTCGCGCCCACGGAAGCGCATGGTGACCTTGGCCTTGTCCCCGTAGTTTAGGAAACGCGTCAGGTTGCGCAGTTTGACCTGATAGTCTCCCTCGTCCGTCCCGGGACGAAATTTCACCTCCTTGACCTGAACCTGCTTCTGTTTTTTCCTCGCCTCGGTTTTCTTCTTCTTCTGATCGAAGAGAAACCTCCCGAAATCCATGAGGCGACAGACCGGCGGATCGGCGGTGGGAACGATCTCCACCAAATCCAATCCTTCACCGTTGGCCCGCTCCTGGGCATCCCCCAACTGTACGATCCCGACCTGATTTCCTTCCGCATCGATGAGCCGCACCTCGGCGACGGTTATTTCGTTATTGACGCGGTTTCTTTTTGGCGCAGCGATAGCAGGTTCCTCCGACAACTAAAACGAAAAACGACCGGCGGCGCAGAATCCGCTCTGTTCGCGGCGGCCTTCCCGCACCGTTCCGGACGTCAGTGGGTTCTACTCGCGACCTCGTCGCTCAACCGGCCGATGAAATCTTCAACACCGATGGCGCCGAGATCCTTACCTTTGCGGTCGCGGACGGCGACGGTCCCACTTTCGACCTCGCGATCGCCGACCACAAGCAGGTAGGGCACCTTTTGCAAGGTGTGTTCGCGGATTTTAAAGCCGACCTTTTCGTTTCTCAAGTCGAATTCCGCACGGAAGCCCTTGTGGCGCAACGCCTTAGTGACCTCCCGCACGTAATCCGCCTGCCGGTCGGTGATGTTGAGCACCACCGCCTGTACCGGTGCGAGCCACACCGGCAGGGCAGCGGCATAGTGCTCAATGAGAATACCGATAAACCGCTCCAGAGAGCCGAGGATGGCGCGGTGCAGCATGACGGGCACGTGCTTGCTGTTGTCCTCGGCGATGTAGTGGGCGCCCAGACGCTCAGGCATCGAGAAGTCCAGCTGGATGGTGCCGAGCTGCCAAACCCGACTCAAGCAGTCGCGCAGGGAGAACTCGATCTTGGGGCCATAGAAGGCACCCTCACCCGGCTGCAGGTCCCACTCCAGATCCTTCTGGTTGAGGGCTTCCTCCAGGGATTTCTCGGCCTTGTCCCAAACCTCGTCGGCACCTACGCGCTTTTCCGGCCGGGTGGAGAACTTGACCAGCACCTCGTCAAAACCGAAGTCACGGTAGATCTCGAACAGCAGGTCGATGAAATCCGATACCTCGGAGAGGATCTGGTCCTCGGTACAGAAGATATGGGCATCGTCCTGGACGAAGTTTCGGACGCGCATCAGGCCGTGCAGCGTACCGGAGGGCTCGTTGCGGTGGCAGGAGCCGAACTCGGCCAGGCGCAGCGGAAGATCACGATAGCTCTTCAGACCCTGATTATAGATCTGGATGTGGGCCGGGCAGTTCATGGGCTTGATCGCGAAAACCCGGTCTTCGGCCTCGGTGACGAACATGTCGTCGCGGAATTTCTCCCAGTGCCCGGACTTCTCCCACAGACTGCGGTCGATCACCTGGGGCGTATGCACCTCCTGGTATCCACTGGCGCGCAGCTTGTCACGGATGTACTGCTCTAGAATCAGGTAGATCGTCCAACCCTTGTCATGCCAGAACACCATGCCCGGCGCCTCATCCTGAGTATGGAAGAGGTCCAGCCGCTTGCCGAGCTTACGGTGGTCGCGCTTTTCAGCCTCCTCGAGGCGGTGCAGGTAGGCCTCGAGGTCCTTTCTCGACGCCCAGGCGGTGCCATAGATTCGCTGGAGTTGCTCACGGTTCTCGTCGCCCCGCCAGTAGGCACCCGAGCTGCGCAGGAGCTTCACAGCAGGGATGCGGGAAGTGGAAGGAAGATGGGGCCCGCGGCAGAGGTCGACGAACCCGTCGTTCCGGTAGGCCGTGACCTCG
>JAYEJW010000517.1:0-7470 GCA_034716535.1 Pseudomonadota bacterium
CCCGCGGTCCGTCGCAGGCACCAGGGACGGCCTGGCAATCCCGGCCCGACCTGCACCTGCGCCCCGAGCTGTCGGGACTGGTCGATTGCATCCGCCAAGCCGTCGAATCGATACTGGATTTTCTCAAGATCTACCACGGGGGCGTGGAGATCACGGGCTGCTGGGCGAACGTCAACGCGCCGGGCACAGCCCACGGGATACACAGCCACCCCAACAATTACCTGAGTGGGGTCTATTACGTACGCACTCCCCCCGGGGCCGACAGCATCAATCTGCACGACCCCCGGGTACAGGCCGGGATCATTCGCCCCCCGGTCACGGCCCTCACGGCCCAGAACACAGACATGGTGGTAATCCACGTGCAGCCCGGGCGCCTGCTGGTCTTTCCCGCTTGGCTGCAGCATTCGGTCAGCGCCAATGCGGCCGAGAGCGAGCGGGTGAGCGTCAGCTTCAACGTCATGTTCACCGACTACACTCGGGCCATGGGCCCTCCCTTGTGGTGAAGGGTGGGAATGAACATCTCCGGTAAGCGTGCAAGTCTGCGACTCGGGGTACCTTTGCACCGCTCGAGTACGTTCTTTCCATGATTTTCGCTGTAGCCTCAACGTAGCCTATAAGGTTTTTCACATGGCCACCCCAGAGCCTTCCGCACCGGGTCCGCATGCCACCGCGCCTCGCGAGGATGTTCTCTACGGAGAACAGACCCGCTTGGCCATCACCAACTTCCGAATCAGCGGCTTGCGCTTCCCGCGGGCCATGATCCATGCACTGGGGCTGATCAAGGCCTGCGCCGCGCGCGTCAACCGCGACCTCGGCGTCCTGCCAGTGGACCTGTCCGAGGCTATCGAAGCGGCGGCGATAGCGGTCGCCGAGGGCCGGTACGATGACCAGTTTCCCGTCGATGTTTTCCAGACCGGCTCGGGTACCAGCACCAATATGAACGCCAACGAGGTGATTGCCGAGCTGGCGCAACGGCGCCTGGGACGGCCCGTCCATGCCAACGACCACGTCAACCGCGGACAGAGCAGCAACGACGTCATTCCCACGGCCATCCATGTCGGCACCTCGCTCGAGCTCGCTCGAGCTCGTCGCGGCACTCGACTCGCTACAGGGCGCGATAGAAGCGCGTGCGAGTGACTATGCGAGTGTCGTCAAGACCGGGCGGACGCACCTCATGGACGCGGTTCCCATGACGCTCGGCCAGGAGCTCTCCGGATGGGCGGCCCAGGTGGCGGCCGATCGGGCCCGCCTGAGAGACGTGGGACAGAGGCTGCTCGCACTCGCCCAGGGCGGAACGGCGGTGGGCACAGGTTTGAACGCCCACCCCGAATTTGCGCCGCGCTTCGCGGCCGCGATGGCCGAGCGCACCGGTCTCGCCTTCCACCCGGCATCCAATGCCTTCGCCGCAATCGGCGCACAGGACACGGCCGTGGAGCTGAGCGGGCAGCTGAGGGTGACGGCCATCACCTTGCTCAAAATCGCCACGGACCTGCGCTGGATGAACAGCGGTCCGGTTTCGGGACTGCGCGAGATCCGACTCCCCGAGCTGCAACCCGGCAGCAGTATCATGCCGGGCAAGGTAAACCCGGTGGTGCCGGAGGCGGTCGGCATGGCCTGCGTCCAGGTGATCGGCCTGGATACGGCGGTCGCCTTGGCCGCTCAGGACAATCGCTTCCAGCTCGCCACCATGCTGCCCCTGATCGCCTTCGATCTCTTGCAGCAGCTGGCGCTGCTGACCGGCGCGGTCCGATCCCTGGAGCGGCAGGCTATCGCATGTTTCCAGGCGGATGTCCAAGGCCTGGAAACACGGGCGAAGCGCAACGCCATGCTGGCGACCGCCCTGACGCCGCGCATCGGTTACGACCTCGCGAGCAGGATCGCCCGCACCGCCCTGGAGCAGGGGCGCGCGGTCATCGAGGTCGCGCGTGAGCTGAGCGGACTGACGGAGGCGGAACTTGTAGAGCTACTCGATCCCGAGCAGATGGCGCGGCCCCACGATCACCCCCGCGCGCCGTGGCTTAAAGGGCGTGGGCGGGGCGCATGATCGACCGCGCCGAACGCAATGGTTCTGGGCGCAGGCTGTTTGGGCCTCATGGGGAAGCGCCGCTCCCGGACGCGACGGCCGGGTCATCATTGAGCTGGCCATCGATCACACCTGCGACCAGCATCCCTGGTTCCAGGCCTTCGAGTCCGTCCGCGGCCGTTCAGCCCTATTCACTCGGAACGCCCTCCTTGAAGGCCCCCTGGAGCTCAGCGCGGGCCTCCGGCGTATCCTCATATCCGTGCACGTGGATGGCATGCTCGATCGCTGCCTCTAACAGCTCCTCTTTCGAGTCGGCGGCTAAGGCCTAAGGCCACCGTGCAGTTGGTTTCACTCGGGTGCTCCCGACAGTCAATGTAATAACGTGCCATGACATCCTCCGGATCTCGGTGTTTGAAATGGTGCACCGGTCCCGGCCGCCACGGCTCGGCGGGCCGGCGTTGTGGCCGGGAACGGCTAAAGTATAGTGAACGGGTAAGAAATACCCCGAAGCCACAAGCGATGAAACCCGCCCGTCGTCTGTCCCTGTCCGGTGTCTGGAAACCGGAGACCGTCCAGACGCGGACACTTGTCCGCCATGCAGGCTGTACGGCAGGGGATGAACGAGCGGGCGATCACAGAAGGAGGGCACCATGGCCTACGTGGTTACCGAAAGCTGCATCCGCTGCAAGTACACGGATTGCGCCGAGGTCTGTCCCGTATCCTGCTTTCACGAAGGGCCGAACTTCCTGGTCATAGATCCCGACGAGTGCATCGACTGCGATGTGTGCGTCCCCGAATGTCCGGTGGACGCCATCTATCCCGAGGACGAGCTGCCCGCGGGACAGGAGCATTTCCTGGAGCTGAATGCGGAGCTGGCCCGTGAATGGCCGGTGATCGAAGTGAAGAAGGACCCGCTGCCGGAGGCGGAGCAATGGGCGGAGGTCAAGGACAAGCTCCAGTATCTGGAGCGTTGAGGCGCATCGTTCTTCGGACAAACACTCGGCGCTGGTATTGGCGCCTCGCAGAGCGCAACTGCGAAGGGGGTCTTTTCGTTCGGTCCTCTGCGCCGGCGCTGGGATACCTGGGTCGCCGGTATCCTACCGGCTGCGGTGAGGAACCGCCAAGACGGGGATTGGGGGAACTCGGGCCCGGCGAACGAGTACTAAATTAGTACCGTATTGTGCAAGCTCTAAAATTTCATGTTGAGGCTCGGTCGGCTGACGGATTATGCAATTGTCCTTTCTGCGTCCCTGGCGGAGCGCAATGGCGCCTGCGCCACCGCCCGCGTCCTGTCTGAGGAGACCGGAATCCCGCGGCCGACGGTCATCAAGCTGCTCAAGATCCTGACCGGCGCCGGCTTGGCGTGCTCGACTCAGGGCAGGCACGGGGGCTACGCCCTGGCGCGTACCCCCGCCAATATCGGTCTGACAGAGATCATCGAGGTGGTCGAGGGACGAATCGCACTCACCGAATGCAATCGCGAGGCGGGGGCCTGCGGGATTCAGGACAGCTGTCTGACACACCGCCACTGGCTGGTGATCAACCGGGCGCTTCGCCAGGCCCTGGCGGGGATCCGATTGGCCGACCTGGCCGGAGCGACCCAGTCCTTCGGAGGATTTGGAAATGCCAGCGCTGCGAGCACCGTCTTCGACGGGTATCCGTTTACATGAGAGCGCTTACGGGACCATGCCTTTCCCAGCAGATAACCGCCTCTCACACGATCACCCCCAATGGGACTCGGCGGCGGTGCGGCGGGATTTTCCGGCCCTCGAGCAGAGGGTGCACGGGCGGCCGCTGGCCTACCTGGACAACGCCGCCACGGCCCATAAACCGTATCAGGTGATCGAGGCGGTCGCGCGCTTCTACCGCCGCGACAACGCCAATGTGCACCGCGGAGTGCATGCCCTGGGCGAGCGCGCCACGGCGGCCTACGAGGCGGCGCGGGAGCGGGTGCGCGCCTTCATTAATGCCCGCTCGGCGCGGGAGATCGTCTTTCTGCGCGGGACCACGGAGGCCATCAATCTTGTGGCCCATTGCCTCGGGCAGGGCATGCGACCCGGTGACGAAGTGGTGCTCACCACCATGGAGCACCACGCCAACATCGTGCCCTGGCAGCTGCTGCGCGAGCGCACCGGGATCCGGCTACGGGTCCTGCCGGTGACGCCCGCCGGCGAGCTGGAGCTGGACCGGCTTCCGGACCTACTCGGCGCGCGCACCCGCCTCCTGGCCCTGACCCACGTCTCCAACGTGCTCGGCACCCTCAACCCGGTAGCGGAGATCGTCCGCACCGCGCACGCCCATGGCGTGCCGGTGCTGATCGACGGCGCCCAGGCCGTGCCCCACCAGCGCGTGGATGTGCAGGCGCTGGATTGCGACTACTATTGCTTCTCCGGCCACAAGATGTTCGGCCCCACCGGGATCGGGATGCTGTACGGCAAAGAGGCCCTGCTCCAAGGCCCTGCCGCCCTTCCTCGGCGGGGGCGAGATGATCCGCCGGGTGAGCTTCGAGCGGACCCTGTTCGCCGATCCGCCCCAGCGCTTCGAGGCGGGTACCCCGCACATCGCCGGCGCGGTGGGTCTGGCCGCCGCCATCGACTATCTCGCCGGGCTGGATCGGGAGGCGGCGGAGAAACATGAGCGGGACCTGCTGGCTTACGCCACCGCTCGCCTGCGCGAGCTGCCCGGACTGCGCATCCTCGGCGAGGCGCCGCGCAAGGCGCCCCTGATCTCCTTCGTGCTCCAAGGCGTGCACGCCCACGACCTGGGGACGATCCTGGACCGCCGGGGGATCGCGTTGCGCGCCGGCCACCACTGCGCCATGCCGCTGATGGAATTCTATGGGCTGCCCGCCACCACCCGCGCCTCCCTGGCCTTCTACAACACCCGGGAGGAGATCGACCGCCTGGTGGAGGCCATCGGCTACGCGCGGCAGGTGTTGGCATGAGCGACGACTACGGCGATTTGCGGGACCTCTACCAGGAGCTGATCCTGGACCATTCCCGCCATCCCAGCAATTTCCGCGCAATGCCCGATGCCACACGGAGCGTGGAGGGGGACAACCCCCTGTGCGGCGACCATCTGCGTCTCTATGTGCACCTGGAGGGCAAGCGCATCGCCGACATCAGCTTTCAGGGCAGCGGCTGCGCCATCTCGGTGGCTTCCGCCTCCCTGCTCACCAAGCGGGTCAAGGGAAAGACAGTGGCGGCGGCCGAGGCGCTGTTCCACAGGGTGCACCGGCTGCTGACCATGGAGGAGGCGGCCGACGAGGCCGAGCTGGGAGAGCTGGCGGCCCTGGCCGGGGTGCGGCAGTTCCCGATGCGCGTCAAGTGCGCCACCCTAAGCTGGCATGCCCTCCACGCGGCGCTTCGGGACGAGGCAACGGAACAGGTCAGTACCGAATAGTGCCGGGAGATCGACTGCCATGAGTGAATGGGTGGATGTGGGGCCGGTCGAGAAGATCGGCGCGGGTGAGCGGGCGACCCTGAGGATCGAGGGCGTCCCGGTGGTGGTGTACAACGTCGGCGGGGAGCTCTTCGCCCTGGAGGACGAATGCAGTCACGAGCTCTATCCCCTGTCGGACGGAGAAGTCGAGGGAGAGGTAGTGATTTGCGCCAAACACGGGGCGAGGTTTTCGCTGCGGACCGGCGAGGACCTCGCCCCCCCGGCCTACGAGCCGGTGGCCACTTACCCGGTGCGGGTCAATGCCGGTCGGATCGAGGTCGGCCGGCAACCGAGCGCGGGCTGATGCGGGTGGCAGGCTTTTCGGAAACCATGGGGGACGATCATGAACAGCGCTCCAGTGGATGCACAGCCGCCGAACGCGAAATCCCCGGGAATAAAAGAGGCCGAGCGCCCCGTCCTGCACCTGCCCCTCGAGCTGCGCGCGCGCATCGCCGCGTTTGCGGCCGCCGCCTACCCTCGCGAGACTTGCGGCCTGCTGGTCGGGCGCGCCGCCGCTTACGCCACCCTGGTCGAGGACCTGGTGCAGGCGCGAAACCTCAATAGGGAGCGTGCCCGGGACCGCTACGAGCTGGCCCCCGAGGACCTCTTGGCCGCCGATGGGGCCGCCCGGGAGCGCGGCCTGGAGATCGTCGGCGTCTGGCATTCCCATCCGGATCATCCCGCGGTGCCCTCTTCGACCGACCGCGAGGGTGCCTGGGAGGGCTGGTCCTACCTGATCGCCGCGGTTGTAGGAGGCGGTCTGCGGGACTTGCGCTCCTGGCGGCTGCGAGGCGACCTATTCGTAGAGGAGGCGATGACATCATGACAAAGGTGACTGTCCGCATCCCGACACCCCTACGCTCCCTGGCCGGCGGCGCCGGCGAGCTGCAGGTGCCGGGTGCCACCGTGGGCGAGGCGCTGCGCCAGCTGGACCCGGCGCTGATCGAGCGCATCCTCACGCCCGAGGGTGGGGTGCGACACTTCGTCAACATCTACCTCGGCTCCCGCAACGTCGTAGCCCTCGAGGGGCTCGCCACGCCGGTCGCCGAGGGCGACATCGTCTCCATCATCCCGGCCGTAGCCGGTGGCGGTTCCCGTGCCCTGGAGCGCCGCATGGAGGAGCTGCGTGCGTGCATCCCGGAGGTGACCCCGCGCGAGGCCCTGGCGCTGCAGCGCGCAGGGGCGGTCCTGGTGGACGTGCGCGAGCCCGAGGAGATCGCCGAGGGCACGCCGGCGGGTGCCCTGACCCTGGGCCGCAGCTATTTGGAGCTCGACATCGAGGACGAGGTGCCCGACAAGGACCGCACCCTGGTGGTCCTCTGCGCGGTCGGCCAGCGCTCCCTGTTCGCCGCCGAGGACCTGCGGGGCTTGGGCTATGGGGACGTGCGCAACCTCGCCGGCGGCTTCGATCGCTGGAAGGACGAGGGCATTCCTTTCCACATCCCGCGCGTGCTCGACGCGGATGCGCGGGCCCGCTACGCGCGCCATCTGTTGATGCCCGAGGTGGGGGTCGCCGGCCAGTTGCGGCTCCTGGACAGCCGGGTGCTGGTTGTGGGCGCCGGCGGACTGGGCTCGCCCGCCGCCCTCTACCTGGCCGCCGCCGGCGTGGGCACCCTGGGCATCCTGGATCACGACCGGGTGGACCGCAGCAACCTGCAGCGCCAGATCCTGCATACGGATGCTCGGGTAGGGGAGTCCAAGGTCGAGTCCGCCGTACAGGCGATCAGGGCGCTGAACCCCTCGGTGCGGGTGGTGGGCCATGAGGTGCGGCTCGCGAGCAACAACGTCGAGGAGATCCTGGGCGGCTATGACCTGGTGGTCGACGGCTCGGACAACTTCCCCACCCGCTATCTGATCAACGACGCCTGCGTCAAGCTCGGCATGAGTTAAGAGCTCTGCCGCAGAGCCTCGAGCGATTTCGATGTAACGAACATTCTCTTTTAAGGAGTCTTTCTCTAACCCTTCTGCGAGGTTACTGGGAATGGATAGTGAAGAGCGAGTAATTT
>JAYEJW010000518.1:0-7467 GCA_034716535.1 Pseudomonadota bacterium
TGGCTGACCGCGTTGAAGACCTCGAGTGACTGGCCATCAAAGGGATGGTGCGAGCGCAGCACGGTGACCCGCTCGGGGTAGCCGTCTAGGTGGTGGTGATGGGTATTGTGTCGTGTAGTCCTTCGACCGAATTCCGCATCAGCCCCTGTTGAACCTGGTCCGGCGACGGATCAGCGATCCACGGATGATCAAGCTCATCAAGGGATGGCTGGAGGCGGGCGTCATGGACGAAGGTGTTCACATCCCATCGGACGGCGTCGGTGCACCTCAGGGGTCGGTGATTTCACCCCTGTTGTCGAATATCTACCTGCACGCCTTCGACAAGATGTGGGCGCAGTCGGCCCTACCCGGAACCCTGGTCAGATATTGCGATGACTTCGTCATCTTGCTGCACCCCAAGAGCGACCGCCAGTGGACACTGCAGCAGGTACGCGGGATGCTGGGCCGTCTCGGCCTGGAGCTGCATCCGCAGAAGACCCGTGTCGTCGAGGCCAAAGACGGATTCGACTTCTTGGGTGTCCACATCCGGCTGTGCCGGGTGCGCAAGCCCAAGGCGAAGCTCAAGTACAGCGCCAGAATCTGGCCCTCCAAGCAATCAGTGCAGCGGATAAAGCAGAAGGTGAGAGACGTCATCGGACGACGTTATGGCAGGACGCTGGCGGAGATGATCAAAGAGCTCAACCCCGTCCTGCGGGGCTGGAGCAACTACCATCTTCGGGCGCGCGGGGAACGCAGGCGCCTACGGAAACTCAATCGCTTCGTGCGCGAGCGGCTACGAATCTTCCTGAAGCGGAAGTATAGCGACCCGACGAGGGGGACGCGGAGACTCCACGGCAACCTACTGGCCCGGCTGGGTTTATTCCAGCTCGCCTGAGCGCTATGCTGCAACGACAAAGGTTACTGATAAGCACACGGGGAAGGTCATCGGAAAGCCGTAACGGGGAGAACCCGACTTACGGTTTGACGAGGGGACTGAGGGAAACGAACCGCTATATTGGGCATCTGGCCAGATGCTTGAAGAACATTGGCAGGTATCCATTACCGAATTCGCCAATACAGCGACCGCGCACCGAGGTTCTACTCTACTAGCGTGCTTTCGATGTTGACAACCATTCTCCGCCCTTTGCTCGCTACTCGGCGTGTCGCGTTTCTCCTCGTGAAATCCGGCGGGTACGTCCTATGCCGCCGGGGACTCGGGGAATGGCGACAACCTTGTTTGTGCCGCAGCCGCCCTGCAGTCGCAGCGGGGACTCGACAAAACACCAGCCGAGCCCCACAGCGCCCACAAATGGCTGGACGGGGTGTCGCATGCCCTTACAGATTCTCTGCGCTGGCTCCGGGATACAATATCCCCTGCGCCACCACGACAATCCGTACGGGCTCGACCCCTACCGCGGACTACCGGCCTTTGCTCAGCTCTCCATGGCCGGCAGCGGTTGTGCGGTCTCTTCCGAAGCCGCGCCGTGCTCCACATGGAGATCCTCGCGCTGCGCCAGCAACTGGCCATGGTCACGCACAGAAATCCCAAGCGGCTCCGTTTCCGGCGGATCGCTCTGTTCCTCGACGACGAACAGCAGGGCCTCGCGCCGCCCGTCCGGCCACTCGACAAGCAACGGGACGTCCAGCTCGCGAAAGCGCACCCCCAGCCGCTTCTTGAGCTGCTCCTGGCGCACCGGGAGGATCTTGGCGTCCGGGAGCCCATCGCCGGCGTCGTCTGGGGCGAAGAACGCGAGGCCTGGTGTGGATAGTCCAGGATCAGGTTCTTGAAATTCTGGTCGTGGTTCATGCGGGGATCTTAACTCCGATCCGCGCGCGCGACGGACCGCACCAGGGCCGCTCTATCTAGTCTTTTCGGACTGACATTACCCGCTCGCGCAGCTCCTTGCCTGGCTTGAAATGAGGGACATACCTGCCGGGCAGCGCAACGGACTCACCGGTCTTGGGATTGCGCCCGATTCGCGGCGAACGGAATTGCAGGATGAAGCTGCCAAAACCCCGGATCTCGATCCGCTCACCTGCCGCGAGCGCCTCGCTCATGCTCTCCAGCATGGTCTTTACGGCCAACTCCACATCGCGTTCGCTCAGCTGATTCTGTCCGCTTGCGAGGAGCTCGATCAGGTCTGTCCGTGTCATGCCCATTACTCTTGCTGTTAGAAGGGTACGATTCTGAGTGTATCTTATTGTTTGGGAGAGAGTATCTGAGTGTGGTGAACTCCGGCCGTTTTGTTGGCTCTGTTGCGTTGGCGGACGGCCCTTCGGTTCCGGTGTAAGCTACGCTGGTAACGGGGATAGCGCTGCATGGGTTCACATCATCGACTTCAGAGGACATCGCTTCGCGAGAGACATCATTCTGATCTGCGTGCGCTGGTACCTGGCCTACCCGCTCAGCTACCGGAACCTCGAAGAGATGATGGCAGAGCGGGGCGTGCAGGTGAACCATACAAACATCTACCGTTGGGTCCAGAAGTTTACGCCGAAACTCGAGGCGGAGTTCCGCCGCTCAGGCAGCAAGCGCTCCGTCGGCACGAGCTGGCGGATGGACGAAACCTACATCAAGGTCAACGGTCAGTGGAAGTATTTGTACCGCGCTGTTGACAAGGCAGGGCAGAGCGTTGACTTCCTGCTGACGGCGCACCGTGACAAGAAAGCCGCTCTGCGGTTCTTTCGCAAAGCGCTCGGTCAGCATGGTCTCCCAGAGAAAATCACGCTTGACAAAAGCGGGGCCAACACGGCGGCCTTGGAGGCGCTTCAAGAGGAGACTGGCGCGAAGATTGAGATCCGTCAGAACAAGTATCTGAACAATCGAGTGGAGCAGGATCATCGAGCGGTGAAACGGATCGTTCGTCCGATGCTTGGCTTCAAGTCCTTCTGGTCGGCTCGCCGCACGCTGGCAGGAATCGAGCTTATGCACATGCTCAAGAAAGACCAGATGATCGCAGGCGACGGACAGGCGTTGTCCGCTGCGGAGCAGTTCTATTCGTTGGCAGCCTAATTGCGCCCGCAGGTGGTTTTATCCTGCCTGTCGGGAATCAACGCAACAGAACCGGTTTTGAACACTCTCTCTCACATTTTGCACAACCCTCTACCACTCAGTGAATTACGGACAGCGCAAGCGGCTCGAAAGCGGGCATGTACCGCCGTTGGTGGATCGATTCCCAGTTCAGCCAGTCGTCGGACAGCCAGCACAGCGTGTGAGGGGCGCCGCGTGGGGTCCTCCTTCTCCACAAACTCACAGCGCTCTGCACCGTGTGCGCGCGCGATGAGCCCGGCCCACTCGCGCGGTCCGATCGACTCTTGCGCCGCCACGTGGACAACTCCGCGCACCTCGCGTTGGATGAGACGAGCGATAATCTGGGCTGCTTCGCCGACCTCGGTCGGGGTTAGCGTTTCGCGATCGTTGATGGCAATTGGCTCGTCGCGGGCGAGGGCCGTCAGTGTTGCACCAACCAGGCCCTTGTCGTGTGCGCGAGCGGGCATGCGGTACAACGTTGGAATGCGGACGATGAGGTTCTTGGGCGTGTCGGCCGTTGCCCGTTCGCCCATCCACTTGGTCATGCCGTACGTCTGCAGCGGTCTTGGCGCGTCGCCCTCGTCGTACGGTTGTGAACTGTCGCCTGGAAAGACGTACTGGGTCGAGATGAAGACCAGCTTGACGCGTCGGGTCGCACAGGCGGCAGCCAGGTTGAAGGTGCCCATTGCGTTGACCCGCCACGCCGCTGATGGATCCTGCTCACAAGCGCGAGCACTGGTCATCGCGGCGCCGTGAACGCAGATCGATGGCGCAACCGAATCGAGGGCTAATGCAACCGAAGAAGGATCATCGACGTTCAGAGGAATCGACCGGTGGGAATGCAGGTCCCTCTGGTGTGTGCCGGCAACCACGGGCGCGACCATCGTGAGCTCGCCAGTGAGCGCGGAGCCCAGAAGGCCCGATGCTCCTGTGAGGAGGATGGTCATGCCCGCCTCGTCCTGCGCGGTCGAGGCTAGCGCCAGGACTCAGCGTTGTCGAGCGGCTGGAAACCCAGGGTGCGCTGCGCGTCCTGGTTGTCCCAGATGTTCCAAGTGTTCTCTGAAACGCCGTAGAAAATGCCAAACTTCAATCCTTCATCAGCCTCGATGCAACATTTGACGAGTGTCGCGAAGTCACGATGTGAGAGGAACTTGGCGAAATGGCGCGGCTTGGACGGCTTATCCTCCGCCTTTACGGTGCCGATTCGCAGGCAAATCGTCGACAGGCCGAACTCATCCGAGTAATACCGGCAGGCGGCTTCGCCGAAGGCTTTGCCAACCGCATACGGGGATTCCGGACGCAGCGGGTGATTCAGAGAGAGTCGCTCGAAGTTCCCCGGGGTGATGCCCTCGTAGTTGCCGGCAATGATGGACTTGTACGGCTCGTCCTTCTCGTGGCCCATCACGACGTAGTTTGAGCTGGCGAAGATCAAACGCTTCGCACCGACCCGACGAGCCGCTTCGAGAGCGTTCCTGGTGGCGACAATGTTGTTGTCGATAACCTCGTTCCAGGGCACGTCGGAACCCGGGGTCGCCGCCAGATCGATGACGACGTCGCAGCCGTCGAAAGCTTTCACGACAGCGTCGAGGTCTTGCATGGCGATCTGTTGCTGCTGCGAGTGTTCGCAGGCGGCTTTGTCGATCGATAAGAGGTCGTAGTCATCGGCGAGCTTCTCGCGAAGCACGCTACCCAGTAGACCTGCTGATCCGGTAATGGCGATTAGTCGACGATTCATCTCTCTCATTCCTCCGCAATTTCTCTCGCTGCTGCTGCGATGTGGCGCGCACTGATTTCAGCATTGTCGAGTTGTTGTTCTCTGGCGCCTGAATCAGGCCGCTTTCGCACCGCGAGATGTCGGCATTCCCGAATCGCCCCAAACGGCGCGAGTGTCTCAAAGACAGCCGCTCCTAAGCCACCTTGTGGGTGATGATCTTCCGCGACCACCAGTCGTCCGCTTGTCGCAGAAAGGGAGCTGAGCAATGTCTCCGTATCAATGGGTTTGACTGAATACATGTCCACCACTCGCGCCGGAATCGCGGCCTCAGCGAGAATGTCGCTAGCTCGAAGGCACTCGTGGACCGTGACGCCGGCGCCGACAAGCGTGACGCGGTCATCCGCGCTTGAAAGAAAAAGCCGCGAGCCGCCGATGCGGAATTCGGGATTGGCACTCGGAAGGACCGGGTAGGCACCGCGAGTTGAGCGCACGTAGACGATTCCAGAGGCTTCGATCGCCTCGGCCATGAGTACGCTCATGGATATCGCGTCGCTGGGGTAGAGAACCGTTGAGCCGCGGATGGCACGCATCATCGCCAAGTCCTCAAGTCCCATCTGACTCGCGCCATCTCGCCCGATCTCCACGCCGGGGTGGGATCCGACGATCAGGATGGAGAGTTCTGACAGAGCCGACATGCGGATGAAGTCATAAGCTCGTGTGAAGAAGGCGGCGAAGGTCGCCAGGACCGGACGATAGCCGCGGGTTGCGAAGCCAGCGGCAGTTGCGACCATTTGCTGCTCGGCGATGTGCATCTGCAAGAAGCGCTCGGGATGTTTGTCTCGGAAAAGCGAGGTGAACGTAGAGGAGCACACGTCGCCGTCGATGACAACGACGCGCGGGTCGACGCCGAGAGCTGCCAGCGTCTCCCCCATCGCCCGACGGATAGGGATGGACTCGCCGATATTGTATCGAGGCAGCACGGTCGTGACAGTCGCGGGGAGCGGTGCAGGTTCGGCAGGGCGACCGAACTCAAGTGAGAATGCGATGCGAATCTCACTGGCCGGCGACAGCTGGGCAATGGCGCGCTTCGTCATATCATCGGTGAGGGCCTTGCCATGCCAGCCGAGTTCGTTCTCGATATTCGGGATGCCCTTGCCCTTCAGGGTGCGAGCGAGAATGGCAGTGGGGCGGTCCCTGCGAGTTGCCGTTTCAAACGCGTCATCGATCTCAGCGATGTTGTGACCATTGATGACCAGGGGCTCCCAGCCAAACGCAGCAAAACATCTGGCGTAGCGCTCGACCTCCCAGCCGTGCGCGGTCGGGGATGTTTGGCCGAGTCGATTGATGTCGAAGATCGGAGTGATGTTCTCGAGACCGAGAGCGCCGGCACGGTCTGCGGCCTCCCACATGGAACCTTCCGCGAGTTCGCCGTCGCCGCACAGCGCCCACACCCGCACACGCGCGTGGTCGAACTCGCGGTTGGCCAGCGCAACGCCGACGGCTATGGGAAAACCCTGACCGAGTGATCCGGTCGCCACCGTCACCCACGGCAAGTCCGGCGTGGGATGGCCCTGCAGTCGCGATCCATGACTGCGGTAGGACATCAGCTCTTCGTCGGTTATGGAGCCCGTCGCCTTCAAAGCCGAGTAGAAGAGACTGGACGCGTGCCCCTTCGACAAGATGACGACGTCGTTGGTCGCGGCCTTGGGGTTCGACCAATCGAAGTTGAGGTGTCGCCCCACCAGAACAGCAAATAGGTCCGCAGCAGACATGGCGGAAGTCGGATGTCCGGAGCCGGCGCGATTCGTGCAGCGGATACTGTCAACGCGAAGCTGGTTGGCCAGGTCGGCGACGGCTTTGTGGTCCAGGCGATCCGTGTGCGTGATCATCGTGTCTTCTTGCTTACTGGGAGTAGGACTTGGGCTTGGATGCGTCCATCGAGTGGACCAAACGGTCTGTGTGTCGCTCGAGACCGAGCGCGACGAGCTGGGCATCGATCCACCGCTCGACGGTGTAAGGGGCTGCAAGTTGGCGACATTGCGCTGCTCGCACCTCGCGGTGGCCGCGTTCCTCAGTCAGCGCCCTCACGATTGCACCGGCTATTTCGACAATGTCAAATGGATTGATGGTGATCGCTCCTTGTGCCAACAGCTCCGAGGCACCGCAATGATCGGACAGAATCAGTGGTGCATGACGTCGGTTAACCATCACGCCTTCGAACGCAGCCAGGTTCTGACCGTCGACGGCCGACGGAACCAAGAGAACATCGGCGCGGCGATAGGCCGCGAGCGTTGCCGTGGAGCTCGACTCAACGACGAGTCGAACCACTTCCTCCCTGGCCGCTTCGTTCGTCCGGGCGATTTCGCGCTGGAGCGATTCCATGTAGCGCGCGTTTGCGCTCACGTTGAGATGGTTCGGGCTCACCCGAACCAGCAGTCGACTCAATTCGGCTCCAGAACCGCTTGTACGAGCCAGGCTGAATGCGCACACCGCACGCTGCGCCCCCTTGATCGGATCGGATCGACCGTATGTGACGATTAGGGGGTGGTTCTCGGCCCACCGGGCGATTTCGGGTGCCAATTCCGCAGCGGGCCTGGCGATCGCACGCTGGCTGTAGCCGAGGGGCATGGTCATTACCTGCACCTGGCGACCGCGATACTCGACAATCTCTCCGCTGCGCAGGTTTGTTTCGGGAACGTCTGCCTCCACGGCTTCGAGAAAGCCACGCCGCCACCGCTCTGCC
>JAYEJW010000519.1:0-7462 GCA_034716535.1 Pseudomonadota bacterium
ATGGACCCGAAGCACCCCTACGCCATTCACCTTTACATCCATACGGTCGAGGCCTCCGAAACGCCCGAGCGTGCCGAGCCCTACGCCGACCGGCTCGCGGCTCTGATGCCCGGGGCCGGGCACATCGTGCACATGCCCTCCCACATCTATTTCCGCATCGGGCGCTTCCGGGATTCCATCCGGGCCAACCGGGATGCGGTGGCAGCAGACGAGTCCTATCTGGCGGCGGTGACCCCGCCGGAGGGGATCTATCCCTACTCCTACTATCCGCACAATGTGCACTTCCTGCTGGAGTCGGCACGCATGGCGGGCGACGCCCAAACCGCGATTGCCGCAGCCGAGAAACTGCCGAAGGTCATGTCCAAGGAGGTCTCGGCCGCGATTCCCTGGGTGCAGCTCATCGACGCGGCGCCCTACTTCGCCCACGCACAGTTCAGCGATCCGGAAACGACGCTGGGCCTGCCGGATCCCGGGGACCGGCTCCCGTATCTAAAGGCGATGTGGCACTACGCTCGGGGCGTGGCCTACGCGGCGCGCAGCGAACATGAGGCCGCCCGCTCTGAGGCTGACGCCATTGGGGCGATCGCCCGGAAGCACGACTTCAGCGACATGGTCGACGGCGGCGTCCCCGCCCCCCACCTGCTGGAGCTCGCCCAGCGGGTGATTGCCGGTCGCCTGGCCCAAGCGCGGGGCGACTACCAGGAGGCCGTGACGGCATTCCGGGAGGCGGCGGCGATCCAGGATGATCTGCCCTATCTTGAACCGCCGTACTGGTACTACCCGGTCAGGCAATCCCTGGGCGCTGCCTTGCTGCAGCAAGGCAGGCCGGACGAGGCGGAGCAGGTGTTCCGTAATGCGTTGGAGCAGTTCCCCAACAATGCCTGGGCACTGTACGGCCTGAGAGAGACCTTGAAGGCGCAGGGCAATACGAGCGCAGTCGCCGAGGTCGACAGACGCCTGGATGCCGCCTGGGCGGGAGAGCGAGACACCGTGAACCTATCCCAGCTTTGAGCGGTGCTCCATCAGCCCGTTCCAGGTAACGCGGCGGGCATCGCCGGAGACTACCGAGCCAGGGCTGGCCCGGAAAGCCGTGGAGAGCCATTGCGGCGGAGTAGAAACGAAAAACATGTTCGCATCGTTGGGCTCCACAAGGTTCAAGGTTTGGACAGTTCGTATAATAACCTGTCGGAATTAAGGTATTGGGGGTTGATCGCCGCTCCGCGTCAAAGCTGCGCGAAAACTCGAACGTCAGCCGTCTGCAAGGAGCCGTTTGAGCTGATCGGCCTCGAAGAAACGACTGATGGTCAGACCCTGAACGATGATGGATAAGGCCACCACGCCGTAGGTCATGTGCAGAATCGCCAGCGCCGCGATAGGGTAGGTCGGCGAGATCAGGGCGCCGAAGACCAGGGCGAAGATCAAGCCCAGCCCGATACCGAGCAGGCCCAGCAGCCACCAAGTGGCGAGACCGATCAGCACCGCGCCGGTCAGGGTGGCGCCGATGGCCAGCAACATCAGACCGATGGTCTGCTGCAGGCGTAGGAGCCGCTCGTTGATGTAGCTGAAGAGTGCAGTCAGCCCAAGGATGGCCGCGATCGTCAAGAATGCTTGCATAGCGTGCCCCCGTAGCTCCGTGGATCAGGCGAAGCGCAGCTTGGCCCTCGATCGCTAAATCGAGGATAGAAGAGACCATGAACTGCTTGAAATCCCTGATTTTTTCGTTCGGACTCGTCGTTGCGCTGCCAGTATTCTCACAAATGGAGCCACCGACTGCACCGCCTGGCGAAGCCCAGTTGATCGAGGTAACGGCAACGGTTGAGGACATTGATCTCGAAAAACGCCTGATCACGGTGAAGGGACCGAAAGGTCGTGTTGTGACCTCACAAGTTGGCCCGAAGGTGGAAAATCTGGACCAGGTAAAGGTCGGTGACAAGGTCCGGGTCGCCTACCGGGAAGCGCTCGCAATCATGGTGGAACCACAATAATTGCACCGTCGCTGAACGGCTGTTGAGCGGCGGATATCAGCCACCAGCATCGGAGGCGATCGACGGCATAAGAACGGCGATCGCGCAGCCTCTGGACCCCGCTTCGGCGGGGTGTTTCGATTCTGGTGAATGTCCCCTCTTGGCCGACACAGGGAGTGGGGTGTCCTCGGCCCTAAGGACGGCTCCCATGGAACGGTGCTGTCGCTGGGTAGCCCAGCCGCCTTCCGGCAGGTACATGGTGTTTCCAGACGCTGGAGGTTGGGTTATCGACAGACCGGATACGACCCTTCTCTCTCGTTCGTCGCCACGCTACCCTTGGAGAAGTCCCCATGAGCCTCGTTAGAACCCTGATCGCCATCTCCCTGCTGCGGGCGGTACGCGAGAGCTGTGCTGCAAACAACGACGAGGAGGGGCTACGTCAATGAGCCGCGGAACCAGGCCAGGTGGGAGATGGGTCTTCCGCCCCCTGTGCAACGCGGTCCTGCTGACGCTGGCGCTCGCCGCCGGCCCCACCGGCTGCGCCCTCGATGCCCAGCCGGCATTCACCGGGTTGTCGCTGACCGTCACGGCACCAATCGTCATCCCGGGCGGCCGCGCCCACGCGATCCTGCAGGGCGGCCGGCTTGCCGGCGCCAGCAGCAAGCTCGAACCCTACTGCGAGCTGGAGGTGCAAACCGTCTCCGGTGCCGAGCCACAACGGATCACGACCGGGGACTTTCAGGTAAGCCGCATCACCAGTCGGCTGCTCCTGGACCCGACGACGCGCATCCCGGCCATCTTTGTTGTGAGCAGTTGCTCGGAGCCGCTGTTTCAGGAACTCGTCTGGTGGCTCACGTCGACCGAGCCCAGTGATGTGATGTTTCTACGCTGCATCGCCCCGTACTACAACTGTGCCGTCGGGCCGCCCCTGTCGCCGGACCAAGTGCAGCAGCAGGTCGGGCGTTATCTGGCCGTCCGCGTCGCCGATCCGGCGGCCCGGCTCCGGTGAGCTTGCGCTCACGCGGTGCGGGTTACTCGCGCGGCACAAAAAAGCCGCTTGAAAACAAGTCAGGCGAGCGCGGCGTCGCTGGCACCGCCAGAAACTCAAGGCGGATTCGGATTACCGCGCCAATCAGGCGCGGCCCAGCCGCCGTGGCGTGAGCGCGTGAACTGAAGCCGCACCATCAGCTTTCTTGTCACAGGTACTGTCCATCTAAAATGCTGTCGGTCCGCTCGCCGCGGTGGTTGGAAACGCGTTCTCCCTTGAGCGGCCGCGCAGAATGACAGGATTCCCAACACCACGCCTGTCCGCTGCTGGCCCTCTCCTCGGACGAGGACCGCGATCCCCTATACTTTCTCTTGGATCTACCGACAGGGGAGACTTGTGGGGCATCTGCTGAGTGCCAAATCATCTCTGGTGCCGTTGATCGACCGTCTGAACCGCTACCCGATCGGGCTGGTGGACAGCGCGAAGCTGCACGAGATCCTCGCCCTGCTGTTCGACGAGCGGGAAGCGTTCGTCGCCTCCCGTTTCCCGTTGATGGAGGCCACCCTCGACGAGCTGTGTAAGGCCACCGACATGCCCGCCGCGGAGCTCGACACTATCCTGGAGTCCATGGCCAACAAGGGCTTGGTCATGGATCTGCCTTACGCCGGGACCAGTTACTACCTGCTGATGCCGGGGCTGATCGGGTTTATGGAGTTCACCTTCATGCGCCAGCGCGGCGACCTGCCCCTGAGGCGGCTCGCGCGCCTCATGACCGAGTATCTGCACGAGCAGGGACGCGACGGCCAAGCCGGCGAGTTCTTCGGCTGCCGTACCCCAATTGCCCGCGCGCTCGTCTACGACGAGCACATTCCCGTCAGCTCCCGGATCACCCCCTACGAGGACGCACGCCAGATCCTCCGCAACAGCGACTACCGTGCGGTGACCATGTGCTACTGCCGCCACAAGAAGGCACACTTGGGGCGGGCTTGCAGGAAGGGCGCCCCGGTAGAGGGCATCTGCATGGTCTTCGGCGAGGGGGCGCGCTTCCTGGTGCGCCGCGGTTTCGCCGAGGAACGCACCGTGAAGCAGATGCTCCAGACCCTGGAGTACGCACGCTCCCTCGGGCTTACCCACGTCACCGACAATGTTCGCGAGCAGCCCTCGTTCCTGTGCAACTGCTGCCGCTGCTGCTGCGAGCTCATGGCGGGTGTGCAGACAGGATTCCCAGACGGCCTGGCCAAAACCCCCTTCAACGCCGACGTGGATCCGCGACGCTGCGATTATTGCGGCGAGTGCCTGCGGGCGTGCAACGTAAAGTGCATCGGTCTGGGCGCGGAGGCGCGCATCGCGGCGCGGCGCGGGGCCGGGACAAGAGCCAAGCGCTACGCCGAGGTGAATATCGACGTTTGTCTCGGCTGCGGGGTTTGCCTCCCCGTGTGCGAACGTGGCGCCGTCTCGCTAGTGAAGAGGCGAGGGTATCGCATCCCACCACGAAGCCCGGTGGGCCTCTTCGCCCGGATCCTGTGGGAGAAGGGGCGGCTCATGCCCTTCGTCGCTGAGGGGGTCAGGCGACGGTGGCGCTTGCCGTCGCTGCGGCGCAGGTAGCGGGTTACCCGGGCGTTCGCTGACCACGCTCGACGCACTTGCACCCTAAAGTGCCCCGATAACGCTGAGCTACTCATTTGCCGGGTTCAGATTCTCAGCCTATAGTTTTCGCTCCTGCGCCGGTACTATGGCCGCTTCGCTTACCCAACATTAGGAGCAGCCACCGGCGCCATGGCCATCTTCCATCTGGTACTCATCAGGCCCTCCCACTACGATGACGAGGGATACGTGATCCAATGGTTGCGCTCTAGCATTCCCTCCAACACATTGGCTACCCTGAACGGTCTGGCCTTGGACTGCGCCAGACGCAAGATCCTCGGAGACGAGGTAGAGATACGCGTCACCCCGATTGACGAGGCCAACACCAAGGTAGACGTCGAACGCTTGGCGCGAATGATCCAGCAGGACGGGGGACACGGGCTCATCGGCCTGGCAGGGGTCCAAACCAACCAGTACCCCCGCGCCCTGGACATCGGGCGCAAATGTCGCGAGCGAGGGCTTGAGGTCTGCATCGGCGGATTCCACGTGAGTGGTATCCTCGCCATGCTCCCTGGCCCCACTCCAGAGCTAACGGAGGCCACCGATCTCAGCATTTCGCTATACGCGGGCGAGTCGGAGACTCGCTTCGACGAGGTTCTGATCGACGCCTTCAACCGCAAGCTCAAACCGATCTATCACTACCTGGACGACCTCCCCAACGTAGAGGGAGAACCGCCGCCCTTCATGCCCGTGGACCGGGTCTACAAGACCTTGAGCAAGGTGACCAGCTTCGATGCGGGCCGCGGCTGTCCGTTCGTGTGCAGCTTTTGCTCCATCATCAACGTGCACGGGCGCAAGTCCCGATTCCGTGGTCCGGACGACATCGAGCAGGTCATCCGCGACAACAGAACTCAGGGCATCACCCGCTTCTTCATCACGGATGACAACTTCGCCCGCAACAAGAACTGGGAGGTCATCCTCGATCGGATCATCGAACTGCGCGAGAACGAGGGCATAGAGGTCAGGCTCACGATCCAGGTTGACGTGCAGTGCCACCGCATCCCGCGCTTCATCGACAAGTGTGTCAAGGCGGGGGTCAAGCGGGTCTTCATCGGGCTGGAGAGCATCAACCCGGACAATCTGGCCGCCGCCAACAAGAAGCAGAACCGCATCACCGAGTACCGGACCATGTTTCAGGCCTGGCGCAAGGCCAAGGTGTTCACGGACGTGGGTTACATCATCGGGTTCCCCGGCGACACCGCCGAGAGCGTGGTACGGGACATCAAAATCCTGCAGCGCGAGCTCCCCATCGACCGCATCGAGTTCACGGCCATGACTCCTCTTCCGGGGTCCGCGGACCACAAGGGGATGTTCGAGCGCGGCGAGTATATGGACCCCGATCTGAACAAGTATGATCTTTGGCATGTCGCCGCCCACCACCCCAAGATGAGCGACGCGGAGTTCAAGCGAACATACCTCCTGGCCTGGGAAACCTACTACTCGGACGAGCACATTATCACCAGCCTGAAGCGTGCACGCGCCAGCGGCATCAGCCTGGGCAAAGTGCTGGGCTCCAACGTGCACTATGCCCTGGTGCCGGCCCTGGAGGGCGTCCATCCGCTGGACTCCGGACTGTTCCGGGTGCGGCGCAGAAAGGACCGCCGCCCGGGGATGCCCATCGAGAACCCACTTCTTTTCTACCCAAAATACACCTGGCGTTTCCTCCGCAATCACTGGAAGGCGGCGCGGGTCCTACTCAAGTTTCACCGGGTACGCAAAGCACTTGACGCGGACCCGGACGCCATCAACTACACGGACCGCGCACTCACACCGGTTAGTGACAAGGATCTGGACGAGTTGGAGATGTTCTCCCAGAGCGCCGCGGCAAGGGTCGCCGTGCAGTTACACCAAGA
The DNA here is from genome assembly GCA_034716535.1 of Pseudomonadota bacterium. Classification (GTDB taxonomy): domain Bacteria; phylum Pseudomonadota; class Gammaproteobacteria; order Chromatiales; family Chromatiaceae; genus JAYEJW01. The sequence continues at coordinate 6,450 of JAYEJW010000519.1, forward strand.
AAAACAGCGCGCGCGGAGGTGAGATTCCCTAACAGGCGCAACCGGAACGGGAACTGCGAATCTGAGTCTGGACATCGCCACGAAGCCCCCGTCTCTGGACGTCGAGCTCCGGAGCAAGCGGCTGCAGATCGACGACTTCCGTGTAGAGGGCTGGTCGCCAACGAAGGGGGCCCAGAAGGCCGATGCATCGATTGTCGAGACGCCCGATAAGCAGGCACCAGCGGCCGACGGCGCGCCGCCGCTGTTGAGCCGGGAGACCCTGAGCTGCCTGGATGCCAAGGTCTCCGTGGCGGTGAACGTCGTCAGCGCCCTGATGACAGAGATGGACAAGGACGAGTCGTCCAAGGTGAACTGTGTGATCGCTCGTTTTCGGCTGCAGGATGGAGTGATGAATGACAGGGTCATCTTCGCCGATACCACCAAGATGCGCATCGAAGGAAGTGCCAAGGTGGATTTCCGAGAGCGGACCCTCGATGTTGAGGCTGGGCCTAAGGCCAAGCAACCGGAGTTTTTCAGCCTGGCGGTGCCGGTCGGACTGAGCGGGACGTTCGACGAATTCGGTCTCGACATCGATCCAGTGGTCCTGACCGGGAAGGCCGTGCCCTTCCTCACCAGCCCGCTGCACGTGCCGCTTCGCCGGATCTTCGTCAAGGGAGAGCCGGCGGACGGCAAAGAGGCCTGTGCGAAGGTTTGGGGGGCCCGCGATGGCGTTGGCTCGGACGAGGGAGGAGAAACGACGGCCGATAAAGGAGCGGAGCCCAGCGCCGATGACGAGTGACAGCGTGCTGCCGACGGCGAAGAGCGGGCCCCGGGGCAAGACTTAAAAAAGGTGTTCGACGCTCTACAGACCAGGCCGAGAGGCCCCCGAGGAACACGCGTGCCACGAGCACGCCAACGGCGCTCGGCGCGGGCGAATGGGTGCGCAGCAATCCACTGCGGGCGATCTTCGTGTTGGTGCGCCTGGCGGAGAAGGGGCGACGTGGCAAAAACGCCTTCGGCAAGCGTTCGCGCTC
>JAYEJW010000520.1:0-26978 GCA_034716535.1 Pseudomonadota bacterium
TGCGCTCTGCATGTCGCCTCCGCTGGCTCCGGGACCTACGGCCCCTACGCCACTGCGGCAACATGCCCGCGCCTACGGCTACCGGGGACTACGCGCCTCGTGCTTCGCACTTCCTTGGCGCGCAGCGGAGGAAGCCACCTCCAGGGCGGGGACCAGGAACACTGGGCTGTCGTCATCGGCGAGTACCGGGATGTGCTCGTCGGGCATGCTGTACCGTCGTGTCTGCGGATCGTACGCGACGTAGCCGCCGGCGGCCTGGTTGTTCAACCATTCGCGCACGTAGCGCTCTTCGGTACCGGTCTTGTCCGCCAGTTGATTCGAGCTCACCCAGCCGGCACCGGCCATCGCCTTGTAGAGACCGAGCTTGTGGCCGATGTTGGTCATGACGCCAGAGAAGGCGGCGGCGATATCGACGACCTCTCGGATTGGTGGCTGCTGGTCAAGGACCGAGACGTGGACATCTGCACGAGCGACCCCGGCAACGACGTGGACGTCTACTTCACCACCAGCGTGCGCACCATGGCGGGCATCTGGATGGGGGATACCACGTACCGGAAGGCCATTGCCGATGGCAAGCTCACGGTCGTCGGCCCCCGGGCGCTGACCCGCGACATCCCCGCCTGGATGGGCAACAGCATCTTCGCGGACATCCCCTCGGCCAGAGAGATCTGATGCTCCGGTGAAAGGGGGAGGCATGTCCGAACGGTTCCGTTTGCGTCAGCCGCCCGTTGTCTTCTGGCTGATTCGCAGGGCGTAATCGCGTCCCCATACCGCCAGGGCGACTCCACGGAGGATGACGATGCTGGAAACAGGACCGGGGCGCTGAGCCCGGGAGAAACCAGGTAAACGAGCCCACCGAAGGCGCTGACCAACCCACTCCCATGCGTGAGGGCGATGGCCCTCGATAAAGCCGGCCAAGATCATGGTGGCCTGCACTGCGCCGAACAGGATCAGTGCGCCGGTTCCTGCGTCCAGCGTGAGATAGGCGAAGGAGAAGGCGGCATAGAGGAACAGCATCGCCGCGGACACCCAACCTCCGCCACCCTCCCCGGCGCCGCTGGAGCGACCGGAGAAGGCTACGATCGCCCAAAGGGTTGCCGCGCCGGACAACAATCGCAGGCTGGTATAGCTGGACGCATCAACCTGCGCCTCTCCCAGCGCCAGGCGACACAGCAGCGAGTTCGCGGCAAAGGCGATGAAGATCTCGCACTGGGGCGAGGGGAGCCTGCCGGCCTACTCGATGATGGCATCGATGGCCCCGTCGCGGAGCTCCGCGAAGTTGTGCGACGTCCAGTAATTCCTCGCTCCCGGCGTCAACAGGGGGTCGAAGCCCTGCTGCCAACCGACGTAGGGATTCGCGCCGATGTGCTCCCCGAAGGTTTCGCCGAAACGCCTAACGGGCTCGATCAGCCGCCTGCCCTCCTCGCACGTGGTTTGTTGAAACCGAGCCAGCGCCTCTCTCAGGCTCCGCTGCAACGATGGCGGTTCGGCCAGGGAGCGCTGAGCGCCGGGGGACTCAAGCCCGACGGCCAGCGGCGGGAACCCGTCGATCAACTAACCGTCTGGATTCTCCAACAGAGCCATCGCCTCCTGCTGTTTCTTCTCCTCCGCATAGTCCAAGGCGGTATTGCCCTTGTCGTCCCGGAGCGCCAAGTCGGTGCCGGCCTCGACCAGCAACTTCACAGTCGCCACCTTCCCCCCGGCGTACTTGGTGGCACAGATCAGCGGCGTGTCGCCCTGGCTGTTCCGGACATTCGGATCGGCCCCGCGGTCGAGCAGGATCCGCATTACCTCGACTTCGTTTTCCACGGCGGCGTTGTTCAAGGCATAGCTCCCGCTGCTGGTGCGTCCGTTCACGTCCACGCCGCTATCGAGCAGGGCGGAGACCTGCGTGGCATCCCCGTCTCCCGCGGCTTTGTACAGCGCAGCGACGTCTCCTGCAGACACCGTGCCAGCGATACCGATCAAGCACACCATAAAGGAACGTAGGACCAGGCGAACAAGGCGGGGCCCGAACGTTGAGAAATTCATGGCGAACGTCCTCCAACGGCAGTTTCTGTCGTCCCTACCTACCGCTCACCGCTCCTTGAGGTTTCAGTATAGTTGACTATTCTGTTTGGGTACTTGCAGACAAACACCTCGAATCGATGCTGCGCGAAGTGGGTTATGACTGGAGAAGGACAGCCGGGGTGGCTTGGTCCGCGGAAATGTCGCTTTGTCGAGAACTAGGACATCGACACCCCTTATGTTTGAGCCTCCAGGCGCAACTGGACCCTGCAGGACCACCACCGACAACAATGACCTCATGGGTTTCCATAAATCGTCTCAGGTCTAGACGAGTCGGCAGGCAGGCTGCGGCTGGCCTTCCTTGGTCATAACGATCTGGAAGAGTTGCTGGTACCTGGCGCGAAAGCCCCCGGCGGCGGTGAGCAAGTAGAATCGCCACATCCGATAGAAGCGGTCGCCGTACTTGTCCTTCAGCTTCGGCCACGCCTGCTCGAAGTTCTCGTACCAGGCCATGAGGGTGGGGTCGTAGTGCGGACCGATGTTGTGCACGTCCTCAATCACGAACAAGCCCTCGGCCGCGCGCGCGAGCTGCGACAGCGACGGCACGACGGCGTTGGGGAAGATGTACTTGTCGAACCAGGGATTGAAGTCCTTACCCTCCAGATTGCCGGCGATGGTGTGGACGACTGTCACGCCATCCTCTTTGAGACACCGATCGGCCACCTCCATGTACGTGCGGTAGTTCTTGTTGCCGACGTGCTCCATGATGCCGATCGAGATGACTGCGTCGTAGGCGCCGGTGGCATTGCGGTAGTCCTCGAGCCTCAGCTCCACGGGAAGCCCCTCGCACAGGTGGTTGCCCAGCTCGACCTGGGCCTTGGAGACCGTGAGACCCGTGACCTCGACGCCGTACTTCTCGGCCGCGTATTGGGCGAAGCAGCCCCAGCCGCAGCCCAGCTCGAGCACCTTCATGCCCGGCTGGAGGTTGGCCTTGCGACACACTAGGTCGAGCTTTGCCTCCTGGGCTTCGTCGAGGGTCTCGGCGTCCTTCCAGTAGGCACAGGTGTAGGCGAGCCGGCGACCGAGCATCGCCTGGTAGAGATCATTGCCGATGTCATAGTGCCGCTCGCCGACTTGGAAGGCCCGCAGCGTGCTCTGCAGGTTCAGCGCGCGCGCCTTGAGTACGTGGAGCAGGTTGCCCCAGGAGGTCCGGTACTTCTGCACCAGTTTGCCCTCGATCAGCTTCACGGTCAGTTCGTCGAGCGCCTCGCAGTCCCATTGGCCGTCCATATACGCCTCCCCGAAACCGAGTGCGCCGTCGCGGAGCAGCCGGGTGTAGAACGCCGGGTCGTGGACCAACAGATCGGACGGGTGCGAGCCGTCCACGCGGACGTCCGCCGCGGCGAGCTCTTCGAGCACGATCTGCTCGGACTTCGTATCCAGCGAGGTCCGGACCCGACTGCGCGCCCTGGAGAGCGTCTGTGCCGCACTGTTAAACATGACCTTTGCTCCCTGGAAAACTCTATGAGGTGAAACGATGGCCCGCGCGCGTCGCGTGCAGGTGCCGGTGCCCGCCAAATTTTATTATCGCAGGCAAATCGTCCAGAGATTCCCTGTGGTTGCGCCTGCAGCAGGTCTGTTTCATTACGAGCATCCTTAACGGCAATCCGAGAAGCTCCGCTTCCGGGGATCGCGAGCTACCGCTGTCGGCTTATCAGATGCCACCGCCGACGCCGCTAACCGGAACGCCCACCTCCTGTCCTCCAGTCAGCCGTCCTCGCCGACCCCCTCCGTTCGGCAGCAGGCATCTGAGAATCCTTAACAAAAGCCGTCGTACGCAAGATACTCCTGTGCTTCGCGCGCCGTACATTCCGATTAGCAAGAACAATCGAGCGATGCAGGAAACTCACACCCCTTTTCCAACTACGGATCAAAGTATCGGCCAGGCCAAGGTCTTGACATAGCTTTTCCGGTGGCGTGAGCTCTCCGCCTTAGTGCTGATAGACGTGATAGTCGGTGTAGCCCTCGGCCCCACCACCATAGAATCTATCCTGATCCGCCGCATTGAGGGGCCAGCCGTTTTCGAGCCGGGCCGGGAGATCGGGATTGGCGAGATACGGGACACCGAATGCGACAAGGTCAGCGACACCTTCGTCGATGACGCCTTGGGCACGTGGCGCATCGTAGCCACCGCAGAGGATTAGAGGCCCGCGGAAGGCGGCACGGATCTTCGCAATCAGGCCATCCGGGATAGGAGGCATACCGAAGGTGGCTTGGTCGTTGATGTGAATGTAAGCGATACCGCGGCGATCGAGTTCTTCGGCAAGGTGTAAAAAGGTCGCCTCCATCTCCGGGTCCTCCGGCATGGAGTTGAAGCGGCCATTGGGCGAGATGCGAACACCGGTCCTCTCAATACCGATGGTATTGGCCACTGCATCCACGGTTTCCAGCAGGAAGCGGCAGCGGTTCTCGACCGAACCACCATAGGCGTCACTGCGTGTGTTGACCACCGAGTTCAGGAACTCATCGAATAGGTAACCGTTCGCCCCATGAATCTCCACCCCGTCCATTCCTGCCTCGCGGGCATTTTTGGCGGCCTGAACGAATTCCTCCCGTATGCGGGCTGTACCATCGGCGTCCAAGGCTCGCGGACGACTGGTAGGGATATTGCCGGGATTGCCGTTCTCGTCATAGGCAAAGCAGACGGCATCCTCAGGCTGCTCATTCGTGGGTCCTTCAGGAGAGCCTTCATCCGGCTGCAGGCTTCGATGGGAGATGCGCCCGACATGCCAAATTTGGGCAAAAACCCTGCCACTTGCCTCATGCACAGCCTTTGTCACCTGGCTCCAGCCTTGTACCTGCTCGGGGGTGTAGATACCCGGGGTCCAGAGATAACCCCGCGCCTTAGGAGATACCGGTATGCCCTCGGTGATAATCAGCCCGGCGGTGGTACGCTGGGCGTAATATTCGGCCATGAGTGGTGTCGGCATGTCACCTCCCCCGGCACGGCAACGGGTCATAGGAGCCATAACGATTCGGTTCTTCAAGAGCAGCGACTTGAGTTTGTACGATTGGAAGAGTTTGTGCGTCATTTTGACCTCTAAAGGGAAAAAACCTTATAGGCGTCGCCAGCGACTGTTCCTTCAGAAAGATGCCACACCCGGCCACGGATCGTCGAACCTTTCAGGACAGAACGGCGACGGTGGATCAGAGCGGGAGATCCTGCGCGATTGAATCCGAGAGAATCTGGTGAAATAAACAGAGTGCTGACGAGGGGCGACACGTGGGTGTCATGATAGGTTAGCCTTGCTGAGGGGTCGTGTGCACGGAGCGAGCGATAACCTGTCCACTGAATCGGGGTAACTCCACCCGGAATAGCCACCGCGTAGGCCCTACTGATTTGTCCTGTGTGGGCAAAGAGCGTCTGAGCCCAACAATGGCATGGACAGCTGTCCTGGCTTTCGCTAGCCGGCCGATACGGAGAGGGCAACGCGTTTAACCGTCAGGCGCCACAAGGGCGCCGTTGTCCCCCACCATGCCCTGTAGCAGCTCGATGAAGTGGTGCTGGTTGCGCCGGAGGTACTTGTCCCGCTGGTAGGCGACGAACGTGGATTCCCACGGGAACAGGTGGTGGAGGTCCCGGCAGACCAGGTCGCTGTCGCGCTCGTTCGAGTAGGCCATACTCGCGATGAGCCCGATTCCCAGCCCCTCCCGCACATAAGTCTTGATGACGTCCGTGTCGACCGCGCTGAGCACGACCTCGGGCTCCAGCCCGGCTCGCACGAAAGTCGTCCGCATCCGGCTGGCACCGGTGAAGCCGAACACGTAGGTGATCAGCGGGTAGTCGCACAGGGTCTCGAGCGAAATGCGCGGCTGGCGGAGGATGGGGTGCCCGGTTGGCGCGATAAGGCTGCGGTTCCAACGGTAACACGGCAGCACGGTCAGTTCGGCATGCTCGCGCAGCGCCTCGGTACAGATCGACAGGTCTACCAGGTCCCCGGCGGCCATCTCGACCAGTTGTTGCGGCGTGCCCTGGTGGATCTGCACGAAGATCCTGGGGTAGGTGCGGCGAAACGCCCGAATTACTGCAGGCAGTACATAGCGCGCCTGGGTATGGGTCGTACCGATGCGCAGGACACCAGTCGCCTCTTCCACATGGTCGCGGCCGATCGCCAGGATATTGTCGCGTATCGACATGGCTTGGCGGGCGTAACGCAGCACCTGATCGCCGGCAGCCGTCAAGGCAACCAGCCGTTTACCGTGCCGCACGAACAGGCTCGTCTCCAGCTCTTTCTCCAGTTGTGAGAGATGTTGCGAGACGGCGGACTGGACCAGGTGGAGCTCGGCCGCCGCGTGACTCACGCTGAGTTCGGCGTCGGCGAGGGCGACCAGGGAACGTAGTTGTCTGAGTGTCATATCTCTAAACGAGAAGTTATTTCACAACTTATCGTTTTACAAGATATCCGCTCTAGCACCAAACTGCGAGTAACGGGCCTTGTCTTGGGCCCGACACCAGACGGGAAAGACCATGCTGCAGACCCAGGTCCAGGAGCCCCAATGGCCCGGTGCGACACCCCTCGACGAACTCCAGTTCCAGCGGCTGCTGCAGGCCGTCCAGGGTTTCAACGCCACACAACTCGTCTGGGCCAGCGGTTTCCTGGCGGGACGAAGCCAACCGGAACCCCAGGCGACGCAGATACCGGACGACCCCCCGCGCCTGACCATTCTGTACGCGTCCCAGGCCGGTAACGCCCGATCGGTGGCCGAGTTGCTGGCGGCGGGCGCCAACGCCCGCGGTCTGCCGCACCGTTTGCTATCGGTAGCGGATTACCGCCCGCGCGACCTCGCCAAGGAACGCCTACTCGTCCTGGTAACGAGCACCCAGGGTGAAGGCGAACCGCCGGAGGCGGCGAGCGAACTGTATCGCTTCGTGCACGGCAAACGGACGCCGCGACTACAAGATCTGCAGTACACGGTGTTTGGCCTGGGCGACTCCAGCTACGAGCATTTCTGTCAGGCCGCGCGGGACTTTGACCGGCGGCTGGAGGCACTGGGCGCGCACCGTCTCCGCTCGCGCGTCGAGGCCGACGTGGACTTCCAGCCGACCGCCGATGCCTGGCTTCCCGACGTGCTGGAGGACGTTGCCGGCCTGCTGCCGGAGCGTGATGCGGCGGTGGTGCCCCTGCGAGGCATCGGACCGGGCCGCATCGACCGTCTGCACCCGTTCCGCGCCCAGGTGCTGGATCATCGGCGGATCACGACGCCGGACGCGCCAGCGGACGTGCGGCATTTGGCACTCGGCGTCGACCCCAGTGTATTCCGTTACCAGCCGGGCGACTCGCTCGGCGTCTGGTTTCTCAACGACCCGGCGCTGGTGGAGGAGATTCTTTCCCTGACCGGGCTGGCCGAAGACGAGACGGTTTCGCTTGATGACGGGGAACTGACGCTCGCCGAGGCGCTGACCCGACGCCTGGAGCTGACCCAACTGCACCCCCGGGTCGTGCGGGCGTGGTCCGATACATCGGGGGCCGAGGCCCTGCGCTCGCTCAGCGACCGGCCCGAGGCCCTACGTCGCTTCGCCACCGAATATCAGCTGGTCGATCTGATTGCCGCTTACCCGGCGCACCCGGACGCCGCCACGCTGGCCGGCCTGTTGTTGCCACTGCAGCCACGGCTCTACTCGATTGCCTCCTCTCAGGCCCAGTTCGACGACGAGGTGCACCTCACCGTGGCGACGCTGCGCTACCAGGCGCACGGGCGGACGCACCTGGGGGGCGCCTCGGGCTATCTGGCCGAGCGCCTCGGAGACGACGGCCATCTCGAGGTCTACGTCGCAGAGAACCCTACGTTTCGCCTGCCAGAGGACGACGATACGCCGGTCATCATGATCGGCGCCGGCACGGGTATTGCCCCGTTTCGCGCCTTCTTGCAGCACCGTGCCGCACGCGGCGGCCGCGGCCGTAACTGGCTCATTCCGGGCCACCGGCATTTTCACCGTGACTTTCTCTACCAAACGGACTGGCTTGCCTGGCGCAAGGAGGGGCTGCTGCGTCGGATCACGCCGGCCTTCTCGCGCGATGGCCAGCCCACCCGTTACGTCCAGGATCGACTGCGCGAGGAAGGCCGGGCGCTTTGGGACTGGCTCGACCAGGGTGCCCAGGTCTATGTCTGCGGCGGCACGGCCATGGAGGCCGGGGTACGTAGCGTCCTGGCCGACGTCGCCCATGCCTGGGGTCACCTGGCAACTGATGCCGCGCAAGAATTCGTCGCGGACCTGCGCGCCCAGGGGCGTTACTGGAGGGATGTGTACTGATGGATGCCAAGGTCAATGAAGTTGAAAGCATCAAGACCCGCAGCCGTTTCCTGCGCGGGACCCTGAAGCAGAGTATGTCCGATGAGGTGACCGGCGCCCTCGCGCCGGGGGATGCCCAGATCAGCAAGTTCCATGGCTTCTACGAACAGGACGATCGGGACCTGCGCACCGACCGGCGCGACCGCTTCCTCGAACCCCACTACAGTTTCATGCTGCGCGCGCGACTGCCGGGTGGTGTCTGCAGACCCAAGCAGTGGCTGGTCATCGACCAGGTGGCTCGCACGCTGGGGAATGGTTCGGTGCGCCTGACGACCCGCCAGACCTTCCAATACCACGGCATCCTCAAGCGCAACCTCAAGCCGCTGATCCAGTCCATCAACCGCGCGATGATCGACTCCATCGGCGGCTGCGGTGACGTCAACCGCAACGTGCTGTGTAATCCGAATCCGGTGCAGTCGGCGCTGCACGCGGAAGTGTACGCATGGGCCAGACGGATCAGCGAACACCTGCTGCCACGCACCCGTGCCTACCATGAAATCTGGTTGGACGACGAGCCCGTGGCCGGCGCAGAGCCGGAATCCGAACCCATTTATGGCCAGGCCTACCTGCCTCGTAAGTTCAAGACGGCGCTGGCCGTTCCGCCGCACAACGACGTCGACGTCTACACCAACGACCTCGGCCTGATCGCAATCGGCACGGACCGGCTCGCAGGCTTCAATATCCTGGCCGGCGGTGGCATGGGCACCACGCACGGCGATCGGACCACCTTCCCGAGATTGGCCGACGACCTTGGCTTTGTGACGCCGGAACAGGCGCCCGCGGTGGCCGAGGCCGTGGTCACTACCCAACGCGATTTCGGGAACCGAATCAGCCGTCGCCACGCCCGTCTCAAATACACGATCGAGCGCATGGGCCTCGGCCCCTTCCGCGCCGAAGTGGAACGCCGCGCCGGGATCACCTTTGCTGCGCCGCATCCGGTGCGCTTCACCGACCAGGGCGACCGCTACGGCTGGGCCGAGGGGATAGACGGCCGCGCACACCTGACCCTCTATGTAGAGAATGGGCGTATATCGGACCGGCCGGGCGTCGAGGCGATGACCGCTCTGCGCCGCATAGCCGAGATTCACCAAGGCGATTTTCGCATCACCGCGAACCAGAACCTGATCATCGCGGGCGTCGAGCCGGGCCGACGGGACGCCATCGAGACGCTCGCCCGGGCGCACGGGCTCCTCGCTGAGGAGCGCACGAAGACTCGACTTGCGAGCATCGCCTGCGTGGCCCTGCCGACCTGCCCACAGGCCATGGCGGAGGCCGAGCGCTACCTGCCCGGCCTGCTGCCGCGCATCGAGGCGCTCGCAGTGAAACACGGTATCGGTGACACCGCTGTCGTCATCCGGATGACCGGCTGCCCCAACGGCTGTGCCCGACCCTTTGTCGCCGAGATCGGCCTGGTCGGCAAGGGACCCGGCCGCTACAACCTGATGCTCGGCGGGGACGGCAAGGGCACGCGACTCAATCGTCTGTACCGCGAGAACCTCGACGAGTCGGCCATCCTGGCGACCCTGGACGGGCTGTTCCGCCACTACGCGGAGCAACGCTTGGGCGGCGAATCCCTCGGCGACTTTGCCGTCCGTGCCGGCCTGGTCGCGGCGGTACGCAACCCGGCGGAGGATTTCCATGCGCCAGCCTGACGTCGCCCAAGATCTTGCCGCGGGCCGAGCAATCCCACTGACCCGGGCGAACGCCATCTTGGAGGACCTCTCCGCCGAACGGCGCGTCGAATGGGCCCTCACACACCTGCCAGGCCGTCACCTTGTGAGCTCGAGTTTCGGCGTCCAGGCCGCCGTGATGCTGCACCTGGTAACACGGGTGGCGCCCGAAGCCCCGGTGGTGCTCGTCGATACCGGCTACCTGTTCCCCGAAACCTACCGCTTCGTCGACACCCTGACCGAACGGCTCCGGCTGAACCTGCACGTCTACCGGGCCTACGAGACCCCTGCTAGGCAGGAGGCCCGCTATGGTCGCATGTGGGAACAGGGCTTGGACGGACTCGCCCGCTACAATCAGATCAACAAGGTGGAACCCATGCGACGGGCGCTAAAAGATCAGGAGGCCGGCACATGGTTCTCCGGCCTGCGCCGTCAGCAGGCGGAGAGCCGCGCCGGGCTGCCCGTGCTGCGGCTGCAGGACGGACGTTACAAGGCGTGCCCCGTCATCGACTGGACGCAGCGTGACGTCTACAGATATCTGCAGCGCTACGACCTGCCCTACCATCCGTTGTGGGAGCAGGGATACGTGTCCGTTGGTGACGTCCACACCACCCGACCCATGGAGCCCGGTATGCGCGAAGAGGACACGCGCTTCTTCGGCCTGAAACGGGAGTGCGGGCTGCACGACTAGAACAGAAGACACAGCCCTGCGCGGGAGGTTTGCGGAACGGAACCGGAAACCGCGATTTCCCGCTTCCTTCATCTTCATCGGCCTATCGACGATGCAGATGGCGACACGCCCCTTTATCGCACCGCATCCGCCGCTGCCGGACGGACACTCGCTATTTCGACTCCGTCTTTGCGCTGATCCGCCGCGTACCCGGGCGCGGTAGAAACGCCAGTTCGTTCCACACCCGATACTCCTCACGGAAGCGCTGCAGGCTGCTCCAGATTTGCTCGAAAGCGGGATCCTTGGCCGATTCCTCGGCGACCACCTCGCGCCATTTCGCCTCGAACAGTGCCAACATCTCGGCCGACCAGTAGCCGGCTGGCTGGTTTCGTCTGCACGATGGCGCAAATTCTTGTGGATCAACTGATGGAATGTTTCCGCGAGCAGATCACTGCGAGCTCCTCAGCCTGCAGTGAGCTTGCGGAACTGTTATCGGTAATAGTGGACGCGCTCGCAGGGATTCACGGAATGGTAGGCGCGCACAACGAACTCCAGATCGGGTCAGGATCGGTCACGTTCCGTTGCGCGCATCCGCCTGGGGCGAGTGGCGTTAGCGACTTGGAGTGACTAACACCCGTCGTCCTCGACGACCGCCTCCGCCGTCTTCGGGTCTTTGACAACCTCGCCGGTCCCTGTAGTCATCTTCGTGCGGATGAACATCATGCTTTCGACCCGCTCGAACTCTTCGTCCATTACACGGGCGATATCGATGTCGCGCAGGCCCTCGTAAATGTAGATTCGGTCCGAAGCTTCCGCCCGCAGTTCAGCTGGTGTCGGATCGAACAGTCGGCGCATTTCGATCTCGCTGACGTCCGCCGCGGCTAGTGCATCTGCCGCGGCGGCGATTAAAAGGCTCAAAAAAACCCTCAAATTCCTTCACTCCCAGAAAAGCCCCAACACCGCCTGCAAATTCACCCTTTATCCTTTGCAGGCGGATGCCTGGGCCTGACATTTCTGTCTACATAGATGAAAAAGCGTACATCCTTGCTCCCCACTTTTCATCACGTAGAGTGGCATGGTTGTGGGGTCTAACCGGATGGGGATATTTTTCGATGAGGTGCTGTATCGATTCCTCATTCTCGGACCAAAGATCGGCGTCTCCATTGCTGGGAAAGCGGGTGTGGTCGTTTGTCATAATCTCAATCTCCCTCGATGAAAGTTATCAGTATTCGCCGTACCGTCTGGTTCGCGTAAAGAACTATCTCACATGGGCAAAGTCGTTGAAATCGGGCATTTCCCAACATGGGTAAGAAATTCCCTTACAGAGCAGGAATTTTTTTATTACGAAGATTTTTCTTATAGCCGATGACGATTTTTCCTACAGACAAGGCGCCCTGGATGGGCGTTTAGACCCAACCAAACCGTTGAGGTTACACGGGGGAAACGTTAGCGCTTCGCGGTGGTCTCACGCGCCGCGCTTCACGATAAACGTTGTGAACGCATCCTTGGGTCGTGACCTGCCGTTCGCCTTCGCGTTCCTTAAGTCCCGCCCGCCAAACTCTTGCTGGCTGAGCTGAACCAAGTCCGGAAAATTCGGACAGTAAGCGGCGGCCTGCGACGTATCGCCTTTTGCCAGGGCCGCATCGCACTCCGTTGTCGTTGCGCATTGCTGACACCTGTTCAAGTGCATCTCCGTTTCCGAGGAGAGTGCCTTGCGGACGTAACCTTTAGTGCTCATACCCAGGCACCCGAGCATCTTGTGGAGACGCAGCCCGTTGACCCGTTGCGTAACATCCCGCCGGTAGGCTCGGAGAAACCTGCAGTTCTGGACGCATTGGACAAGCATCGCACAGAATGCGATACCCACGGCTACTCCCGCCAGAACCAACAAGATATATCCGATGAGCTCATTGACGTTCATAAAAAAATGAACCTCCTCTGTCTGTGGTTTTCGAACGGTATGCCCCAAACGTCCCCTTCTTTGGTGTTCGGCCGCATGCGGTCGATCCGATTTTCGACGCTCTATTTGTAGTCGCCCGTCAAGAAGCTGACAATGCGTACATATCCGCACTCAGGTCCAAGCTGTTCGGTATAGGTGTTGCGCGGCGCGCTGGATATGCACTGAAATCAATAGGTTGCAGCAGAAAACGGTCCGGAAAATATTTTCCGGACCGTTTCGGTGCCTAACCGCATGATTTTCTGGACAAAGCCAGACAGGCAGCAACACCTTTGTCGGACGGCTTGCCAGGAGGGTACTTTTTTCCGACTCGTAGTTCCCCAATTTCTCGTGATCCTGATCACTGCACTCGCATTGATATACGCATCCATCGACTTCTTGTCCGGTAACGCCGGGAACTACACCGTCAATGGGTTGGTAACAAACGCATTCTGGAGCCTCAACAACATTATTGCAAGGAGCGGCATTGTGTTGACTGCGTTCTGGAAACCTGAAGCGACCGTAATTTCCGAACCTGCAGCAGAGCCAGAACCGGCCGCATAGCCCACCGGATCGTAACCGTTCACACCCCCGCCGTCATTCCGGCTGGGATGCCGGAATCCAGTGCCATGGATGGCAAACTTGGCCGTCGTATCGCGTCTGGTCGTCTGGGGGGGTGTGAACGGTTACACCGGATCATGATTTCTCGAAATCCGAGGACACCAACGATGACGTTCAAAGAAGGGCTTCTCCATGCACGCCACCACATCGTCTTTCTTTTAGGCCTGATCGGTGCCTTTGGCCTCGTCATCGGGTTGGAAACCTGGAACATCGAACAGGAAATCCGGGAATCTATGATTATCGAAGACACCGCAGGTCTGCCTGTCCCTCAACCGGCTGAGCTTACAGAACAGGAAAAGCAATGGGCGGAGATTTCCTGGCGTTACTTCGAGAACAATTATCAGCCGACAACGGGATTGGTGAATTCCGTGGATAAGTATCCCGCTGCCACCATGTGGGACACCGCTTCCTATCTCCTCGCGCTCATTGCCGCTCAAGGCCTGGAATTGATCCAGCCGGAGAAATTCGACAAGCACATGGCCGCTGCGCTCGCCGCACTCTCTCAATTGCCTCTATTCGACAGCCAATTACCTAATAAGTCCTACAACACCGTCTCCCTTGAGATGGTCAACTACCAAAACGAAAAATCCGAACGAGGAATCGGCTGGTCCGCCATCGACATCGGTCGCTTGATGGTACCTTTTAACATTTTGACCTGGAATTTCCCGCAGCACACCGCGGCCGTACGGGCCGTCCTAAAGCGCTGGGACTTTTCACCAATGATCAGAGATGGCGTCATGTATGGCGCGGCTGTGGATGAAGATGGCGATACCATTTACGTGCAGGAAGGACGAATCGGTTATGAGGAATACGGTGCCAAGGCATTGGCATTGGCTGGCCTGGACGTTTCGCGGGCACTCAATTACCAGGATTTTCTGCGGTTCATTAAGGTCTACGGAGTGAAGGTTCCTACTGATGATCGGAATCCCGAAAAATACCACGCACACAACTACGTGGTCAGTGAGAATTATATTCTAGACGGATTGGAATACGGCTGGGATGACACTTCGAAGGAATTCGCCTACCGGGTCTATAAAGCCCAGGAAGAACGCTTCGAGCATCGAGGTATCCTAACGGCTGTCAGCGAAGACAATCTCGACGTTAATCCATATTTTGTCTACAATACGGTATTTACAGACGGAAAAACGTGGAATACGATAACAGAGGCCGGCGATGATGCCTCGGCGTTCAAGACATTGAGCACGAAAGCAGCATTCGGATGGGATGCTCTCTATCGGACCGACTATACAGCCAAACTTATGGAAAAGGCTTCTACTCTGTTCGATGCTGAACGCGGGTTCTATTCCGGATTATACGAGCGCACGCAGGAGCCGAACAGAGCGATTACGGCTAACAGCAATGCCATTATTTTGGAGAGTCTGTATTTTAGGCGTTTCGGACCTTTTCTCCGAATAGGCAAATAAGAACTCTCTAGGGTTTGACTCTACAAAACACCATGGATATCCTGATTCGCGCTCTGGTAGTCGCTACGGCCGTGCTGGTCGCCTATTCGGTCATCTCCTTTCAACACTTCGTACCGGAGGTCAAAAAAGGTATGGCGGAAGCCGGAGACGCCCTTGTTCCGTTGGAGGAGCGCTTAATTCACCAGCTCAACGCAATCGAAGCCCTGCAATCCCAGTTGACAGCGTTTCAAAAGGAGCTGCGAGAACGAGCGGCAAGACAAGAGCAACATCGCGAAGCGTTGCGCTCCGTAAAGGGAAGCATAGCAACGGTGATGGAGGCGGACAACCTTCGTAAGAAGGGCACTCTTCCAGACGCAGCCGACCTGCTTCTTTCGACCAAGGATCCGATCTGGAAGGCTGGGGACATTTTTACCGCTGACCAGAACCTATTTCGCAGCCTCATGGGTCCGATTGACGTGCTTGCCGGCAAATGGAGAGAGGGCGACGCACAGGAATCCGCGAATGATCTCGTCGCGCAACTCCAGGCAATTCTCGATCGGCTGAGCTATTGACGATGATGGAAAGCAACGACGACCGTCAAGATCAGGAAGAGCAGCGCAATGTCGGCGCCTTTGAAGGACAACGTACCAAGAATAGAGCAGTTGGCGTGCTTTCAGCACTTGTCGCGCTTATTTTGGGCGCTTTGATTGCCTCAGGCGTCATCTATTGGCCGGCCCGGGCGATCCCTGTGTTCGATTCCGGGGTCCCGGAACCGCTTGCCTGCGCGCTGACGGAGCTTCCTGGTCAAGCCTGCCTAGGGACAGCGGCCCCCTTGTGCCCGGCGGATATGAAAATCGCGCGGACCGCCTGGAAGTTCTTCGAAAACAACTACCAGGAAAAGACCGGGCTGGTTAACTCCGCGGACCGTTATCCTTCGACGACCATGTGGGATACCGGGTCCGCTCTTGCCGCCACCGTTGCCGCCCACGAACTCGGAATCATCGACCAAAAGACTTTTGACGATCGGGTGGTCGCCATGATGGCAACCTTGACTGCAATCGATCTGTTCAACGGAGAGGCCCCGAACAAGGCTTACAGCACCGAAACTGGCGAGATGGTGGACTACAACAACAAGCCCTCCCCAGACGGCATCGGCGTATCAACGCTCGATCTGGCCCGTCTCGTCTCTTGGCTGCAGCTCCTATCCTGTCGGCACCCAAAGCACGCCCACGCGGCCGAGGAGATTATCCTGCGTTGGAACTACTGCCGCCTCATAAAAAACGGCCAGATGTACGGGCTGATGCGGGACCCGGCCACGCAAGAGATCAAGGTCGTTCAGGAAGGACGGCTAGGATACGAGCAGTACGCCGGCAAGGTTTTCCGTATGCTGGGCTTCGATCAGAGCGTTGCGGCTACGTACCGCAACGAATTCGCCACGGAACTCGATATCTACGGCGTACCGATTTCATACGATGTTCGCGATCCGCGTAAACTGGGCGCCTACAACTACGTAGTTACCGAATCCTACGCAATGGACGTCATGGAGCATGGCAGGGACGAAGAAAACAGCCCTCTCATAGACAACATTTTTGAGGTGCAGAAGCGCCGCTGGAGGAATACGGGAATAACCACAGCTGTATCCGAGGATAACGTGGACAGGGACCCCTGGTTCGTCTATAACACCATTTTTGTCGCCGGGTCCCCTTGGAATGCCATCACCGACACCGGAAAGGACATGGAACACATGAAAAGTCTATCGACAAAGGCTGCTTTAACGATGTCCTTTCTCTATCCCGACGATGAATACGGCAATGTCCTATACGATGCGGTCAAGAACGCCTATGATCCCGAGCGTGGTTGGTATTCCGGTATCTACGAAAACGGCATGGGTTATAACAAGGCGATAACGGCAAATACCAACGGCGTGATTCTGTCGGGCATCTTGAGTAAAACATACGGTCCTTTGTTACAAATTTGCTCGCGCTGTAATAAGCCATTTTTCGAGCGCCCGGATATTATCGATGCGGCCAAGATCAAAGGCAAGTGCCTTCCCGTGCAACCTGACTGCCAGACGTGCGGCGGCTAGACATCGGAGATGGCACTCGCTGCGCCGCCTGGCTTGCTTTTTCCTCCTGTATTCCTTCTCTGAGCTCCACGCCTATGGTCAGGAAGCGGAAACGTCCCCGCTGCTCGAGCTCGGCTGGAAGCTGCATTGCGCCGAGAACCTAAACGAGGCAAGGGACCTCGTCCAGCATCTGTTCGCTACGCCGCTCGCGACGTACGGACTACCAACGGAAACACTAGACTTCGGCTCGGAAAACCGCTTGTTTGCCGGGACCTTGGATGCCCTGCTTTTTTCCCTGTACGACACGCAGGAACGCTACCCTGACCTACGCCCGCTCGTAGAGCAAACCGTACTCAAGTGGAACTATTGCGAGTTGTTTCACAAGCGATGGATCCTCGACCTGATGTCGGAGGACGGTCAATTAGCACGCCGGGTCGCCGCTAGGCCGTTTCCTCTCGGAAGCAAGGGCTTCGCGTCTTGGGGCTTTCTCGATCCGGATCCAGACGATCGAGTCGTCCCCCTTCTGTTGTCCGATCCCACGCTGGGGCATACGGAGTTCCAGTACTTCTTCCACCGAGTCTATCGCGAACACTGCTTTCCCCATCCGGAGACGGGCCGGCTTTTTACCGAAGAGATCGAAGCCCCCCTCTTTGCGCCCCTCCGTCCGCCGCCTGTCTTCGAGGGCCAGACACCCGCTGCTTATCCCTTCTCCTGGGAGTCGAAATGCACGGAAGACATCGTAGCGGCGCAGCAAATTCCTAGGGTGGAACCGGCCCCTTCGAAGCCTAGCGCGGTGGCCAACGTGGCGGTGGAATCCGAATCGCCACCACAGCCGACACCACCGGCTGAGCCGGCAGATGAGCTACCAGTCGCGCGTGAACCGCCGAACACGGCTTCTCGTTTCAGAGAACGTCTAGACGGCCTCGAACTCCCGGGCCCCGGCGAAAGCCCCGAGGTTGCCGTCGCTCAGCCATCGACATCATCGGCGGCAGGTGTGCCCACACCCTTACCTCAAAAAGACAGTCTTGGATTTACGGGAAATTTCTATCACCGCTGGCGTGTTAATGGTGAGCCCTCCGTCGGCAGCACAATCGCGTGGGCCCCGGCTCCGTATTGGTTTATCCGCGCAGCATTCGATCTGCAATATGAACTGGTCAACGAACGGTTCAGCTATTCCTGGGGCGTCGGCTACGATGACTGGCATCCAGGCACCTGGTCCTTCCAACTCAACAACTGGGGCCCCATACTTTCCGGCGAGGGGCTAAAGGTTGAGGCGTCGGTATTCAATATCGCATATAAATTCAAGTCCGACCTTTTAAAGCAATTCCACCTGTCCGGATCCGCTGGTATCGACATGCACTTTAGCCAAGAACCAGTTTTCTATACCACGTGGCAGTGGGAACCTATCGAGACCTGGTTTATACGCGTAGGGATACAAATTCCATTATCGCAGGAGCGTGGTCTCAGGTGGACCTACAATTTCGGCCGCTGGGACTGGCGCCCGTTCACTGTGGCACTTACATATGACAACTGGGGCATCAATGAAATCGCGCAGAGCAATTTGAGCGAGAATGGCGCCGTCAACCTGGCCTTTTCCTGGGCGTTTTGATGCGTCTAATCTACTTCCAACCAAAACCCGGCGATAGAATCGCTGACTGAATCAGCGCCTCCTCAGTTCTCCGCGGCCACTCCTGCCGCGTTCGTCCTACTTGGATGTTTTTCCAGAATTGAACGCAAGTCTTTCAGCTTGAAGGGCTTCGCCAGGTAATCATCCATACCCGCTGCAATGCACTGTTTCCGGTCCGACCGGAAGGCAGCCGCCGTCATGGCGACGATGCGCGTGCGAAAGCCGTCTCCTTCGCGTAGCCGGATCATGCGCGATGCTTCGAATCCGTCCATCTCGGGCATCTGGCAGTCCATGAAGATGATGTCATAGCGGGTGCGGGCGACGGCTTCGACCGCCTCAAGGCCATTCGCTGCCACGTCGCAACGGTAGTTGAGTTTTTCTAGCATCCGTACAGCCACTTTCTGATTGACCAGGTTGTCTTCCACCACCAGAATCCGCGTGGCGCAACGGCGGACCTCGTCAAGGGTATGACGTGTAATCAGCTTATCCGAGACGACCTTTTCCCTGGGCTGTTTGTCACGGCTGAGCACCGTGGCAATCGCGCCATAAAGATAGGCACGTTTGATCGGCTTGGTGAGGTAAGCGACGAAACCGCTTTGCTGCATCCGTTGGGCGTCCCCGGTCTGCGGAACGGACGTGAGAAGTATCAGAGGAAGCCTCGCATCGGCGAATTCAGTCTGGATGCGCTGCGCCAGTTCCTGGCCATCCATTCCGGGCATCTGAAAATCAAGGATGGCGGCGTCGAAGGCACCGGAACCCTGCGCGTCCTGCAACAACGTCAGCGCTTCAAAGCCATCGCCAGCCAGCAGGCACTCGCAGTCCATGCCGTGCAGATACTCGCGCATAAGCCGCCGGTTCGTGGCATTGTCGTCTACTACGAGCAGACGGGCTCCCCGAACGTCGCGAGACACAACATCTGGGGGTGGCGTCTCGCCGATACCCATGGGGACAGTGAACCAGAACGTCGTTCGCTTCCCGTACTCGCTCTCGACTCCAATACATCCGCCCATAAGTTTCGTCAGCTGCTTGCTGATGGCCAAACCCAGACCGGTCCCTCCATATTCCCGCGTGGTCGATGAGTCGATCTGGGAAAATGACTTGAACAGGCCGTCCATCCGGTCGGCGGGTATGCCAATGCCAGTGTCGCTGACCTCAAACCGTAGCCTCGCGGTCTCTTCCTCGATGCCTTCGAGGCTGACCTGCACCGTCACTTCGCCCTGCTTGGTAAACTTGATCGCGTTGTTGAGCAGGTTTACGAGTATCTGGCGGAGTCGACCAGGATCCCCTATGAGCCTTTCAGGAACATCACAGCGGATCAGGAACACCAGCTCCAATCCCTTACCGTGCGCCTTTTGCCCGAGAAGATCGCCCACTTCCTCGACACAGACACGTGGATTGAACTCAATCCGTTCCAGATCCAGCTTGCCCGATTCAATTTTCGAAAAGTCCAGGATATCATTGATCAACGAGAGCAGGGCATCACCGGAGCCGCGCACAATCTCGACAAACTCCCTTTGCGAGTCGCGCAGATCCGTTTCCAGTAACAGGTCCGTCATGCCGATAATGGCGTTCATCGGCGTACGAATCTCATGGCTCATATTCGCCAAGAACTGCGCTTTTAACCCCTCGGCCGCCTCCGCTTGCTCCTTGGCCTTGCGCAAACGCTCTTCTGTCTCGCGGGCCGCGGTTACGTCATGGGCCAGCAAAATGAACCGTATACCCTGACCCTCTTCCTCCAACCTCGCCCAATAGATCTCTAGCAGACGGAGCTCGCCTTCCTGGGTCAGCACTCTGAGCTCGCCTGGCCTATTAGCGACTATAAACTCTCTGACCCGCCTCATTACCGTCTCGCCCTCGGTGGGGTCCAGCAGCTTCCGGGCTTGTGTGTGGAGCAGAGCGGGACCTGGGCCGAAAAGCTCTTCAGCGGCCTTGTTGAGAAAAAGGATGCGTCCGAACCGGCTGAGGACGAGAATCGGAAGAGGGGCCATCTGCAGGATGCGGTCGAGAAACCCCTTCGAAGCGCTTAGATTGTCCTTGGTCGCCTTTAGCTCGGTTAGCGCTTTGTTCCACATCTGCCGCAGATGGGCGGATTGTTTCACCGCGTCGACTAGGGCTTTGTTTTGTCTCTCGAGTTTTGCCATCCGATTGCCTAGTCCAGACGTGCAGTCATCGGTCGACATACTCAGCTTTCCAGATCAGCATAAACAATGTCCGTACCACATCGCAGATTCTGCAGATAATCCAGAGCCGCGTCCACATGGTCAGGCCCAATCAAGGAGCCGTGCTGAGGTAGGATAGCATCGATGGCGATTCCCTCCACGCGCCTGACAAAGCCCCTAGCCGCCAAGTTTGATGCCATGTAATCTACGTGAAACAGGTCCATGTTCGGCACGTGGTCTTCAAAAGACTTTACAGTAAGCTCCCATTCAATATCCAGGGCCGCCCAGATGTCGCCGGAAAACAGATAACGGGTTGCGTCATCGTACGTGACAAAGGCCCCCGAGAAGTGCAGGAAGGGGGCCTCGATGAATCTCAGACAGCTTCCCGAAGGCAGTTCGAGGATGGGGTTTTCACTGACATGACACGCGTTGTAATCGGAACACCCATAGTGGGGCAAGAGCACATGGGTTCTGGCAGTGGAGTAAACGCGCATGTCCGGATTGACCTCCAGCCAGTCCACCATGGAGGCCGCCACATCGGGATCCTGATGACAAAGAATCATTCCGGAGACCTTCTCGGGGTCCATTATCTGGCCCACCCTGGTCCAGAGCTGATCGAAAAATCTTCGGCTTCCCGGGTCCAAGAGGATCGCCTCCTCCCCGTCCCGGATCAGATAGGCATTACAGCGGAAAGCGGTCTCATCCGTGATCCCCAGCCAGTAGATCTGGTGCCCTGACGACCTGTACAGGGGGGTTGGGCGCTCCATATCGATGGAAATGCCGACGAGGTCTTTGGCGGTGATGTCGTTCATGGCGGGATACCAATGTTGAAACGGTTGATTCTCAATGGCGCCTTTGAACAATTACATCCTGAACCTGTTAAGACCTTCCTTGAAGAAGGGCACATTCTAAGGCGAATGCCTGCCAATTTGAGCTCAGTGACCGCTTTGCCCAAACGCAGGCCGCTCTTCTTGGCGCCTCTCGAGCGACCACGCTTACCTGCGAGACGCCCCTCGCCGACGTGCAACGCCCCCACCAGACACGTCGCCGCCAATACAGAGGAAGCCAAGCGGATTGCGCTTGCTCTCGAGAAACGCAAGCTTACGACGGAGATATGGCGCGGATGAGAAAGATTCGTGGGGAAACTTCGGCGCAAGCGATACCCGGGCAACCCATCAGTCGGGTTGCTCGGAAGCACCGATGTTCCTCTCAACCCGAAGGCCCTGCCAACGGAGCCGAGGGATCGGCAATCGATTGAAAACGGGCCAACCGCAACGAATTGCGGCGTTTCAAACTCAACAAGGGCATGAGCCCACGATCAAGAATCGCGATTGCCGCACGCTCTGAGAGATAGGCCTCCGCGCAGGCCTGAAGCCTCTTCTCCCCTTCCTCCTGATAGACGTGAGCGGGCAGGTCGTCCATCTCCAGCTCGTCTCCTGGCGCCATGGACCAGCCACGCACTGAATATGCCCGGCCAATCAGCGAAGCGCAAACAAAGGCCGGATTCCCCCACAGGTAGGCCTCGTGGCGACGCTCGGGGACAAGCTCCTCGAAGTCGAAGCCGTCGACGGGCTCCGTCTCCTTGCCATAGGGTAGCCGCAGCAGCACTCGTGGGAGCGCCAGCCCCAGCCAGCGGGCGACGGGGCTGCGCCTGAGCGCCTTCCACACCGTTGCTGTATCCTGCGGCAAGGGCTCCCAGTCGGACGGGTCCGGTGTTTCGGCGATCGATCGGCATCCCAGGAGCTGCGAGCTCGCAGCGGCAAGGAAAGGTCCTCCGGCGTGGGACGCAACGGCGCCGAGGGCGGCGAGCAGGTCGATGTCCTCACTTGATGGATCAAACCGGAAGTCCCCCACCAACAAGGACCAGGGTTCGCCATCCGGCATACCCGGGCCTGTCTCAATCAGGTCGCGATACAGACCGCTGGCGCTCAGATCCTCTCGGGCCGCCGCCAGATCAACCGCGAGCTCTTGCTTGGACAGGTCCAGAAGATGGATCTGTAGGCTTTCATCCGTCTCAAGACCAGCAACTAGTCCGTAGACCGAACGCCAAGAAGATTCCACGGATTGGAATTCCGGCGCGTGAAGGATCGTCCGCATGCGCTCCCCCACAACCGCATCCACGGTCTGCAGATAGACCTCCCGGTGCCCGGACTGCTCCGTGAGCATGTGCGGAGCGACGATGCGGCGTATCAGCTTCGAGACGACAGCGGGGCCCTTGTCGTACCGATCCGAGGGCGTTCCGGGAGCGCTGGATGTCGGCCTCCCCAGCAACCGCTCGATGGCCTCGGCGTCGCTCTCCTCCAGCTGTGTCGCGCGTTCGGCATGACCCTTGGTTCCAGGCTTCTCCTCCAGCGACACACCGCTCAACAAATCCTGAAGCTCCGATGCGGCGGCGGCAAATGTGCCGGGGTCTTCTAACCTTCGCCGCGTCTCCCGAAGCCTCTTGAAGCCAGGCAGGCGCAGGTAAATGGAATCCGGATGGAAGTCCTCCAGACTTCGGATTTCCAACTCGTCGGTCCCAGCACCTTTGAGCGCCGGAACCCGTATTCGCGGCGAGAAGCGCCAGAGCACATCCTCGAAATTGTCCACATCAACGCGCACAGCGGACCTTTCTCGGACGCGAGGACCGCCTTCGGGGACCTTCTGGGCCGCACGGCCGGAGAAGTCGCCGAGAATCAGAATCCGCATCGCGTGCGGCTGCCTACGCACTGAGCCCGGCGTTCTCTGCACAAAATCGAACTCGAATTTCGAATCTTTGACATCCGGCATGGGTCTTCTCCGCGTCTGACATGAGCGCGCGGGGCGTGGCCGCCTACTCACCCCTCTCCGACGCTTCTCCTAAACCCAATGCTAGCCGACCGCAATCGTTCGGCTGATTAAGTTACCGCACAAGCGGTGATCTCTGTCGGGAATTGCGGGACCCAGTCAGTCTGTTCAATCCGTCAAATCATCCGTAAGCTCGTCCCTGTTCATCTATACTTGGCGTTAATATTCGACAGGTGGACGCCATGCCCCTCAGTCAACAGGAACGGACCCTTTCGGTTTCGACCCCCCTCGGGGAGGACGTCCTGCTGATCCGTCGCATGACAGCCACGGAACGGTTGAGCAGGCTCTTCGAGTACCAGCTGGAGCTAGTCAGCGAAGACATCAACATCAAACACGAAGATCTTCTCGGGCAGCCCGTTACCGTGCGACTGGACCTACTCGACGATGGTAGGCGCTTCTTCAACGGCATCGTCAGCCGTTTCTCCCAAGTGGGGTTCGACGGCGCCTTCGCCGTTTTCCAGGCGACCCTGGTTCCCTGGACCTGGTTCCTCACGCGCACCGCCGACTGCCGCATCTTTCAGGACAAGACAGTTCCGGACATCATCAAGGAGATCTTTCGCGAGCACGGCTTCACGGACTTCGAAGAATCCTTGAGCGGTTCGTTTCGACAGTGGGTCTACTGCGTGCAATACCGGGAGACCGACTTCAACTTCGTCAGCCGACTGATGGAGCAGGAGGGCATCTACTTCTACTTCAAGCACGAAGACGGTAAGCATACGCTGGTGCTTGCCGACAGCTACAGCGCCCATAGTCCCTATCCGGGGTACGAGGAAATCCCCTACTATCCGCCGGACGAGACGTCTCTGCGGGAGCGCGATCACATCAGCGACTGGTCGGTGCTGCAGGCGGTCCAGCCCGGAACCTTCGCCCACACGGACTTCGACTTCACCGCACCGAAGAAGAATCTGCTTGAAAAACGTAGCAACCCCAAGAACCACGAGCAGGCCGAATACGAGGTCTACGATTACCCGGGCGAGTACCTGGAGAACAGTAACGGGGAGAACTATGCCCGCATCCGTCTCGAAGAATTGCATGCGGACTACGAGACGATTCAGGGCAAAGGCAACGCCCGCGGTCTGGCGACCGGCTCCCTTTTCACGCTTACCAACTACCGGCGGGAAGACCAGAACCGGGAGTACCTGATCGTCTCGGCGAACTACCAGCTCCAGTCCGACGTCTTCGGCTCCGGAGGCGAGACACCCGGAGCTCCCGTCTTCCAGTGCAGCATCACGGCCACGGACGCCCAAACCCCGTACCGGCCCCCGAGGATCACGCCGAAGCCAATCGTCCAAGGCCCCCAGACCGCTATTGTCGTGGGCAAGGCGGGCGAGGAGATTTGGACCGAGAAGTACGGGCGCGTAAAGGTGCAGTTCCACTGGGACCGCTACGGCAAGTCTGACGAGAACAGCTCCTGTTGGGTACGTGTCTCCCACCCCTGGGCCGGCAAGAGCTGGGGCGCCATCGCCATCCCGCGCATCGGCCAGGAGGTGATCGTCGACTTCCTGGAAGGCGACCCCGACCAACCCATGATCACGGGCCGCGTCTACAACGCGGACACCATGCCACCCTACGGGCTGCCTGGCGGCGCCGTCATCAGCGGTATCAAGTCCAACAGCACAAAGGGTGGTGGCGGTTACAACGAATTTGTCATGGACGATACCAAGGGCAACGAGATGGTCCGCGAGCACGCCCAGTTCAACAAGGACACCACGGTCGAGAACGACCAGACCCTGACCGTTCACAACAACCGTACCAGCACCATCGATGTAGACGACACCGAAAGCGTCGGCAACAATCAGACGATCAGCATCGGCGTCAATCAGACCCTGACCGTGGGCGCCAATCAGACAGTCACCGTAGGTGCCAACCGTTCGGTGAGCGTCGGCTCGAACAAGACCGAAACGATCGGTGCAAGCAAGGCCGAGACCATCGCGGTGGCCAAAGCCCTGACCATCGGCGGCGCGTACCAGGTGAGCGTCGGCGCAGTCATGAACGAAACCATCGGTGGCGCCAAGGCCGAAGAGATCGGAGGTGCCAAGATCGTTGGTGTCGGCGCCGTCAGCAGTGAAAGCGTCGGTGCAAGCAAGTCCGTAAACGCTGGTACGAACATATCTGAGAGCGCCGGAGCCAAGTTTTCCGCGTCTTCCGGCAGCACGATGAGTCTTAACGCCGGGGGAGACCTTAGCGCAAAGAGCAAGGCAAAGGTGCTAATCGACGCTGCGAGCGAAATTACTCTCAAGTGCGGCGGTGCGCAGATCGTTCTAAAGAGCGGTGGCGACATTTTAATCAAAGGCACGAATATTACGCTCAAGGCATCGGGGAAGATTGGTGCAAAAGCGGGTGGGCCGATGACGCTTAAGGGCAGCAAGATCGCCGAGAACTAAGAGCTCGTAGAAAAAACAGAGAGGTCCCTTCGCTTGAGATCCATTCCCTCATACGCCGTGAATCTCGACCCGGGTGCGACGTCCTCTGCGCGCGCATCCGAGGGGAAATCTGTCGAACGGGAAAAAGCTGCGGTGGGGCTGGTTCAGTCCGGCACGTCCGCTGCCGAGATATCTCCCCGACGGATCCAAACGGACGACTCCCGCATCGACGGCGTCGTCATCGGTTACCTCATCGGGCTCGATGCCGATGGAATCCGCTTGGTTGACTATCCGGGAAATCCGGTCGGCTCGCCGGTCCCTGTGATTGCCCTGGCCTCTCCCGGCACCGCCGAAGCCGGCCAACAGGTGGCGTTGATGTTCGAGGGTGGTGACCCCCGGCGTCCGATCCTCATCGGGCCGATCGTCTGCCAAGACCGACCTGTTGGAACCGCAATCGGAACGCCAAAGGCGCATACATTGGATGTTTCAACGGACGGTCAACGAGTAACTCTTACCGCTGAGAAAGAGATCGTGCTCCGTTGCGGAGAGGCAAGCATTACGCTCACGCACGCCGGCAAAATCCTGATACGCGGCGCGTACGTCGTCAGCCGGTCCTCCGGTGTAAACCGGATCAAGGGCGGCTCGGTGCAAATTAACTAGGCCTTCGGCACGGGTAGAGAGCTGATGTGGGCTGTCGACAACCGAACCCCCTACGCGGCAGAACGCAACTGGTATCTCGATAAAAACGCCGTAAAGAGCTGGGTAGTCGCCGTCAAAGGAACCTTCGACATCCTACCCGACGGCTCCCTGCGCGTTGCCGACAATCAGGAAGATCCGCTCTACGCCCCTGAGTACGAAGGTGAGCCGGGCAAGTCTAGCTTGAAGTACGAGGCCGATCTCGCAGGCCCCAAGAACAACACGGATATCGTACTCATCGCTCATGCCTTTGCTCCGGACCGCGACCCGGTGCGAAACATGGCCGTAGAGATGGCAGTCGGCGATATTCGCAAGCAAGCTGTAGTATCCGGCGACCGACGCTGGGAAAAGGGCATCGCCGGGCTGTCGATGACGGAGCCGGAGCCGTTCCTGCAGATGCCGCTGGTGCCGGAACGAGCGTTTGGCGGCTATGACAAGCGGCCAGAGGACCCGTCCGAGCATCGCTACTACGCGAGCAATCCGATCGGAACCGGCTTCGCTGTCAGAGACGCGCATCTCGACGGAGCCCTCCTCCCCAACGTCGAGTATCCGAACCAGCGAATCTCCGCCTGGAAGGATCGAC
>JAYEJW010000521.1:0-7409 GCA_034716535.1 Pseudomonadota bacterium
GCCAGAAGCCGGGTGGTACCGTAGGCCTCTGGCGCGCCAGGAAGGGATCCTCGGCGGTATTTCCTGCGGTGCTGCGGTGGCGGGGATGCTCAAGCTCGCCGGCCGCGAGGAGTGGCGCGACACGGTGCTACTCGCGATTCTCCCTGACACAGGGGAACGCTACATCAGTACCGGGCTATGGAGCGAGGCGGGTCCCGGATAACAGCGCCTCAGGCTGTCGCTCAGACGGGAGCCAAGAGGGCGTCAAGAACGCGATACTGTACAATTCGGCAAACCCGAGCCCCTCAAGCACGGTCTCGCTGGCTACTGGTCCCGCCGAATCACGGACGAACACCGCCTCGTCTACAAAATCGAAGGCGGCGCTCTCCTGCTGGCGCAGATGCGTTTTCACTACTGAGAAAAGGTGCCCAACACGAAACCCCCTCGGGGTTCCCGCACCCCGCGAACGGGAATGCGGGAAACGGCATCGATCTACTGTCAGGCCTGATTCTCGCCCTCGAAGAAGCGATAGACTACTCCGGCGATCACTGCACCGACGATCGGGGCAACCCAGAACAACCAAAGCTGGACCAGCGCCTCCCCGCCGACCACCAGCGCCGGCCCCGTGCTGCGCGCCGGGTTCACGGAGGTGTTGGTCACCGGAATGGAAATCAGATGGATCAGCGTCAGGGCCAGACCGATGGCGATGCCCGCCGAGGCGGCGGGCGCGCGCTTATCGGTGGCACCGAGGATGATGATGAGAAACATCATGGTCATCACGATCTCGGTCACAAGGCCGGCCATCAAGGAGTACTTGCCTGGGGAGAGCTCACCGTACCCATTGGCGGCCAATCCGTTGACGGCCAGGTCGTAGCCGGGGGCGCCGCTGGCGATGAAGTAGAGCAGGTAAGCCGCAACGATGGCGCCCAGGACCTGGGCGACCACGTAGGCAGGAAGATCGGCGAAGCTGAAGCGACCGCCTACCGCGAGTCCCACGGACACCGCCGGGTTGAGATGGCAACCCGAGATGTGGCCGATGGCGTAAACCATGGTCAGCACCGTCAGGCCGAAGGCGAAGGACACCCCAAGCAAGCCGATTCCAACATCAGGAAAGGCTGCGGCGAGCACCGCGCTGCCGCACCCGCCGAGGACCAGCCAGAACGTGCCGATAAACTCGGCGATCGAGCGTTTCATCAAGGACATTTTTTTCTCCTTATTGGAGGGGTGTGTGCCATCTGGATAGTCCCACAGAGAACGAGACAGGGATGAAAGGCTAGCTATTGAACACGTTCTGGGTCTTCTCATGCAAACCAAATTTCTCATTCGTTTTGTTCTGGAGCGGCACAGACGCACCAGCATCGTCCAGGCATTGAAGGACGCGCGTTTGCAGATAGGCGTGAAACGGGTTGTACCTCAGGCGTAGCAGCCAATCTCCCGGAATCTTCAGCAGGCCCTGCTCACCCTTGATCGCCATATCCCCTAGAAACACAAGGTCATCGTCCTTAGCAGGGCTTCGACCGTAGAGCGGGTCATCCGGCGGGAAAGGCAAGGCTACATGGGACAAGGAAACGACGCCCATGGGCCAGGCGAGACCCAGGTGCTCGATGCCTGACTTTTCCAGTGAAAACGGCGCCTTGCGGCGCGCAACAACGCTGGTGCTGTGGGGGTTTGCGTTGGTGACGAAGGTGACGGCGAACGGCAGGCTCTCGTCGGCCAGCAGGCGGTTGGTCAGCGGGCCCGGGTCCGATACCAGCAAGCTCGACTTGATGGTTGCGTTGCGGTTGATATCGAACAGGACCAGCTCATTGCGACCGACTGGAAGACGCATCAGCAGGTTGTCCACCACCGCCTCGGTTGTCACCGTCGAATCAACCGTCGACTTGAGCACGAGAATCGGCGGGAGCTTCTCGGCAGCGGCCGGGTCTCGAGCCAATGCCCGGATGCGTCGGTCCACGTTGCGCGTGATGGCGTGGACCTGCGCGCCCGCGTTGGTCGCGAAGGAGTTGTACTTGTAGGGATCGAACTCATTCATCACCGACAGGTAGGCCAATCTGCCGAGCCCCGGCAGGACCGCCATCGAATCCTTGAATCCGGCCAAAGCCCCCGCCCCATGCACTCGGTTGGCCGGCGAGATCAACACCAGACTTGCGGGCACCGGCGCATCCCCTCCTTCGACGGCATCAAGCGCGACCTCCAGCGCCAACGGCGCGCCGGTGGAATAGCCGATGACGTGGATGGGCTCGTCGGAACCCGGCTTCGTGGAGATCCGTCTGATCGGCCCGGGAATGATGCGTCAGAGAACGTCGGCTTGCATCCTGGATCCACCCCTATTGCAGAGCGCCGCAATACCTAGACCGCAGGGGTCCTGCGATCAAAGAGCTCCTTGGTCTGGAACGGCGCTGGGCCGAACGCTTTCCGGCCAACACGCAGCGCTCGCGACAAGGGTTCGCTGGCACAGGGATTCCAGAAACCGTCTTCCGGCCGGTATCGAAAACCGCCTCCCGGTGAGGCCGATGGTGGCGAGCCCGAGCAGAATGTGTCGTCGTTTCATCTTCCGACCAACTGTTGCCTCTTTCTACCCATCATTGCTCACCAGGGTTTCTCGCGAGACGGCTCAAGGGTGCGGCGTGGACGGCTTTCGCGCCCTCTGGCCAAGCGGGTGAATATCCTTCCCCACGCCATCCGGTCTCCGTCTCATGGGTCGAGTGGCAGGCCGGCCAGCTTCGCCTTGAACGCGCCGTCTTCCAGGTACAGGTGCACGTCCCGCTGCGGGTACGGGATGCCGATGCCCTCCGCGTCGAAGCGCTGCTTGACCGCCTTCGTGACGTCCCAGTAAACCTCCCAGACATCTCCGGTCTTGGCCCAGGGACGGCAGATGAAGTTGACCGAAGAGTCCGCCAAGGTGTGCATGCGGATTGTAGGCTCGGGGTCCTTGAGCGCCTTTGGATGCGTGGCGACGATCTCCTCGAGGATCGTCTGGGCCTGGTCGATGTCGTCGTCGTAGCCGATGCCGAACTCCATGTCCACGCGCCGGGTGTCCACGGCGGTGGCATTGGTGATGACGTCATTCCAGATCTTGTTGTTCGGGACCACCATGTCCTTGTTGTCGAAGGTCTTGACGGTGGTGGAAACCAGGTTCATGGAAATCACCTTGCCGGAAACGCCGCCGGCGTCAATCACGTCGCCCACATCGAATGGCCGGAAGAACAGGATCATGAGGCCGCTGGCGAAGTTGCTGAGTGAGTCCTGAAGGGCGAAGGCGATCACGAAGCCGGCGGCACCGACGACGGCCAGCAGGGGACCGATGCTGACCTCTAAGGCCGCCAACGCCATGATGATGCCGACGGCCATCACGATCCAGCGCACGGCTCCGACCAGAAAGTCTTCCAACAGTTGGGAGACGGTGCCCATCATCCCCAGGGCGCGGTGGACGGCCCGGCTCAGCATCTTCGACAGCATCCACGCAAGGAACAGGATGCCGAGGAACAGGGCGAGGTTGGTGGCCAAGCGGATGCCCCCCTCGTCGGAGACTAGCCAACCCTTGATGGCAGCCCAGGCGGATGTCGTGTCCTTGACATCGACTCTGATGCCGCTGACGGAACTGATGTAGAGGCGATAGTCGTTGATCTTGGCCAGGGTATCGCTGTCCTCCTTATCGGTCTTGGACTCCAGCTCGTCGAGAACGGCCTTGAGGTGATCGATGATGAGCGTGCGTTCCTCGCGCAGCTCGTTGACTTCCTCCAGCAACTCGACCTTCTCCTCCACCTTGGCTTCCTCCACCTGTTCCATGGCAGCAGTGGTGGCGTCAATGGTCTGCCCCTCTTCCACATCTTTCTGCGCCTGCTCCAGCGCTTCCCGCGCCTTCTCCTGGACCTCGGTGGTGGCCCGCTCCGCCTCGGCAGTGGCGTCCCTGGCCTCGCTTGCAGCGGTGCGGACGGACTCGCTGCTGTCCACGTCCACATCCTCCACAGCATCTTGCACCCGATCCAGCGCGTCTTGCGCCTCTTGCGCGGCATCGGCGGTCTCGTCCAGATCCTGCCGGGTCTCGGGGTCTATCCTGTCCTCGACCTCGGCAGTGTTGTCCGCGGCGGCGGCCTCTTCCACCGTGGCACTGACCTCCTGCATCTTCGCCAGCGCTTCGCTGGCTGCTTGCTCCGTCTCCTTCACCTTCTCCGCGTCACCCGATGCCTTGGCCTCTTCGGCCCGCACCTTCACCTCTTCCAGGTGCTCCTTTGCCTCCTGCGCCGCCGCCTGAATCTCCTGAGTCTTCTCGATTTCCCTGTTCTGCCGCTTGACCGCGATCTCGGCCCGCGCGATTTCAACGGCCTTCGCCCTCAGCAGGGCCAGCCACGCGTCGGCCTCCACGAGGAGCTCATCCTTGGTCAGGGGCTTGAGCCACAGGACCAGCTCGTCAACGGGAATCCCGGGATCCGCCGTTGTCAGGGCTGCGGGCGGCTCCTGCGCGCTATCTTCGGCGGCGGAAACCGTAAAGACGGTGCCGATGAGCAGTACCCACAGAGCGGCCATTAGCGTGACCAAAACGCGATCTCCCATGATCGGTAAAACTCCTGAATTCCCGGTTGGAAGGAGAGCCTGGGGGATTCGGCCAAAAGGGCCGGAAACCCGTCGACGAAACAGGAATTATCCCACAGAGCAGGGGCACCTATCTCGGGAATCCCGCCTCACCGATCATGAGACCCGTGTCGCCGCTGACAAGGAGAACGCGGTTGTCGCGAAGGAAGACCCTCTCCCAAACGGGAGAGGGAGACAAAGAGGGCCTTCGGCCGATCTTTACTAGGGCAACAGCCCGATCGGCTGTCTCCTGTCCGAGGTCGACTTGGCCCCTTTGCATTCGGGCCGGTGTGCTAGGCGATGGTCACCTGCGGCGACAGGTACACGTCTTGGATGGCGTTCAGCAACGCCACACCCTCGTCCATCGGCTTCTGGAAGGCCTTGCGCCCGGAGATCAACCCCATTCCGCCGGCTCGCTTGTTGATCACCGCCGTGCGCACCGCCTGCCCAAGGTCATTCTCCCCAGAGGCACCGCCGGAGTTGATCATCCCGATCCGGCCCATGTAGCAGTTGGCGACCTGATAGCGGACCCGGTCGATGGGGTGGGAGCCGGAGAGCTCCTCGTAGACCCGCGGGTGGGTCTTGCCGAAGCCGATCGCGATGTAGCCCCCATCGTTGGTGGCCTGTTTCTGCTTGACGATGTCCGCCTCGATGGTCACCGCCAGGTGGTTAGCCTGGCCGGTTAGGTCCGCCGCGGCGTGATAGTCAATTCCGTCGTGCTTGAAGGCCGAGTTGCGCAGATAGGCCCAGAGCACTGTAACCATGCCGAGCTCATGAGCCCGAGCGAAGGCCTCGCTCACCTCCTCGATCTGACGGCGGGACTCCATGGAGCCGAAGTAGATGGTCGCGCCCACCGCCACGGCCCCCATCTCGAAGGCCTGGTCCACGTCCGCAAAGGGCGTCTGGTCGTAGATGGTGGGATAGGTGAGCATTTCGTTGTGATTGAGCTTCACGAGAAAGGGAATCTTGTGGGCGTAGCGCCGGCCCACCGAACCGAGCACACCCAGGGTCGATGCCACGGCGTTGCAGCCACCCTCCATGGCCAGTCGGATGATGTTCTCGGGATCGAAATAGATGGGATTGGGCGCGAATGAGGCACCGGCGGAGTGCTCGACGCCCTGGTCCACAGGCAGAATGGAGACATAGCCGGTCCCCCCCATGCGGCCGTGGCCCAGCAGGGCCTGGTAGTTGCGCAGCACACGGGGCCCGCGGTCCGAATCCATCATTACGCGGTCCACGAAGTCGGCTCCGGGAAGGTGGAGCATGGACTGAGGAATTCCGCTGCACTCGTGCCCCAACAGGTCTTCCGCCTCGTCGGCGAGCAATCCTACGATATCGGTCATTTCAGCCTCCGCGATGCCTTTCTGCGTCGTCTCTAGGTTCAAACCACAAAAGATAGCCGGTGAATGTGCTGTTTGCATGAACCTTCCAGTACAGGCTCCGTCTTCCGGCGCTGGCCTTCTTTCGGTAGCCTGACGCACCAGCGCTTGGAGAGGTCCTCGGAGGAACAGTGAACGAAGGCGACATCCTGCTGAAAAAGGGCATCCTGCCGGCCGTCCTCGACGAGCGCATCCGCACCGCGCTCGCCTGCGGCGCCTTGCAGCCCATCCAGACGGTTGAGGAACTCGTCGAAGACGGGGGCGTGCGTTTTCTGGTGCGCATGGTTTCCAGCTTGCGCCGCAAGGAGGAGGACAAGAACCGACGCGCCGCCGCCGTCCAGCGGCGGGAGAAGCCCGCCAACCCGTTCCTTCCCCCGGAGCCGGAGCTCACCGTCGCCGAGATCTCGCGGACGCACATCGCGGTGCTCAACAAGTTCAATGTGCTGAATCGGCACCTGCTCGTCGTGACCCGCCGCTTCGAGCACCAGGAGACCCTGCTCACGCCCGCGGACTTTCAGACCCTACTCCTCTGTATGTCCGAGTACCGGAGTCTCGGCTTTTACAACGGAGGGGCCGTTGCCGGTGCCAGTCAGCCCCACAAGCACCTGCAGCTGGTACCGCTACCCTTGGCGTCCGGAGGGACCTCCTTTCCGATGCAGCCATTGCTTGCCCGAGCGGGCCGCCCCCGTTGCTTGGACCTGTCGTTTCCCCACGCATTCGCCACCTTGACCCCTTCGATTGGCAACAAGCCTCCTGCCGCCGCCGAAGCTCACGCCTTGTACCTAGATCTGCTTGCGGACGTGGGGATCAGGTCCGTTTCCAAAGACGCGAAGCAGTACCAGTCCGCGCCCTACAACCTCCTCCTGGCGCAGGACTGGATGCTCGCTGTGCCGCGCCGGCAAGAGCTCTACCGCGGCATCTCTGTGAACGCACTGGGCTTCGCAGGCTCCTTCTTCGTGAAGGACAGGGAACAACTGCGAATCCTGCGCGAGGACGGACCTATGCGGGTACTTCAGGCCGTGGCGTAGACCGGCGCTCGGAGCAAGGCACGTCGTCTCAACGCACGGCCGCGAGACTCCAATCGTACCTGTGCTCGCGGATTCTCTGCACGCCATCCAGTCGGGCCTTAAGATCCGGATCTGCGTAGCTCTTCAGATGGGCCAGAATATGGGCGTCCTCGCCCCCGAAGTCCTCCTTGAACCATGCGTAGATGGAGGAGACGCCGAGCCTGCCGTTGTCGAACCAGACACCGCGCGGCGAGTTGACGAATCGGCGCGCACCGGCGTCGAGCTGGCGGTCCACAGACGTGCCCCTGTAGGCGTTCCGGACAAGGTTGGGACACCCCACCGCGGCGCAGTTGAGGCCGTAATGGATGCGGGGATCGTCCCAGAGGGGACGCAGTATGCGATGTTCGATGTCGTTGAGGCTGAGGGCGACGCCTTCCACCGTAACGAGCTTCTTGCCCCAGGGACCATCAGC
>JAYEJW010000522.1:0-26872 GCA_034716535.1 Pseudomonadota bacterium
AAACTCTTTAAAAAATAAAAAAATAGCGATAATAGGAAGTGGTGGTCTTGGTTGTAGTTTGGGTATTGCACTTGGTAGTAGTGGAATAGGGGTTATTGATATAGTTGATTTTGATACAGTTGGTGTCGCCGACGTGCGCGCCCTGCGCAGTCGCCAATTCGCCGAGGATGCGGGCCCCCTGGCCCATCCGGTTCGGCCCCAGTCCTATATCGAGATCAACAACTTTTACACGTCCACCGTCTACGAGAAGGGGGCCGAGCTGGTCCGGATGCTGGCAAGCCTTCTGGGACCCGAGCGATTCCGTAGGGCGACGGACCTCTACTTCGAGCGTCACGACGGGCAGGCGGTGACCACGGATGACTTTGTCAGCTGTATGGAGGACGCAAGCGGACGAGACCTCAGCCGCTTCAAGCGGTGGTACGCACAGGCCGGCACGCCGGAGCTCCAGATTCATGGCGACTACGACGAGTCCACGAAGACCTATAGGCTCGGCGTCCGTCAGAGCACACCGAAGACTCCGGGACAGCCGCACAAGGAGCCTTTGCACATCCCCTTTGCCGTCGGGTTAATGGATGTGGCGGGGGGCGATCTGCCCCTGCGGCTCGAAGGGGAGGCCGAGGCATCGCCCGCGCCCCGGACCCGCCTGCTCGAGTTGCGGGAGACTGAGGAGCGTTTTTGCTTCGTCGATGTCCCCGACCGGCCCATTCCTTCCCTGTTGAGGGGGTTCTCGGCGCCTGTAAAGGTGCACTATGAGTACGGCGACGAGGATCTCATGTTTCTCATGGCCCACGACAGCGACGGCTTCAACCGCTGGAACGCCGCGCAAACGTTGGCGCAGCGTATCCTGCTTCGGATGGTGAGGGAGAAGGCGTCCGGCGTTCCGGTCGGTTTCCAGCAGGCCTTTCGGAGGGCCTGGGAGGACCGCGGCGCGGAGGAGGCCCTGTTGGCCCAGATTCTCGCCTTGCCGTCGGAGTCGTATCTGGGCGATCAGATGGAGACGGTGGACGTGGATGGCGTTCATCGCGCGCGCGAGGCGATGAAGGGATGCATCGCCAACACCCTGAAGGACGATCTACTCGCCCTGTACGAGCAGAATCGGGAGAACGGACCGTACGAGCTTACCCCGGTCTCCATCGGCCGGCGAGTGCTAAAGAACCTGTGCCTCGACTATCTGATGCAGACAGGTGACGCGGATGTCCTGTCCCTTTCCCAGAAACAGTTCGATGCCGCCCACAATATGACGGACGTCCTGACGGCCCTCAGGCTGCTTGTGGACGACGGCGGAGCCGCCGGGCAGCGTGCCTTGGAGGTCTTCTACGCGCGTTGGGCGACGGATCCTCTGGTGCTCGACAAGTGGTTTTCCATCCAGGCCACCAGCAAGCGCCCGAACGCCCTGGAACAGGTGCAGGGGCTGATGAGCCACCCTGCATTCTCGATCACGAATCCGAACCGGGTGCGCAGCCTCGTGGGCGCGTTCTGCATGGGAAACCCTGTGCGCTTCCACGCAGCAGACGGCTCGGGCTACCGTTTCCTCAGCGAGCGTGTGCTTGAGCTCGATCCTGTCAACCCGCAGATTGCCTCACGTCTGCTGCAGGCGATGGCCAGGTGGCGTCGCTTCGATGTGGGTCGCCAGGCCTTGATGCGCGAGCAGCTTGAGCGGGTGGTGGAAGTGGATGGCCTGTCCAAGGACGTTTACGAGGTGGCATCCAAGAGCCTTGTGGAAGCCCGATAGGCCAGGCTCCTGGCACCACAGAGCCTAAGAAAATACGAGGAGAACGAAGCATGCGCAGTCTGCTGTTGGTCGCCCACGGAAGCCGTCGCGCGGCCTCCAATGAAGAGGTGCGCGAACTGACCTCGTTGCTGGCGCAACGGGCGCGTGGGCGCTTCGACCGTGTGGATTGTGCCTTCCTGGAGCTCGCCGAGCCGTCCATCCCCGAGGGTGTCGAGGAGGCCGTGCAGGCGGGTGCCACGGAGATCGTGGTGCTGCCCTATTTTCTGTCGGCCGGCCGCCACGTTTCCGAGGACATCCCAAGCGAGGTCAGCGGAAAGCGGACCGAGCATCCTCAAGTTCGCATCCGTATCGCCCCCTATCTCGGGCGTGCGGAGGGATTGTCCGAGATCCTGCTCGAACTTGCGGCGGAAAGGTAGCAAGTGGCAGGAACCATCACGTGGGAGGGCAGGTAGCCGGGTCGCTACCTCGCGCACTACTTGACCAGGGTATCTGGTCCGTCGTCGTGCGAACAGCTCGTCCTGCCGTGAGCCAGGTCACAGATTCCATCGGGCTCCCGGTCCAAGGTTAATACGCTAGGTTGCCAAAGAAAGGTCCGGGGAGAATCAAGATGGCTAAGCAGGGTTTCGAGCAGCGCACAGCTGTACAGGACATCGACTATCTTCGTGAGAAGATCAAGAACCTCACGCCCCCCTGTAGCGATCAGGACGAGCTTCTTTTGGAGATCTATGAACAACTGCTCGAGAAGCACGCGGAGGCAAGCTCAACGGCGTTCAGACACTAGGCGCGGCGCTCGGGCGCGAGCTCCTTTGCAGATCTCATACTCGGGGTTCTGAAGGCCAATGTCGTCAGCGTGCCATTCGCCCCATCCTCACAAGAACAAACGTTTTCGGTTTCCGCCGGCCGCAGATAACGGCAAGGGCTAGGGAAACGCTGGGTTAATCAGCACCTTCCCTGGGGCGCCGGGAAACTCCTCAATCAAGGCGATAGCCCCGTCGGAAGGGACAAGCTTCCGTCCCCCCCCCACTCCTTTTTTGTACTATGTACCCAATATCGGTGGGCCTGGGGCGAGACTCTGCGACTGCAATATGGAATACAAGGACTATTACAAAATCATGGGTGTCGCTCGCGACGCCACCCAGGACGAGATAAAGCGGGCTTACCGGAAGCTGGCCCGCAAGTATCATCCGGACGTGAGCGAAGAGGCCGATGCAGAGGCACATTTCAAGGAGGTCGGCGAGGCCTACGAGGTGCTCAAAGACCCCGAGAAGCGTGCCGCCTACGACCAGCTCGGGGCTCAATGGCAGGCAGGCCAGGAGTTCAAGCCGCCGCCGGACTGGGACGAGGGTTTCGAGTTTCGCGGTGGCGGTTACACGGGCGCCGGCGGCGAAGCGTTCAGCGACTTCTTCGAGACGCTGTTTGGCCAGGGGTTCGCCCGCGGTGGCGCAGGTGCTGGGGCGGCGTTTCGCATGCGCGGTGAGGACCGCCGTGCGAAGGTCTTGATCGATCTCGAAGACAGTTATCAAGGGGCGACCCGGAAGATCAGCTTACACGTCCCCGAGTTGACGGGGGACGGGCACGTCAGGACCCGAGAGCGCAATCTCAGCGTGCGTATCCCGAGGGGGATCCGGCAGGGCCAACAGATTCGGTTGGCCGGGCAGGGCGGTTCCGGGCTGGGTGGCGGTGAGGCGGGGGATCTCTACCTCGAAGTGGAATTCAGAGAGCACCCCCTCTATCGGGTCGACGGATCGGATATCTACCTGGACCTGCCCGTGGCACCCTGGGAGGCGGCATTGGGTGCTGCTGTCAAGGTCCCGACGCCGTCAGGCATCGTCGATCTCAAGATCCCGGCGGAATCGAATCAGGGCCGGAAGCTGCGACTGAAAAAGCGAGGCATTCCCGGCAAAGATGCAGGTGACATGTACGTGGTGCTACAGATTACACTTCCGCCTGCACACAGTGAGGACGCGAAGGCGCTCTATCAGAGAATGAAAGAGCAGCTCGGGTTCGATCCACGCGCCAGATTGGGGGTATCCTGATCCGATGGATGAACAAGATACACAGATTCTCTCAGGGCAGATTCTCGACGAGACAATGGAGATTACTCTCGTCCAGCTCTGTCAGTCATGCGCGGTTCAAGCCGAAACGATCGAGGCCATGATGGAGCAGGGAATCCTGGAGCCTTCGGGTAGACGGGGCCGGCACTGGTGCTTTCCCTACGCGAGCGTGAGACGGACCAGCGTGGCCTTGCGGTTGCAGGAGGATCTTGGCGTGAATCTGGCGGGCGCCGCTCTCGCGCTGGAGCTGCTCGAGCGCATCGACAAGCTCAATGCCCGGCTGCGGGCAATAGGCCCGGAGCGAACTTGACGCCGGACCGGCAGCAGCATCCGTACAAGGCGTCTCTTGCGCTTTGCGGAGCAACAGTCGGATCGAGGCTGATGTGCTCTAGGCAGCCTCGTCCCGGTCCGGCTCGTCGGGCGACGCCTGGATCCGGGTCTTGGAGGTCTTTCGCGGCGAGGTGACGAAGGTTGTGCCACCCTGCCGCGCTGCGCGGCGCTCCTGTGCCTCCATCATCAGGTCCCAGGCCGCCGGCACAATGAACAGTGTCAGGAAGGTGGCGGTTGCAAGACCCGTGACGAAGGTCGATGCCATTGTTCCCCACACGAGAGAGTAGCTCGGGATTCCGAGAGCCATCGGCAGCAGACCGAGCGTGGTGGTGAGGGTGGTCAGCACAATAGGGCGTAGGCGCACGTGCACGCCGTCGATGACCGCCTCCAGGCGGGTCATGCCTTGGCGGTAACGGCGGTTGATGAAGTCGAGCAGTACGAGGGAGTCGTTTACAACGACGCCGGTGACACCGACCACCGCAACGAAGCTGTTCACCGTGAACAGGGACTGGGTCGCAAGCTTGCCGAAGACCACGCCGATGATGGAGAACATGACCGCTGAGAGGATGATCAGCGGCTGGACGTAGGATTTGAACTGGGTGGCGAGGATCAGGAAGATCAGCAGCACCGCCAGGCCAAATGCCTTGGTCAGACTATCGAAGGAACGTTGGGTCTCCTCGAATTCTCCGCCGTAGACCAGGGTTGCGCCGGGGTAACGGTCGCGGATGGTCTGATAATGCTCCTTGGCCCAGGCCGCTACCTGGGTTGAGGATATGGACGCACCGGCCTTGATGTTGGCAGTAATTGCGAGGCTGCGGCTCCCGCGGTAACGCTTGAGCTCCCCGGGCTGGATCTCGGCCACCGGCCGGACGATGTCCTGCAGATAGACAGGTCCCGACGGGTGCTCCAGCGCCGGGATCTCCAACGCCGCCTCTGGGGCGTCGACGTAGTCCGGGTCGATGCGCAGCTTCAGGTCGACCTCCTCGTCGGAAAGGCGGAATTTGCCGATATAGCGCCCGTCGAGCACCGCCGCGGCCAAGAGGGCGGCATCTCCCTGCGTCAGGCCGAACTCCCGCGCCCGGGGCTCGTCCACCTCCAGGCGGAAGACCCGGGCGGGCCGGCCCCGGTTGTCCTGCAGGTCCGCGAGATGGGGACCCAGATCCGGGTCGTTGCGCAGGGCCCCCAACAGCTCGCTGGAGAGGTCCTGCACCGCGCGCTCATCGGAGCCCACGATCTGGATGTTCACGTCCTTCCCCGTGGGCGGGCCATCCCTCTCCGCACGCACCCGGATCCTGAAACCCTCTTTGGCGAAGCGTTCCGTGAGCCGCTCGCGCATGCTGTCCAGGTGCTCGAGGGGGTCGTCGAAGGCGCGTGCGTCCTTATCCGGCAGGGGCACCATGACGGTACCCAGGTTGTGGCCGAATTCCTCCTCGTAGTCCTCGTTGACGACGAAGCCCGCGAATCCCGCCGCCGAGCGCGCATAGCCTGCGCCGTCCGACATGATGAAATCGGCGATCTCCCGGGTTTTCTCGTCCGTGGTCTCGATGGTCGTGTTGGCGGGTCCCTCGATGAAGGCGTAGTAGAGGGTGTAGTCGTCCGGGAAGAACTTGATGCGGATCAGCGGCGCGGCACCGGTGATGGAGACGGCGAGGACGGCAATGGCGGCCAGGAAGGTGACGAAAACGAGCGCCAGACTGAGAACGCGAAACCGCAGGGTGAGCCGGATCATGACGTCGGTACCCCGGCGCAGGACCCGCAGCAAAGGGTTGTCGCGCTCTGAAAGGGGCACGACGCCGGCCTTGGGGCGGGGGCCGAAGTCGAGGTAATGCAGCGGCAGGATGAACAGACACTCTACCAGAGAGGCGATGATCGCAAAGCTCACGGCCTTGGGGATGAGCGCGAAGAACTCGCCGGTAGAGCCCGTCATGATCAGCATGGGCAGGAAGGCGGCCACGGTGGTCGCGGTGGCGGCGATCACAGGCAGCATGACCTCGGCGGTGCCGTCGATGATGGCCTTCTCCAGCGGATCGCCCTGCTGGACATGGCGATAGATGTTCTCGACCACCACGATGGCGTCGTCGACGATGATCCCCGACACCAGCACGAAGGAGAACAGGGAGATCTCGTTCAGCGAGTTGCCGGTAAGGTCCATGAGGATCATGGACACGAGGAACGAGAAAGGGATGCCGACGGTGACCAGGGCCGCGTTGCGCAGGCCCATGAAGTACCAAAGGATCAGGCTCACGAGGATGATGCCGAGGGCCAGGTTCGAACCCAGGGTGCCCATGGACTCATCGATGTAGGTGGTCGAGTCCTGGGTCAGCACGATCTCCACACCCTGGTTTTCCAGGCTGGCGGCATACTCGTCGACGATGCGCCGGACCTCGGCGTAGATATCCAGTGCGTTGCCATCTTGGGTCTTGAGGATCTTGAGGGTGACACAGTCCTCCCCGTTGACCGACGTGATCACATGGGGGTCCCGATAGCCTAGGTGTGCCTCGGAGATCAGGTCCTCCAGGGTAACGAATGAGCCGTCGAGGTCGCGACGGATGACCGTCGAGACCACCTGCTCTCGGGTGCGGAAGCGCTCGTCCACCCGCACCACGAACTCGCCGGACTCGTCCTTGTAATCACCGGCGGGAATGGTCAGGTTCGCGTCTTTGATAGCGTCCGCCACCTGCTCATAACTCACCCCGAAGGCATGGAGCTTGCGCGGGTCCAGGTAGACGTGAAACTCGCGTTGGTACTCGCCGACGAGCTTCGCCTCGATGACGCCGTGAATACGCGACAGAGGGACTTGGAGCTCCTTGGCCATCAGGGTTAGGGCGCGGTTGGAGCGCTCGCCCACCAGGTTGACCGAAACCACCGGCAACCAGAAAGAGGTCTTGATGAGGTCGAACGTCGGAGGATCCACCTCTGCGGGCAGCTCGTCGAGCATACTCAACACGCGGAATCGCAACTCGTCGTAAAGGGCTTCGTAGTCCGTGTCGTCGCGGAACTTCACCAGGATCGTGGAGCGCTCGCGCACCGAGTTGGCACGGATGAGCTCGACGTGCTCCAGCCCTTCCAGGACCTCCTCGATCTTGGTCGTGACCAGGGCCTCGACATCTCGCGGGGAGGCACCGGGGTAGATGGTGTTGATGATCACCTTGCCGAAATTGACTTCCGGGTAGCGTTCCACCGACAGCCCGCCCACCGAG
The DNA here is from genome assembly GCA_034716535.1 of Pseudomonadota bacterium. Classification (GTDB taxonomy): domain Bacteria; phylum Pseudomonadota; class Gammaproteobacteria; order Chromatiales; family Chromatiaceae; genus JAYEJW01. The sequence goes on from JAYEJW010000522.1 coordinate 7,317, forward strand.
AAGGCGCCGGCGACGATCAACACAACGAAGACCAGGTTGAACAGGACCCGCTGACCGAGTGTGAAGCGCACGACGGGCCGCACGGCTAGTCCTCGCGAACCAGCCGGAAGCGCTCTCCAGCCTTGATCTCGGGCGAGGCGATGCGCAGCCGCTCGCCTTCCTCACCGTGGCTGCGGCCCAGCAGCATGACGCGTAGGCGTGCCCCGTCCTCCCGAGTGACCCAGAATTCTTCGTAAGAGCGTTCCACCGCCGCCGCCGGAAGCATCACGGTCCCCGTGCGCTCCGGAAGGAGTAGGGGGAGCTGGACGCGCAGTCCTCCACGACGGGATTCGATCTCGCCGCGGATCTGCAGATCCACCGCGATCTTTCGCGTCGTGGGATCGAAGGCGGGGTTGGCACGATAGATGCCGGCGTCCACCTGGCGGTCCAGGTCAGGGAGACGCAGACGGATCCCGTCGCCACGCGCGGTCAGCGCTGCGTGCTGTTCCGGGGTGAGGGCGAAAGGCACCAGGAGCGTGGAGAAATCCGCCGCCTCGCCCACCACCTCGCCGTCCTTGACCCATTGGCCCGGCTCGACCGCCCGTCCCGTAACCCGCCACCCGGCCGGGGCGCGGATGCGGGTGCGCGTCAGTCGCTCCTCCAACACCCGCTGCTTCACTTCCAGGGCACGCAGCTCGTGGCTGTTGTTCCGCAGGGTCTGCTCGAGGGTGTCGAGCTGGGAGGCTGAGGCGTTGTTCTGGCGTGCCAGCTCGCGGTAGCGCTTGACCTCCCGTTGGTCGTAGTCGATCAGGGCGTTGAGGCGGTCCTGCTGGACCTTGACCTCGTCGAGCTCCAAACGGATGAAGGTGTCGTCCAGGCGTGCGAACACGCCATCCTCACCGATGGTGCCGCCGATGTCGTAGAAGACCTCCTCCACCCGGCCGGGCCTTTCGGCGACGAGCCGCAACGCAGCCCGGGCACGCGTAAATCCTGTAAGGGAGACCTCGCGTACGGCAGGCTGAGCGGTCGCGACCCCCGGGTCCGGGCTGGCCGCCGTCGATGCCGCGGCAAGCGAGAGGACAAGCAACCGGAGTAACAGCGAACGCCTGCTCATCTGGATCACTCGATCAGGGCCGGCTCGTCATTCGCCTGCCGGCGGGAGCGCACCTGCTTAATGCCCCCAAGCGAAAAGTGCCAGACGTGGTCGACCAGCTCGTCGATCCGCTCTTGCACGGGCGGCCGGTCCGGATGCAGGCGACTGATCATGGCCTCGGCGTGGTAGTAATACAGGATCTGTCCAACGACGCTGGCCGCGCAATCGACGACTGTCTCGGAGTCCGCCTTCTCGTCCAGCAGGGCCCCGACGATGCCGTAGAGCTCCTCCGCGTCGCGGCGCATGTGGTCGGCTGCGACGCGGTCCAGTACTTCCGTTGGGTGTAACATCTCGGTCAGGTAGATGGCGCTCAGCTGGGTACAGCGGCGGGCGTCGCCGTCGCAGTAGAAGATCTCGTCGAAGAGGGCGCTGATGTAATTGTGAAGGCGTGCCTCGGGCGGTGCGTCGGGCGCGAGAAAGGCGGTGCGGCGCGCGCGCAACAGCGCGAACACGGTATCAAAAATGGCGGTGTAGAGCCGTTTCTTGTCACCGAAGTGGTAGTGGACGGCGGCTACATTTGCGCCGGCCCGGCGACAGATCTCGCGTATCGTGGCCGCCTCGAATCCGTGCTCGGCGAATACCTCGGTGGCCGCTCTCAAGAGGCGCTCCCGCGTGTCGGATTGGTTCGATGCGTCAAGCACGGTGAGACCGCATGTGTCAAGGAGTCGAAACGCAAGCTTAAAACAATTGTTTCGTCTTGTCGCGACGGTGACCGGGCGACCGACGTTTGCGTGAAGACAATGAAAGTTTCCGGCAGTTCCTTATACGATCTGGCGCGATGGTGTAAAATTCAACGCGCATCCGGACAAGAGCTCGCCGCCGCTCTAGCATCGTGACCTGGCTTTGTCATTGAGTGCGCGGAGTGCGCGCTGAGCGCGCATCGGTATCGGCTGATCCTGACAACGGCGGATGCCCCTTTGCCTCGACGATGCCGTTGTTCTCGCGGGTCATCATGGCCCTCGACGGGCCCTTGAGCCGCGAGCCCGTCGTACAGGCTCGCGATCACCGGGGTGGGCGAGATAAGGCGCAGGATACTTGGGTCGGGGCCTCCGACCTGCTAAGAACCGGATGGAGTTCGGCGTGGAAAAAGACTCTGAGAGCGAGGCGGACAGCTCACCGGCGCCGGAGCAAAATCAGAGCGCGTCTCCGGCTCCAGTCGGGCGTCGCAGAAGGCGCTCCTTGCTCGGATGGTTCGGCCAGTTCCTCGCATCGGTGGTGGCCGTTCCTCTCGATGTTCTTACGCTGGGGCTCCTGGTCGCAAGTGCGTTCGTTGCCGCCACGCTGACGGAGCTCCCCCAGACGGACGTGTTGCGGGAGGTGCGCCTCCAGGAACCCTTGAGGGTGTTCAGTGCCGACGGATCTCTCATGGCGGAGTTCGGGGTGCAGCGTCGCTCGCCCGTCTCCTTCGACGAGATACCGCCCCTGCTGATCAAGGCCTTTCTGGCGACTGAAGACAGCCGTTTCTTCGAGCACGAAGGCATCGATGTCACCGGTCTCGGCCGTGCCGCGATCAGTTATGCCAGGACCGGTGAGCGTACTCAAGGGGGAAGCACCATCACCATGCAGGTGGCGCGCAACTTCTTTCTCTCCCGGGAGAAGACCTTCCAGCGCAAGTTTGCCGAGCTGCTGCTTTCTCTGCACATCGAGCGGACCCTGAGCAAGGAGGAGATCCTCGAGCTGTACCTCAACAAGATCTTCTTCGGCCATCGGGCCTACGGTATCTCCGCGGCTGCGGCACTCTACTACGACAAGCCACTCGATGCGCTCACCGTCGCCCAGATGGCCATGCTCGCCGGCGTACCGAAGGCGCCGTCAGCGAACAATCCGGTTTCTAATCCCGATCGCGCGCGCAGCCGGCGGGACTACATCCTGCGTCGCATGCGGGAGCTGGGTTACATCAAGGAGCCGGAGCTCCAGGCCGCATTGCAGGAGCCCGATCGGGCGCGCCTGCACCGGCAAGAGGTGGACCTGGATGCCGGCTACCTCTCCGAGATGGTGCGACAGGAAATGGTCCGGCGGTTCGGTGAAGACGCTTATCGCGAGGGCTATCGGGTCACAACGACGGTTGAGGCCTGGCTCCAAAGCACCGCCCAGGATGCTCTGCGCAAGGCCTTGCTGGACTACGACCGGCGGCATGGGTACCGGGGGCCCGAGGCCCGTTACCAGGCCCAAGAGGTGAGCGGCGGACAGCTCGACCAACTGCTGGATTCGGTGCGCAGCTTACCGGGGCTCACCGCCGGAATCGTCGTACGCAGTACGGCCAAGGAGGCGGAGGTCTACATCGGCGATGGGGAACGGGTGAGTCTCGGCCTCAAACAGGTGAAATGGGCGCGGCCGTTCAAGAACGAGAAATGGCGCGGCCGTGCGCCGCGGAAAGTGAGCGATGCGGTGGCCGTGGGCGATCTGATTCGGCTAAAGCAGAATGGGGATGGAGTCTGGGAGTTGTCCCAGGCGCCGTCCGTTGCGGGGGCCTTGGTGGCACTCTCGCCGACGGACGGTGCGGTGCGTGCCCTGGCGGGGGGATATCACTTCGCCGCGAGCAAGTTCAACCGCGCCGTGGACGCACGCCGTCAGCCGGGCTCGAGTTTCAAACCCTTCGTTTACGCATCGGCCCTGGACAAGGGATGGACGCCGGCGAGCCTCATCAAGGACGAGCGCATCTCCATTCGCCTCAATCGAAGGGAGATGTGGGAGCCGGACAATTTCGACCACAAGACCATGGGGCCGATACGGTTGCGTAAGGCGCTGACTCTTTCGCGCAACCTGGCATCGGTGTACTTGCTTCGGCGGGTGGGATTGGACGACGTCAGGGGTTACGTCAGCCGTTTCGGCTTCGATCTGAAAGATCTGCCTTTGGGCCTGTCCATGGTCCTGGGCACAGCCGAGGTATCGCCTCTGCAGATGGCCGGCGCCTATTCAGTGTTTGCGAACGGCGGATTCCGCGTGTTCCCTTACTTCATCTCGAGAGTGGAAAATGGCGCGGGCGATCTGGTCTTCGAGGCCAATCCTCCCAGCGCCTGTTCCGACTGCTGGTTCCGCTACGAGGATTCCCCGGCCCAGACTGCCGCCTTAGAGCGCAGGGATGCCCCGAAAGCGGAACGGGTCCTCGAGCCGCGCCTGACCTTCCAGATGAACTCCCTGCTGCAGGATGTGATCAAGTTCGGCACGGGCCGCCGTGCCCTGAAGCTCGAGCGCGAGGACATCGCCGGCAAGACGGGTACGACCAACGACGTGCGCGATTCCTGGTTCTGCGGCTACCAGAAAGACCTTGTGACGGTGACCTGGATGGGTTTCGACGAGTTCAATCCCCTGGGCAAGGGTGAGACCGGCGGCCAGGCGGGTCTGGGCATGTGGGTGGAGTTCATGGGCCAAGCCCTCAAGGATAAGCCCGAGGCAATCCTCGACATTCCGGAGGGGATGGTCGAGGTGCGCATCGACAAGAATCGGGGAACGAGGACCGACTCCACAGGCAGCCATACCATGGCGGAGTGGGTCCGGGAAGAGTACGAGCTGATGCTGCTCGGTCCGCAGCCCGTGTATTTTTCGGGTGGTGGCGGAGGGGGCGTGAGGCGGCGTGCCCCAAGGGTCATCGATGAGCTCTTCTGATGTCCGGATGACTCAGGTCCGACCGTGGTGCGGAGATGTGGTGCCCTTCTCTTCGGGTATGAGCTGACGCCGAACCATGGGTTCATTCGGACGCTCAAACCGATTTCCGTCCCTCAACCCTGCGGAACGCGGGCCTCACCAAGCACCGCGCCGTTGGCGCTCGATATCCGACAGCTCAGGCCGGCCGGGACGAGGATTGCCTCGCCGCCGGACACTTGCTTTGGGGGCGTGCCTTCTTCCACGAATTCCACGCTGCCTTCCGTGACCAGCGCCAATACCAGGTCTCCACCGCCGAGCAGACAGTCGCCGCCGGACGGCAGGGCCCGCCGGCTCAGAGCGAACTCTCCGGCCGGCGTGGGATAGGTGACGAGGCCCGGCAGCCCGGGTGCCGATTCCGGCGTCAGGATATCCGCCGGGGCTCCGTGGAAGCTGAGAACACGCAGCAACTCCTCGAGATCCACGTGCTTGTGGGTGAGCCCCCCACGCAGCACGTTGTTTGAGTTCGCCATAAGCTCCATCCCCATGCCGTCGAGATAGCTGTGCAGCTCTCCGGCGGGCAGGTAGACGGCCTGGCCCGGGCGAAGGTGGACCAGGTTCAGAAGGAACATGGATAGCAGTCCGTGGTCCCGGTGGCCGGGTGCCGAGAATTCGCGATCCGCGCGTAGAATCCAGTACTCAGGGTCCTCCTGCGTGAAGCGTCGATCCCGGGCCTCCTCCACCAGGCGCCCGATGAGCGGATCCAGGAGCGCGTTCAGGCTCGCCTGTTCCAGGCGCATGAGGTGACCGTAGAGGGCTGCAAGGCCGTCGCTGTCCGGTCGAAAGTGTCCGGCCAGCGGCGCGAGCTCCGGTGTTTTGCCCAATGCCCGCGCGATCTCGGCAAGGGGCCGGAACCCGCGCAGGGTGTAGAAGTCGCTCAGAGCGACGAGCAGCTCCGGCTTGTGGTGCGGGTCGTGGTAGCTGCGCGTGGGTGCGTCCAAGGGCAGGCCTTCGCCGTTCTCGCGCGCGAAGCCCTGGAGCGCCTGGACGCTATTCGGGTGAGCCTGGATGGACAGCGGCTTGCCTGCCGCCAGGATCTTCAGCAGGAAAGGCAGCTCGCCGTCGAACCGTGCGGCGACCTCGGCGCCGAGGACTTCATCCGGCGCCGCTCGGATAAGCTCATCCAGCGGCACACGCACGTCGTCGACGAACGCCGTCGACGGCAGGTCCGGATGCGCCCCCGCCCACAGCTCTGCGAAAGGGCGCCGTTCTCGGTTGGCGCGTCCGAGTATGGCGGGAATCGCATCGGGATCGCCCCAGTCGTAGTGTTGTACGCCGCATTCGAGCCGCAGCACGCGGGGCCGTCTGTGAAAGGATTCGATGGCGCGGGCGGTCGTTTCCAGCATCATCGCGCAGGCCGCCGACCGTTCAGCCTAGAAGCGGCAGTTGGACGCGGCCCAGGGTGCGTGCTGGGGGGTGTCTGGCAAGGCACAACGAGGCGCAATAGCCCCGCTATTGGAACGAGTTGTAACGCCGCCAGGCGCCGTCCGGTGCGTGCGCTGGGTGGCGTAGCGTCCTCACCAAAAAGGTGAGGCCCAACAGCACCACTATTTTGCCCCGGATCAGTCACTTGATTGTCGCGTGAAGCGGTCAACTGCCGTTTCTAGGCTCACCGCACGTTGGGACCGGTGACGGGCACGAAGCGGACCGGTAGCAGGTCCCTGCGCTCCAATTTCCCCTCGGCGGTCTTTTCCATCAGCACCAGCTGCTGTACCCATCCCGGCGCGCCCAGGGGCATGACCAGGCGCCCGCCGGTGGCCAACTGATCGATCAGCGGCTGGGGAATGTGGTCTGCCGCCGCGGTGACGACGATTCCGTCGAAGGGGGCCGCCTCCGGCCAGCCCAGGTAACCGTCCCCTGCCCGTACCCTGGCCTTGTCGTAACCCAACCCCTCCAGGGTTTCGCGCGCGCGATCCGCGAGCTTCGGCACAATCTCTACCGAGTAGACCTCGACCCCCATCGCGGCCAGTACGGCGGCCTGGTAACCTGAGCCGGTGCCCAGCTCGTAGACCCGGTCTCCCGGGCCGACGTCAAGGAGCTGGGTCATGATCGCAACGACGTAGGGTTGCGAGATGGTTTGACCGGCGCCGATTGGCAGGGGGTGGTTGCCATAGGCCTCGGCGTGCAGGGCCGGGGGGACGAAGGCGTGACGCGGTACGGTCCTCAGCGCGGCCAGGACGGCCGGATCGAGACGGTCCGTACCCAGCTCGTGGCGGGTTTCCATGACCTGCCGCTCGACCTCCCGTACCAAGGACTCCCTCTGTGCCGCGAAGTCCGCTTCGCCTGCGCAGGCCGCAGGTGCCAAGAGCAGCGGGACCAAGGCCCTGAAGACCCTGGATCCTGCCCAGAACCATCGTCGAAGTGCGATTGGATGCTTCATTGAAATACGAAACTCAGTCGATTGCTCACAGAGCAGCTCCCCGGCTCAACGGCCTGGAGCAGCAGGTTCAGTCCTTGTGCACCGGATGGGACTGTTCTAGACAGCTGTGCCGTCCCGGTGGGATCCGCCATTGCGTTCCCGAAGACCTTCGCGTTCCTGATGTCCACGACGCCGCTACAACCGGGGATCGCCGTACTGCCCGTCCGGGTTCCATAGACGTAGTAAACGGTTGCGCCCGGTGTTGCGAAGGTGGATGTGAAGTCGTTTACCTGTCCGGCGACGCCCGGTTCCGGCGAAGCCAACGTGAGGGCTCCCGGGGCGTCGGAGCCGTGAACCGTAACCGGATCCAGGCCGTTCGGATCGAGCCAATCTTTCAGGCGGATGTCTGGCGTAAGACCGTCCCAGGCAACGGCGAACTTGCCGTAGCAGTCGGTTCCGTTGGGAAAAAAGCAGGACGCCGAGCCGCCGGAGAGGAATCCGACGAGGCCCTGACTGTCGGGGCTCCAGATGCCGGAGCCCGAGGAGCCCGGCTCGGTAGTGCCTTGCTCCCAGTCCATCTCCCAGTGGGTATCGGTGCTGTCGCCGCCCGTCCCGATGCAGTTGTTGACGGTGACCAGCGGGTCCAGGTTGAAGCTGATCGCCTTCTCATCCCCACTGGGATGGTGGATTCCTACGCTCCCCAAAGGCGGCGACAGCGGGTTGTTCGAGCGATCCCAGCCGGAGTAGTACACATTGAACGAGGGGCTCGGCGTTGTGGAGAGCTCGATCAAGGTAATGTCGACGTCCGATCGCCCGGCCCGATAGGAGGCGCCGATCTGGTTGTCCGCCAGAGAGCCGCCGTCGAGTTGGCCGCACACCGGTGACTCGAAGTTCCAGTAGACGACCACGGACAGCGCATTCAGCGGACCGATCCCGCAGTGGTCGGCTGTCAAAACGAAGTTGCGGAAGGTGCCGGGCTCGTCTGCGAGGAGCGTGCCCGTGCAGAACAAGAACCCGCCGAACGCAATGGCGGCGGTGCTGCGAATCTCGTTGCGCCAGGGCTCGCCTTGCGGACAGATGACGTCGATGTTGCAGGAACCCTGCTTGATGAGAGACAGCTCGCTGCGGCCAAAAAGGTCCAGGTATCCGGTGGCCACTTGCGTGAGCTCCAACTCCACCGTCTGCGGGCTGACCCCGGCGGGGAGGAACAGCTCGACGACTGCTTTTCCTCCCGGAACGACCGGGGTCCAGAGCTGGAAGTGGGGCTCGTTGTCCTCGGCCGTGTAGGGTCCCTCGAAATAGCCTTCCGCCTCGCTGATGATGTAGAGCTTTGCGCCGGGCGGCAATCGGAAGCGCGTGAAGCCGAAGTTGAGGTCGGTCGCGCCCGGTGACTCGAAACGCAGTCGCCATACCTTTCCGCCGTCGGGCAGGTCTTCCCATTGGCCGTGGCTTGTGGGCGAGATTTGCACCGGAACCGGCACGGCGAACGTCAGAGGGCCGGGCGTTGTGCGCTTCGCATCCTTGGCGAGGAGCGTCGTGACCTCCACCGCCGGCAGGGCGGTGACGGGGACCGATGCCACTGAGGTGAGGTCTTGTGAGGTACTGCTCAAGGGTGGCTCACCCTGGCGAGCCAGTGCGGGGAGGGGGACCGTAAGCAATACGAAGAGTAGTGCGAGAAAGGGCACCACCTGAAGAGGTTTCCGAGAGGCTGAGGTCTCGTTGACGGCCGGATGGTCGGGTGACCAATTGGTCATGGATTCTTTCGCGGTCCGGATATCGCCAAACAAGGATCCTCTGTTGCTCATCTCATTGGACCTTAGAATATTCGGAATTACTGGTGAATCCTGGTTGTCCCGGTCAAGTATCGAAATGGCGGGCCACCAATATCGAAACGGCAGGCGGCCGAAACAACAGCTTAGGTTTATAAACTTACCGACCAGATTGTACAGCGTCTGCAAAATCAGCGCATTGCACATCGGAATTGAGACCGAACGGCTTGCGCGGTGATCTGTTCGAGCTCTTTCCCGCGTCGGCCGTCGCAAGCCTCTAGAAGACGAGGTGTTGGAGGATGTTCAACAGGGGGGCTCGCCGGAATCTTGCGATGATGCACGGCACCACGTCCAGAAAAGCGGATTAGCGGTCCGTCTCGACGGAGGTTCTTGGATCTTGGCGCTGCGAGTTGACCTGAGTCAAATAAGCACGAATAAAAAGTGTGACGTGGGTCACACTTTATCGCATTCAGAGAGGCGCCTGCTAGCATTTCAAGTGGGAAACCGACTCGCGCGCAGATCGCCTGTCGGGAGTACCCAAGGGGTAGTAAGGAATATCGATCGAATAATCTTGGAGGTGACGAGGATGAAAACATTCTCTGCAGTATTATCCTTTGCCGTTGTGTTGCTGACCGCGGGGACGGGTGTCGCGGTCGCCGGTGACAACGCCACGCCGGAGGCAATGCCAAAGGACGCGGTCGAAGAGGCCACCTACTTCTTCGTCTGCGATGACCTTGATTGTGCATGGCTGTTGCGGTGCACGTCTGCGGCGCCCACGCTGATGGTGTCCGTTGCCGACTGCTGTGTTCCGGGGGACGTGTGGCGTGCCAACATCGTCAATCGGAGCGGGACGCTCATCGAGTCCACGAGCAATCAGGACGCTGGCGGTGTCGCCTTCGCTCCCGATGTGTTCTCGCCCGAGGTGGGTGCGTACGGCACTGCAGCGTACGTAACCCTGAATACCTCTAACCCGATCCCCGGAGGGTTTGCCGCGGGGTTCACCCTGAAAGTCAGGAGCCTGGGAGCGGATCCGGCCTGCACCGTGCTTGCCGCGGAGCCTTCGGGACCTTGAGGCGGACCCTAAGGCAAGAATAAAGACGAAAACTTAGTTGGTTAAGCTCCCGGCAGATCGACCGCGAGGAGCTTCTCGAATCGCCGCCCGCATCGCGGGCGGTTTTTTTTGTGCGCGTCAACCGTCTCCCACTCCACAGGCGTGCGCCCATGTTGTGCATGCGCACCATCGTGTGGGTAAAGGCCGAAAGTGAAAACCCGGCCGGCATTGGATCGGGTTTACGGCAATCGAGCTTCTCGCGGCATGCATCCCAGGATCAGTCTCTGCAAACAGACAAGAAGCCGAAGCTTGCCTGATCTCCGACGCCAATAACAAGAGATTCCTCCAATCATTGCGTGTTAATCAATCTTCTCAAGATTTCTTGGCATTTTGTCGAATGTCTGCTAGGGTTTCGAATCGTGGGTGCCGATACGTTACCTATTGAGGAATCTCGGCTATCCCACAAAGGGGTGAGTTCGAACAAACGCTTCCAACTTTGTTAAAGATTAAGGGGTAATCGACCATGAAGGCTCTTCTCAAGGCCTTGCCTTTTGCAGCAGTCCTGATGACCGCGGGCGCAAGCGTCGCCGTTGCAGCGGAGAATTTCGGCGATGCGCCGCCCAAAGACGTGGCGGCAGACCAGGTCGTCATGGGATTCACTTGCGACGACCTTGATTGCGCGTGGCTGTTGCGGTGCACCACAGCCGGAAACGGATTCGTTGTATCGGTTGCTGACGAGTTCCTGCCGGGGGATGTGTGGCGAGCCAACGCGGTCAGGGGGAACGGATCGGTTATCCTGTCCACCAGCAACCAGGACGGCCTTGGCAACGCGTTCCCCCCGGGTATTTTCTCGGACCCGGTTACGGTTAGCGGCGGGACGGTGTATATAACGCTCAACGCCGCGAACGATATTCCCGCCGGTTTCGCCGCCGGATTCTCTTTGCTGGTCTCCTCCAACCCCGGCATCACTCCCAGTTGCCAGGTGTTCGCGGCGTCGCCCTCCGGTGCTGACGTTCTCTAGTGACCTCTAACCCTAACTTTGGCGCCAAAACTCTCTGAGCGCCAAAACGGGGAAAAATTCTCGATCAGCCACCCGCGTTGCGGGTGGTTTTTTTTGTGCGTGCGCTTCTATTGACGACCGCCGTGGCGTGCAGCGAGGCAGCCGCGAAGCGGTCAGAGACCGACGGCGCTCGCGTTACCCGATAACGATGTTGCTCGTACCCTGACGGTCCTACCCGCACCCGCCTCTCCCGGCGGGCGAGGCGGCAAGGAAAGCCTTCGCCGTGCCCTTCCAATGGCACCGCGGCTACTTGAACAGGTCCTCTGCCGCCTTGCGGAGGTCGTCGGCGGCGGGCTCTGGGCCTGAGCTTGCGGGGGTCGCCGTCGGCTCGAAGAGCTCGCAGAAATTCGCCCGTTCCTTGTTCAGCACCTTTTCCACCATGGGCTCGACGCAGTCGTTTGGGCGGCCGGGCGCATAGTGACGGCAGTTGCGGCAGACGCGGGTGTCCTTGCCGCAATGCGCACAGGCGCTCTCCCGGCCCAGGTCGGCCGCGGTCAGCCCATTTCCACAGTGCCAACACCGGCCTTGGATCTGATCGCTCATCGGGTGTCTCCTCGGGTGACGGTGGTCCACTTCGGTTCATGCTGAAAAGAGCTTTTAGCGATCAGCAGTCAGCGGTCAGCCATTTCGAGCAACGGGTAACTCCGCGATCATACTTTTCCCGGCGGGTGAAGCGTCGCGCCAGTTCGAGGTCCCGACATTCGCACTAGGCTAGGAATCCCACGACTGCACCGGTCATCAGGGTCGCAAGGGTGCCGGCGAGGATGGACTTCATCCCCATGGCCACGATCTCGGAGCGCCGCTCCGGGGCCATGGCGCCCAGACCGCCGATCATGATCCCGAGACTGCCCAGGTTGGCAAACCCGCACAGGGCGTAGGTCATGATCAGACGGCTGCGCTCGCTCAACTCCTCGGTCGGCAGGGACGCCAACTGCAGGTAGGCAAGGAGCTCGTTGAGTACGGTCTTCACCCCCATCAGGGCGCCCGCGGTCTGGGCCTCGGCCCAAGGGATGCCGATCAGCCAGACCACCGGGGCCATCACCCAGCCGAGCAGGCGCTGCAGGGTCAGGGGCTCGCCGAGGACGTGCGGCAACAGCCCCAGGAGCTGGTTGGCGATGGTTACCAGGGCGACCAGCACGACAAGCATGGCGATGATGTTGAGAAAGAGGGGGATGGCGTCCAGCGTGCCCCGGGTGACGGCGTCCATGGCGCCGCCGTACTTACTTTCGATCTCTATCCGCTCTTGCGCCGCTTCGTCGGCTGCGTGGGGCACCAGGATGCCGGCGATCATGAGGGCGGCGGGAGCGGAGATCAGCGAGGCGGTCAGTATGTGGCCCATGGCGTCCGGGATCACCGGGCCCAGGATGCCCGCGTAGAGCACCATCATGGTGCCGGCGATGGTGGCCATGCCGCAGGTCATGAGCCCGAAGAGTCCGCTGCGGGACATGCTCTTGAGGTAAGGACGGATCAGCAGCGGTGCCTCGGTCATGCCCACGAAGATATTGGCCGCCGCTCCCAGCCCCAGGGCGCCGCCGATCCCGAAGGTCTTGTGCAGCGCCCAGGCGAAGCCCTTCACTATCAGGGGCAGGACCCGCCAGTGAAAGAGCAGCGCGGACAAGGCGCCCATCACAAGCAGCAGGGGTAGGGCGCGGAAGGCCAGGACGAAGCTGTTCTCGGGGTAAAGGGTCTCGAAGGGTGCGGCACCCCCGCCCAGGTAGCCGAACACGAACCCGGTACCCGCGTCCGTCGCCTCCTGAAGGGCGAGTACCATGTCGTTGAGGGTTAGGAATAACCACTTCACGGGCGGCAGCCTGAGCAACAGCAGGGCCAGCAAGAACTGACTGCCCAGTCCCGCAAGTATCAGGCGTGGCCGCACGGCGCGCCGCTTCTCGCTCAGCAGCCAGGCCAGGCCGACCAGCACGGCGAGCCCGAGGGCGCCTTGGAGAATGGTGAGAATGTTGTCGGTCATGGAGAGATCGTCGAACCGGCAAGGCGCAACGAGCGCCGGGATGTCGGGTAAACTGCATGACAGGCGATTTTCCCAGGTCCCCCAACAAACGGCGTTCGGAGAAGGGCCGAGCGGATTCGCGGGTGACAGGGGATCGAGGTCGTACCCTTGCCCGTCGCAGCCGGCGAGCCGGGAGAGTGTGTTACGGTCGCGGCGTTCGCCCTAAAACCGGTTCCGCAGCGCCTTCATCTCAGAGCTCGATCTCCGGTGTTCCGGCCTCGCTCCTGAGCTCACGTCCCAGTTTTTCGACCCGTTCGGCCGCATCGTGAATCCCGCCGGCGACGGCGTCTTTCACAAGCAGCTCCAGAAACTCGAACTGGCGCTCGCTGATCTGCGCCCGCACGCCCTCGTCCAGCTCGGCCCTGAACGCCGCAATCACTTCCTTTGCTAGTTCTTCTGTCAGACTCGGCATGACCGCCCCCGTCAAGTGGTTCGTGCGGCCGCTGGGAGCGGCCGGTCGTCCTGTTGCGAGGTGAATCTTATCACTCCCTGCGGGCGATGGGTCTCGGTTCGCAGGTCATGGCGGCACATCCTTTTTTTGAAGCTCGATCTCCCGTTCCCGCATCCGAAACTTCTGCAGCTTGCCGGTTACGGTCATCGGGAACTGGTCCACGAGGCGGATGTGCTTCGGGATCTTGAAGTGGGCGAGGAGGTCGCGGCAGTGGTCCCGGACCTCCTCGGCGCTCATCGTTGCGCCGGCGTGGGGCTGGATCCAGGCCGCCACTTCCTCGCCGTAGAAGGGATCCGGAACCCCGAACACAGCGACCAGGGCCACCTTGGGGTGAGCGAAGATGTGCTCCTCGATCTCCCGCGGATAGATGTTCTCGCCGCCGCGGATGATCATCTCCTTGAGCCGCCCCGTGATTGTCAGGTAACCCTCCTCGTCCATCCGGCCCAAGTCCCCGGAGTGCAGCCAGCCGGCGGTGTCCAGCGACTCGGCCGTCGCCTCCGGATCCCTGTAGTAGCCGCGCATGACGTGGTAGCCGCGGAAGCAGACCTCGCCGATCTCATTGATGGGGAGGGTCCGGCCGTCCTCCAGGTCCACAATCTTGACCTCCTGGTGGGGGAGATTGCGGCCGACCGTCCGGGTGCGGCGTTCCAGGCTGTCGTCCGGCAGGGTGAGGTGAGTCAGGGGTGAGGCCTCGGTCTCTCCGTATCCGATCAGGATCTCGGGGCAGTGCATGTCCTCCATCACCCGCGTCATGAGCGCGGGCGGACAGGGGGCGCCCGCCATGATGCCGGTGCGCAGGCTGGCGAGGTCGAACCTGGCAAATTCCGGGTGCTCGAGCTGGGCGATGAACATGGTGGGCACGCCGTGGACGGCGGTGCATCCCTCGCTTTGGATCGCTCGTAGCACGGCGAGGGGGTCGAAGTGCTCGCTCGGCAGCACGAGACAGGCCCCGACCGACAGGCACAGCATGTTGGCCAGCACCATGCCGAAGCAGTGGTAGAAGGGCACGGGGACGGCCAGTCGGTCCTGCGCGGTGAAGCCCATGCCCGCTGCGGAGAACCAGGCGTTGTTCAGGATGTTGTGGTGTGTCAGCAGCACCGCCTTGGGGAAACCGGTGGTTCCGGAGGTGTACTGGATGTTGATGGGGTCGTCCGGGTCCAGGGCCGCGCTCGCCGCCTCCAAGCGCGCCGGCGGGACCCCCTCGGCCGCCGCCAGCAGGTCTTGCCAGACCTGCAGCCCGCGCAGAGGACTTCGCGTGCGTTCCGGACCGGCGGGGTCGTACAGGATCAGCCGCCGCAGGTCCGGCAGCTCCTTGTCCGTCAGCTCTTCCGGGCAGCACCACTCCAGCTGAGGCAGTAGCTCGCCGAGCATGGCCGTATAGTCGCTGGAGCGGAACCTAGGGATCAGGAACAGCCCCTGCACCTCGGACTTCCTGAGTGCATACTTGAGCTCGCGTACCCGGTAGGCCGGGTTGATATTGACCAGGATGACGCCGATGCGGGCGGTGGCAAGCTGGAGCAGCAGCCACTCGACGTTGTTCGTGGACCAGACGCCGACGCGCTCTCCCTTAGCGAAGCCCAGCGCGAGCAGTCCGCGGGCGATGCGGTCCGATTCCCCTTGTAGCCCCGCATAGGTGAGGCGGCGCCCCTGGTGGATCGAGACCACCGCCTCCCGGTCGGGGAAACGTGCGGAGACGTCGGTCAGGCGTTCGGCAATGGTCTGGCCCAGAAGCGGCGTCTCTCCGCCGCGGTGGAAGTAGCTTCGCATTGTCCTGCTCATGGCGGTGGTCCGAGCCGGAGCGGGTGCGCGGGGCACCCTAGGGGTTCTCCCAATAGGCATCCACGCGGTCCTGGATCTCCCGGAGCAGATCCTCCCTACGTTCCGGGCGAAACAGGTGCCGAAAGCGGCCCTGCTTCTCCAGGTAGCGCTCGACCGGTACCCGGCGCATGGGTAGCTTGGTATGGGTGATCTGCCCGTCGACGTACTCCTTGAGCGGCCAGACGCCGGTCTTCACCGCCAGTTTCCCGATCTCCGCGGTCTCCTGGGGATCGAAGTCCCAGCCCGTGGGGCAGGGGGCGAGGGCCAGCAGCAGGCGCGGGCCCTTGATCGACATCGCCTTCTCCACCTTCCGCGCGAGGTCCAGGGGCTCGGCGCCGATCACCGTCGCCGCGTAGGCGGGCCGATGGGCACACCAGATGGCGAACAGGTCCTTCTTGTAGCCGGCGAAACCGCTCACCCCGCGGCTGGTCGAGGTCAAGGCCGCGTGGGGGGTGGCGGGAGAGTACTGCTGGCCGGTGTTTCCATAGCCCTCGTTGTCGTAGACGATGTAGAGGAAGTCCAGCCCGCCGTCGATGGCCGCCGAGGTGGAGGACAGGCCCATACCGTAGGCCGCCCCGTCGCCGGTGAGCACCACCACCTGCAGGTCCTCGTCGGTGCCGATGCGCTCGCGCTCCAGCAGGATGTCCAGGGCATCGCGTACCCCCTGGGCCCCCGCCGGGGCCGAGGCCATGGCCGTGTAGAGCCAGGAGCCGCGGAAGGGCGTGAAGGGGTAGACCGAGAGCAGGGTCATGCAGCCCGCCGCGTTGATGAACACGGTCTTGCCGCCCAGGATGTCGTAGATCTCATGCAGGGCCTGCAGGCCGCCACAACCGGCACACATGGGCGTGCCCGTGCCCAGCAGGTGGGAGGAGGGCAGATCCTTTACACTTCTGAAGCGCGTGTCCGGTTTGCTCATTAGGCTTCTCCCAACTCGTTTCTCTCTACCCTGGCCAACGTCTGCAGCGTTCTGAGCTCCCGCAGCTCGTCCTCGGTGTACAGCAGCCGAGGCGGTGGGGCGACGCCGTTATCCGCCGCCTCCCGCGCAATCCGGGCGATCTCGAACAGCTCCTCCGGGGCGATATCCCGGCCGCCCAATCCTGCGACGAAGCTTGTCAACACCGGTGCCTGCGGCTGACCGTACAGAGCGGAAGCGAGCTCCGCGTGGAGCACCCCGCCCATCCCGAAAGACAGGTTCTGGTCGATCACCGCCACGCCCCGCTTTCCCAGCAAGGCCTTTCGCAGCGGCTCCCCGGGGAAGGGCCGCAGCAGCCGGGGTCGCACCAGTCCCACGGCCTGGCCGGCGGCGCGCAGGGAGTCCACCGCGACGCGGGCCTTGGTGGCAAAGGAGCCGATCATCAGGTAGCAGATCTCCGCGTCCTCACATCGGTAGCAATCCAGCGGCGCGTAGGCGCGGCCGAAGTGTTCTCCGAAAGCGGCCCCCGCCGTCTCGTAGACCCCGAGTCCGTTCAGGGCCGCCAGGTGGGACTCGTAGCGAAAATAGGAGTAGGGGGAACCGCCCAGCACCGCCACCGCCTGGCTCTCCGGCATGCTGGCGCGAAAAGCGATGTCGCGCGCCTCGAAGGGGGGCAGGAATGCGTCCACCTCCTCCGGTTCCGGCAGGTCCACCGGTTCGCGGGTGAAGGACAGATAGAAGCCGTCCAGGTTGACGATGACCGGGAGTCTGACCCGTTGATCCTCCGCCAGCCGGTAGGCGATGAGCAGGTTGTCCAGCACCTCCTGGCAGGTAGCGCAGTGGATCTGCAGGAAGCCGCAGTCCCGGGCGGCCAGTACGTCGTTGTGGTCCGGCTCCAGCGTAAGAGGGGTGGCGAGTCCGCGCGATACGTTCACAAGCACGAAGGGAGCGCGCCAGCCCGCCACCGTGTACAGCATCTCCATGGCGTACAGCAGACCCTGGCTGGAGGTGGCGGTGAAGACCCGTACCCCGGTGGCGGCGGCCGCTCCGGCGGCGGTGAGCATGGAGTGCTCGGACTCCAGGGTGACCAGGCGCCCGGGCATCTCTGCGCGCTCGATCCAGGCCGCCAGGGTCTCGATGATCTCGGTCTGGGGTGTGATGGGAAAGGCCGGCACATAGTCCGCGCGGGCCAGTCGGGCGCCCCAGGCCGCCGCGCCGTTGCCTGTGATGAGCTGACGGGTCATGGGGCGGCCTCCTCCTCGGGCAGGGCGGCGATGGCGTGGGGCGGGCACTGAGCCATGCACACCAGGCAGCCCTTGCAGTGCTCGTAGTCGATCACGGGCAGGCCGTCCGCGACGCGAATCGCTCCGTCGGGGCAGAAGGCGGAGCACACCCACCAGCAGCGGTTGCAGCGGTCGTAGTCGATGACCGGGCGCAGGGTGCGCCAGAGGCCTGTGGGCACGGCCTCGCTGGTCAGGCCTGCGTGGATCACCGGAGCGGAGACCCGGGCCTCTTCGAAGGGCAGCTCGATCCAGTCCGGGATCTGATAGGCGTGTGCAGACGCCTCTTCGCCTTCGCGGACGCGCCCTTCGAGGGCCGCCATCTGCTCATGCGCCCTGCGAGCGATGGCCAGGTTCTTGTCGACAATCGGATCGTCGAGACCAGCCAGCTCTTGTTGGACGGCCTGCTCCAGGTGGCTGAGCTCGACGAAGCCCAGCAGTCGGGCGGCGGCCGCGGCGCTGGCGGTGCCCACGAAGGGCAGCTCCGAGCGTTCCCGGGTCTCGCTATGAGGGTGGAAGCAGATCACAGGGCCGGCACAATTCAGCCGGCCTTTCCAGATCTGCGGCGTCTCCCGGCTGTTGATCAGCAGCAGGCTGTGGGTGTCCAGGCCGACGAGGACGCCGGCCGCGGGGATCGGCACCAGGGTCGGGTCTGCGACGACCACCAGATCCGGTCGGCGGATGATCCCGCGTTCCCGTATGGGTGCCTGGCCGGCCCGGACATAGGCGAAGATGGGCGCTCCGCGCCGCTCGGCGCCGTAGCGTGGCGCATCCTGCACCTCGAAGCCGGCAAGGAAGCAGGCGGTACCGAGGATGCGGCTGGCGGTCTTCATGCCCTGACCGCCCCGACCGTGGAAGCGGATGCGGTACATCAAACGTACCCCCGTGCCGAGGAGAAGAGCGAATAGCGTCTGTACTCCATCGCCTGGCGCACCCCCGCCTCGGCCATCCGCACCGCCGACTGGCGGGGTAGGAGACCATGCTTCTGCGCGCTCTGCAGCACCAGACGGGTGTTGCGGCGTACCTTTTCTCTGATGCTCTCCAACGCCGCCGATTCCGTCGCACCTCGGTACTCCATAGCCGCGCAGATCACGCCGCCGGCGTTGGCTATGAAGTCCGGTACGACCAGCACGCCGCGCTCGTGCAGGATGCGCTCCGCGCCCTCGGTGAACGGGATGTTGGCCCCCTCGACCACGAGCCGTGCCTGAAGGCGGTTCACATTGTCTTCGCGGATCACGTCTGGACGGGCAGCGGGGACCCATATGTCGCAAGGCAGGCCGACCACTTCGTCCCGGTCGAGCCTAGTGCCCTCGGCGTAGTCGGCCACGCTGTGGCCCTCATCCTTGAGCTCGATGAGTGCCGCCAGGTTGAGCCCCCGCTCGTTGTAGATGGTGCCCCGCGAGTCCGCCGCGCCGACCAGCACCGCGCCCTTGTCCACGAGGAAACAGGCCGCGTGTTTGCCGACCGCTCCAAAGCCCTGGACCACAACCTGGGCACCCTCGAGGCCGAAGTCGCAGAACTCGAGCGCCACCTCCGTGGCATTCAGCAGGCCCCAGCCGGTGGCGCCGATCTCGTCCAGAGGGATGCCGCCGACCTCCCTCGGCAGGGCGACCGCGCGGCCGATCTCGTCCCTCACCCAGGCCATGGACTCCTCGTCGGTGCCCATGTCCGGAGCGAAGATATAGTCTTCCTCGTTGCGCAGGGCCATTGCGAGGCCGCGGATCAAGACTTCCTTGCTTTCCTTCGGCATCTTGGGGTCGCCGAACAGCACTGCCTTCCCTCCGCCGTGGGGGAGTCCCGCAGCGGCGTTCTTGAAGGTCATGGCCCGGGCAAGGCGGAAGCACTCCTCGATGCTGACGTCCTCGGCCATGCGCAACCCGCCGATGGAAGGGCCTCTGGCCACGTTGTCCACCACCAGGATGCCGCGCAGCCCGATCGATGGCTCCCACACGTGGATGATCTTGGTTGGCCCCAGGTCGTCGGCGAAGATGAAGCAGTTTTCCACAGCGAGCTCCCGGTGCGTTGCAATCTCTGCGCTGGCGCGCATTCCTTTATCTAATTCAAGCATCTATG